>JBBRQB010000008.1:0-57031 GCA_038227105.1 Candidatus Limnocylindria bacterium | reverse complement strand
TGCAGCGAACCGTCATGAAGCACGATGACCCGGTCGGCAAGCGCGGCGAGATTGAGATCGTGCAGCACAGCGATGGCGATGACGCCCCGGGTGCGGGCGAGCTCGCCCACGCCGAGCAGCACGCTCCGTTGATGCGACGGGTCGAGATGGGCGGTGGGCTCGTCCAAAAGGAGTACGTCCGCCTCCTGCGCGAGCGCCATCGCAAGCACGACGCGCTGCCGTTCGCCGCCCGACAGCGCGTCGATCCGCCGTCCGGCGAAGGACGAAAGATCCTGATCCGATATCGCTCGGTCGACCGCTTCCTGGTCGGATCGCGTCGGCCGAGCGAACAAGCGAAGGCGCGCGGTGCGGCCGAGCGCGACGATCTCGCGGACCGTGAACGGGAAGAGCGTGTCGAAGGTCTGGGGTACGACCGCGATGCGCGACGCGAGCGCCGCGCGCGACATCGAGAGCACGTCGACACCGTCGAGCGTGACCCGGCCGGTGGATGGCCGGATGAGCCCGGCGAGCGCGCGCAGGAGCGTGGACTTCCCCGCCCCGTTCGGGCCAACGAGCGCGATGAGCCCGCCCGGCTCGAGCGTGAGGTCCACGCCCCGCAGGACGCGCCGCGGGCCGTAGCCCGCCTCGAGTCCGCGGGCGACCAAAGCGGTCACGCGATCTCCCGGCGGCGCGCGCGCACGAGCAAGAAGAGGAAGAAGGGCGCGCCGACGAGTCCGGTGAGCACCCCCACCGGAAGCTCCGCCGGCGCGATGACCGAGCGCGCGCCGGTGTCGGCGAGCACGAGCACGCTCGCACCGGCAAGGAAGCTCGCGAGCGCGAGCCTGCGATGACCCGCGCCGACGATGGGCCGCAGGGCGTGCGGCACGACCAGACCGACGAACCCGACGAGGCCGGCGAGCGCGACGGCCGCGCCGGTGAGCAGCGCGGCTGCCGCAATGACCGCGATCGTCGTGCGGTCCGGGTCAACGCCGAGCGTCGCGGCGGTCTCCTCACCGAACACGAACGCGTCGATGCGACGGCCCAGCACGACCGCGAGCGCGAGACCGATCGCGATGACGATCGCGGCAACGACGATCTCGCTCACCGAGCGCACCGCGACGCCACCGCCGAGGATGTCGAGGATCGCGCGCAGGCGGAGCGCGAGACGGTCGCTCAGGAAGAGCAGGAGCGTGATCATCGCGCCGGCGAAGGAGGTGAGAACGATGCCGGCGAGCAGCACGGTGAGCACGGTCGTGCGGCCGCCGAGCCGCGAGAGCTGCCAGACCCCGAGCGCGCTGACGAGCGCGCCGGCGAACGCAGCGACCGGAACGGCCGCGCCGCTCATGTCGCCGCCGATGGCGATGACCGCGACGGCACCGAGCGCGCCGCCGGCCGATGTCCCGGTCACATAGGGATCCGCGAGCGGGTTGCGGAAGAGTCCCTGCAGGAGCGTGCCCGCGACGGCCAGCGCGCCGCCGACGAGAGCGGCGGCGATCACGCGCGGCAGGCGGAGATCTCGGACGATGACCCCGGTCGCGGGGTCTCCCGCACCGAAGATCGCCCCGAGCACATCACCCGGCGCGATCGGGACGGCGCCGATGAGGATCCCCACGACCACGCTGACCGGCAGCAGGATCGCGAGTATCAGGAACGCCGGCGCCGTCCGGCTCATCCGGTCACTTGAAGAGCTCGGGGTGGACGAGCTTCGCATATGCCTCCGCTGCGGTTCCGAGACGAGGCCCCGGCCGGCTGAAGAGGCTCCCGGACACGGGATAGACGCGCTTGTTCTTGACCGCGCTGAGGGCGGACCAGCCGGGCCGGGCGATGACCTGGTCGATCGTCGTGCCGTACGCCGCATCGGCGAGCACGACGATCTCGGGGTCGGCGCGCACGACCTCCTCCGCCGAAATGGTCGGGTACTGCGTCTTCGCCGCGGCCGCGACGTTGGTGCCACCGGCCAGCTTGATGAGGTCGTCGATGAACGATCCCGGGCCGACCGTGTACATCTTCGTGAGGTCGGACGCGTCGATCTCGTGGAACACCTTTGGCTTGGACGCGTTCGCGGTCTTCGCTTTCACCGCGTCCAGCTGCGCCTGGATATCGGCTGCGAGCTTCGCGCCGTTCGCGCCCACAGCCTGCCCGAGCAGCGCCGCGGTGCGCGCGACATCGGTGGCGTTCTGCGGATCCACCACGAGCACCGCGGCGCTCGTCTGCGACAGTGCCTCGATCGTGCCATCCGAGAACTTCACGGTGACGATGAGGTCGGGCTTGAGCGACACGACCTTCTCGATGCTCACCTTCACGCCACCGACGTGCGTGATGGACGTGGCGGCAGCCGGCTCGTCGGAGAAGTCGTCCGTGCCGACGACGCGATCGCCGGCGCCGAGCGCAAAGAGGAACTCAGTGTTCGACGGGCCGATCGAAACGATGCGTTCCGGCCGCCTGGAGATCGCGACCGACCGGTTCTGGAAGTCGGTGATGCTCGCCGGGAAAGCGCCAGCCGTGGCACTGGCTTTCGTGGTGGCGCTCGGCGAGGGAACGGACGCGGGCGCAGACCCGCAGGTCACGATGAAAAGAAGCGTGAACAGCAGCGCGATGCGTCGGAGCATTCAGGCTCACCCTTTCTCGCGAAGGTGTGTTGGCCGCGAGCGGATGGACCAGGCGACCCGAGTTCGGCTCCGTCCTTCGATGGGGCCGTTACGGTGGCGGGACCCTGCCGGAATCGCACCGGCTTCGCTGGAGCTCCGCGTATTCAGTTGTCGCGAGGATCGACCTAGGCCGGGACCGGGACTCGCTCTTGCGTGAATCGTGCGCTGTCGGACAGGTTAGCCGAGAACAGCCGCTGCAGCGTCATGACGTGCGTGCAGAGGCCGTGGACGACGAAGTGATCGCACTCGCAGGACCATGCATCTCCAGAGAGGCGGACCTTGTGGGTGCCGTTGTCACCGCGGAATGAGACTTCGAGGGTCTCGACGTGGACGCGATCGGGTTCCGCTGCGTACCGCTTCGCCTTCTCGATCTTGGAGATGAGGCTCGAGTTCATGAGTTCCTCCCGCTCCGTATCGGCGTCGGGAAGCCCGGCGTCGTGGCGAGTATAGGAACGGCTCTGTGCTACCTCTTTCGGTCTCCAACGGGCCGCGGATCGGCCCATTTCCGGATGAGCAACGGCACCGTGAGCGCCGCGTATATCGCGCCCGTGCCGATGGAGAGGATCGCGGCCCCAAGCAGTCCGTCTTCGTCCGCCAACCTGAGGCCGAGCGCCACACCGATCGCACGGCCGCCGACGATCCCGACGACGAAGGCGAGCGTCGTGGCTGCCGCCCACAGCGGGCTGCGGAGCAGCGCGGCCTGCAGCGCGCCTGTGGCGGCGCCGCCGATCAGCGCGACCGGTACGTACCCCACCCCCGGTGAAACGCCATCACCGAGCGCGTGCGTGACCGCGATGCCTGCCGCGGTCGCGAGCGGCCACAGCCAGAGCGGCCGGACGAGTCCGCGGAGGACCGGCAGCTGGAGCGCGCCGATCGCGATGCCGGTGACCGCGCCCAAGACCATCGGCCCGACCTCCCAGCCGACGTTGTCGAGGGTCCCCGGGAAATGAAGCCCGGTGGCGAGCACAAAGCCGATGAGCGTCAGTCCGACCCAGGCGACCGCCCGGATCACGACGGCGTCCGCCGCAGCAGCTGTGCCCGGGCGGCCGCATCCAGGCCTCGATCCCGCTCGGCGAGCCGGTCGGCAATGGCGATGCGGTGCTCCACGGTCTTGTTCCCCCCGTACTTGAACTTCGCGTGCACCATCTCGATCGTGCCGACGATGCCCCGGATTGCGGGGAGCTGCGCGCCATACGGCCCTGCCGGATCGACCGGCAGGTGCCCGCCCTCCGGCTGGAAGTGAGCGAGCTGCGCGGTGAGGATGCCGGAGAGCTCGGCCGGATCGTCGACGACCCTGATCCGCACGACCGCCTGCACCGCGGCGTAGTACGAGGTCGGGACGCCCTGCTCGACCGGCGTGCCGGGGTTCGCGTTCCACTGCGTCGGGATGTAGCTGTAGTCGCCGTACACGGACACGAGTGCGAGCGGGTTCTCGGCGAGCGCCTCCCAGGCCGGATTCGGCACGGCGAGGTGCAGGCGGATCGTGTAGTCGCCGTCGTAGATGAAGTGCGTCGGGACGACGACCGGGACGTCGCGGCCGCGGCCGCTCGCGATGAGCTCCCCGAAGTCGCGCGAGGCGATGAAGGTCTTCCACTCGTTGTCCGAGATCGCCGCGTCGTGCTTCCGGATGAGCATCGCGTCGAGCCTACTAGGCTGCTGTATGCAGATGGCTATGCAGGAAGGCCGCATCCGGTCGGTGAACGTGGGCGCGCCGCGCGAGATCAACGTCGGCGAGCGCCGCATCCGCACGAGCATCTGGAAAGACCCGGTCGCCGGCCGGGTCGCGGTCCGCGGTGTGAACCTCGAGGGAGACGATCAGTCGGACCGGCGCGTGCACGGTGGCGACCGCAAGGCGGTCTACGCGTACACGCGCGAGGACCTCGACTGGTGGGGCGCGGCGCTCGGCCGGGAGCTCGTGCCCGGAACGTTCGGCGAGAACCTGACCACCGAGGGCATCGACGTGAGCGGCGCGCGCGAGGGCGAGCGCTGGCAGGTCGGCACCGCCGTCCTCGAGGTCACCCAGCCGCGTCTCCCCTGCTACAAGCTCGAGGCGCGGATGGACCGGCCGGGCTTCATCACGGAGTTCATCGACGGCGGCCGGCCCGGCGCCTACCTCCGGATCGTCGAAGCGGGTGAGATCGGCGCTGGCGACGCGGTGCGGGTGCTCTCGCGGCCCGACGGCGCGCCGTCGATGGCCGAGGTCATGGCGCGAATGACAAAGCGCGCGGAGTAGCCGGGGCGACGCGATCCGGATGCAGCAGCGACGCCAGGAGCTCGATCCCATCCACGACCCGCGGCCCCGGACGGCTGAAGTACGCGTTCCCGTCGAGAGCGAAAGCGCGGCCCGTACGCACGGCCCGCAGCGATGACCAGCCGGCGCCGCTCAGCAGCTCCCCCCGCCTCGAGGTGCGCGCGCTCGGCGTCGAAGCCGCACGGCATGAGCAGCAGCACGTCCGGATCGGCGGCGATGACGTCGGCCTGGGTCACCACGCGCGACCGTGCGCCAGGCTCAGCCAGGATGTCCACGCCGCCAGCGAGCTCGACCTGCTCGGGTACCCAGTGTCCGGCGTTGAACAGCGGGTCGAGCCACTCGATGGACGCGACGGCCGACCGGCACCCGCGACGCGCCGGCGCACATCGTCGACGCGCTCGCGCAGCCGCACCACCAGAGCCTCGGCGGCGGGCGTGCGACCGATCGCGGCGCCGACCCGCAGGATGTCCGTGTAGATCCCGGCGATGCTCTCGCCGTTCAGCGGCACCACCAGGGGCGCGGGGTCGAGGGATGCCGGCAGGGCATCGAGCGTCACCGCGCACACGGCGCAGAGGGTCTGGCCCAGCAGGATGTCGGGACGCGCAGCCGCGAGCGTCGCCGCATCGAGATGGAACGTGGACTCGCCGCGCTCCGCCGCTTCGCGCACCTGGGCGTCGATCGAGCCGCTGTCGCTGCCGGGCTCGATCGTCGAGCGGGTGATCCGTGGCAGCGCTCGGACCGGCGGCGGGTAGTCGCAGTCGTGCGTCACCGCGACGAGGTCGTCGCCCGCGCCGAGGGCGCAGGCGATCTCCGTCGCAGCGGGCACGAGGGACACGATCCGCACCCCGATAGGCTAGCCCTCGTGATCGAGCGCGCCGTCTCCGAGACCATCACGCGAGAGCCCGCCCTCGCCCGCGAGACCGCGGCCCGGAAGCCGAAGGCCTGGGGCGCGCTTGCTGCGCGCGGTGTCGTGACGTTCCGCGATCTCGCCGGTCGCGCACCGACCGACGACGAGCGACGCGCGATCTGGGCCGGGCTATGGCAAGCCGCGGAGGCGCTGCATGTCGGCTGACTGTGGCCACCCGATCGATCCCGCGCGCCACGCGACCTGCGAGGTCTGCGACGGGATGCGGCTCTGTCTCGACTGCGCCCACGCCCACTTTTGCACGCCGGACTGCCCTGCGCGCGGTTGCGTGACCGGACTCTGCGTGAAGGAAGTGCGC
This sequence comes from Candidatus Limnocylindria bacterium, assembly GCA_038227105.1. Taxonomy (GTDB): domain Bacteria; phylum Chloroflexota; class Limnocylindria; order P2-11E; family P2-11E; genus UBA4735. The sequence goes on along the minus strand of JBBRQB010000008.1, from coordinate 50,930 downwards.
GATGGCGTCGTCGCGATCGAGTTCGGGATCCGCTGACCGTTACGCGCTCATGTGGTCGGGCGGCAAGGACAGCGCGCTCGCGCTGCTACGCGCGCGCGCACGCGGTCTCGAGGTGGATCGGATCATCAACATCTACGACCCGGCCACGGACCGAGTCCGCTTCCACGCGACGCGCCGTGAGCTGATCGAGGCGCAGGCCGACGCGATCGGGATCGAGCTTGTCCAGCTTGGCGTCGTGTGGGAGCGCTACGACGCGGCGTTCCGGGAGCTGCTCGCAGGACTCGCGCGCGATACGTTCGCCGGCGTCGTGCTCGGCGACATCCATCTGGCAGACGTACGCGCCTGGTATGAGGAGCGCGTGCGTGCCGCCGGGCTCGACCACGTCGAACCGCTCTGGGGCGACGCGCCGCGAGACCTGGTCGCGGAGTTCGTCGCGGGCGGCAGCCGCGCGGTGATCACGTGCGTGAATCTGCGGAAGCTCGACGCGAGCTGGCTGGGACGGATCATCAACGAGCGATTCGTCACGGAGATCGCCGCGACCGGCATCGATCCAGCGGGCGAGAACGGCGAGTACCACTCGTTCACCTACGCCGGACCGCTCTTCAGGACGCCGGTCCGCTGGCAGCCCGGTGTCCGGCGCGACGCAGGGGACTTCGCGCAGCTGGACCTGGAGCTCAGCCGCGGCGGTTGAAGAACTCCAGGGTCCAGCGCCACTCGCTGCCGTCTGCCGCGTTCCACCAGCTCTTGAGGATCCCGGCCTCGCCGCCGGGGAGGATCACGATCGCGCCGAGGTCGGCGTCGATAGGCCAGCGGTCCTTGCGGACCACGGCGTCATTCTTCCACTCGAGCCGTGTCATCGGGAAGTGCGGACCCATCCGCTTGAGCCCCTCACCGCGGGCGACGACATGGTCGTCGCCCTCGCGCACGGTGACGGCGAGGACCGGCGGCGCCGAGTGGAGCCAGATCACGTCGGTCGGATCGATCCGCGCGCGGGCGATCTCCATCCCGGTCGCCGCGGCCTCGGGGTAGTAGAGCTCCCAAGTCTGGAGCGTGGGCTCTTTCATTCAGCGGACCCTCCTCAAGGCGTCGGCGGCTCGTACGCGCGCCAGGCGTCGAGGCCGTGGACCGTCGACGGCCAGGCGATGTTGTCGAGCGGCGGAAGCTCGGCTTTCGGGAAGAACGCGGCCTCGGAAGCCTCGTCGGGTGCGACCTGCAACGTTCCGCCGACGATGTGGGCACGGTACGTCACCACGAGGATCGGGAATCCAGGCCGCATCCAGACCGACAACACCCCGTCGAGGGCGACGTCGAAGCCCGTCTCCTCCTTGGTCTCCCGGATCGCGGCCTCCTCGGTCGTCTCGTCGTTCTCGACAAGTCCGCCCGGCATTGACCAGTGGCCGTCGCGCGGTCCGTAGTTCAGGCGCACGAGCAGGACGGCTCCGTCGCGCTCGACGACGCAGTTCGCGCCGATCTGCACGTGCATGAAGTCGGCGAGGTTGCACACCGGACACGTCGGCCGGTCACGGCCGTCGATCCGCGTGAGGACGAGCTTCGTCCCGTCGCGCGGGCAGAAGGCGAACATGGTCGCCGCCACTAGGCCTTCGCCAGACGGTCCTTGAGGTAGTCGATCGACGCCACTGGCGACGGGTCCGCGCCATTCAGCAGCGCGACATAGAAGGACACGTAGTCGGTGAAGTAGGTCATCTGCAGGATCTCCGACAGGAGCGAGTCGCCGTCGAACTGCAGGTCCTTGTGCTGGATCTGCGACCGGTCGAGCAGCTCCTTCGTCACGTCGAACCGCAGCTGATGGCGCGGGTTGTCGCGCCGGCTGCGCAGCAGGAGGACGGTCTGCGCATCGCGGGCGAGCGGGGGGTGCGGGAATCCGACGACCGCGTTGTGATTCAGCTCGCTCATGACGTCGTAGTGCGCCCAGTTCTTCGCGTTCTCGTTCCATTGGTCCTTGACCCGGCGGGCCATGACGCCCATCGCGCCAGCGCCGAAGACCACGGGGATCCTTCCGTACAGCTCGATCGCGAGCTTCTTCGCGTCGTTCGTGCGCGCGCCCTCGTGGACACGCTCCTCGAGCTTCGCGAGATCCTTCAATGCCTGGTCGATCTCCGTGCCCATGTCACGGGCGAATCCGAGCTTGCCGAGCGCGCCGAGCACGAGCGTGAGCGAGTACCCGAGCGCTGCGCGGGGCTGCGCGTGGTAGCCGAAGGTGATGAGCGGGAGCCGCAGGGCCTTCGCGTCTTCGGCGACCTTGCCGCCAGTGGTGATGGCGAGGATCTTCGCACCGCGCTTCTTCGCCTCGTCGAAGCCGGAGAGCGTCTCCTCCGTGTTGCCGGAGAACGACGACACGATGACGAGCGAGTCGCGCCCGACGTACCCGGGGATGCCGTAGTCCCGGTGGACGTTGAGCGGCACCTTCAGCTCATCCGCGAGCAGCGCGCCGGCGAACTCGCCGCCGATGGCGGAGCCGCCCATCCCGAGGATGGTGATGTTGCGCACGTCGCCATACGCCGGCGGAAGGGACGCGGCCTGCACGATCTTCCAGGCGTCCTTGATCTGGAGCGGCAGGTCCTTGATCTTCGTGAGCATGTCGCCCGGATCGGCCTTCTTGATCGCCTCGACGCTTTCGATAACGGATGTGTCCATCATTTGGCCTCCCGCACCATCTTCTCGCCCGCATCGAGCAGCGGCGCGAGCTCAGCCTGTGATCTGGTCTCCGCGTAGACGCGCACGAGCGGCTCCGTCCCAGAGAGGCGCAGCAGCAGCCACGAGCCGTCATCGAGGAAGAACTTCGCGCCGTCCTTCGTGTCGAGGTGCACGATGCGCGCGACCGCACGGCCGGCGAGGTTCGTCGGCTTCTCGCGGTCGAGCGCGGCCATGACGCGCTTTTGCACCTCGGGATACGACGCCGCTTCGAAGTGCAGATCCCGGCGCAGATAGAAGGACGGACCGGCCATCGCCATGAGCTCCTTGATGAGCTCCGACGGCTTCTTTTTCGTCTTCAGCATGAAGTCGAGGATGAAGAGGTCCGCGACGATGCCGTCGCGTTCGGGCATGTTCATCGCGAAGCCATAGCCGCCGGACTCCTCGCCGCCGAACATCGCGCCGGTCTCCTGCATCTTCGCCCCGATGTACTTGAACCCGACGGGCACCTCGTAGACCTTCACGCCGAAGCGCTCCCCGAGCCGGTCGGCCATCGAGGTCATGTTCACGGTCTTCACGACCGGCTGCTTCAGTCCGCGGATCTCGATGAGGTACCACATGAGCAGCGCGTACAACGTGAGCGTCGTGACGAACGTGCCGTTCTCGTCGCCGAGACCCGCGCGATCGGCGTCACCGTCGACCGCGAGGCCGACGTCCGCGTGCTCCGTGGGGATGCGTGCGAGGAACTCGTTGATGTTCGGCGGGATGGGCTCGGGGTTCACGCCGCCGAAGAACGGATTGCGCTCGCTGTGGAGCTCGATGACCTTTGTCTTGCCCCCGCCGAGCAGCCGCGTAAAGTAACCGCCGGCCGAGCCGTACAGCGGCTCGCAGACCAGCGTGTAGCCAGCGGCCTTGAACGCCTCGAGGTCGAAGAGCTCCGCGACGTGCCCGAGGTAGTCGGGCGCCGGATCGAAGCGCTCAATGAGGCCGGCCTTGTCGGCGTCCGCCAGCCGCATGCGCTGGATCTTCTCCGGCGTGCCCTCAAGCGGATGGATATACGACTCGATCACCTTGAGCATGTCGGGTCCCGCGGCCGCGCCGGTCTCGGCCTTCACCTTGAAGCCGTTGTCCATCCACGGGTTATGGCTCGCGGTAATGACGATGCCGGCCTTCGCCTTCTTGCGCATCGTCGCCCAGGAGAACGACTGCGTCGGCGACGCAGTCGTTGCGAGATGGACCGGAATGCCATGCGCGGTGATGACCTCGGCCGCCGCATCAGCGAAGAACTCAGATGAGAAGCGGCGGTCGAAGCCGATGACGATGCCGCGCTTCTCCTCGCCGGTGCTCTTGACCCACTCGGCGACGCCGTTCGCGCAGACACGCACGGCGTCGTACGTGTACTCCTCCGCGATGCGAGCACGCCAGCCATCGGTACCGAAGACGATCTTGGGCATGTGGTCGGGCCCCCCTTGCTAGGTGACGATAGGAGCGTTCGCGAATGGGCGCCCGACGCGCGCGGTCCCGATGGATGCGCGCCAGTAATCGAGCAGATCGGCGAGGGAGCGCTCAAGGGGGATCTCGGGAACCCATCCGGTGCGTGCCCGGAACGCGGAGGTGTCGAGCGCCAGCACCGTGGGCTCGCCGGGGCGCACCCGCTCCGGATCGAGCTCGGTCTTCACCGGCACGCGCGCCAGCCCGACGAGGATCTCCAGGATCCGCTCGATCGTGACCGGCTCACCGCTCCCGACGTTGTACGTCTCCGTGCGCTCCGGCGCGAGGCCGATCGCCGCGACGTAGGCGGACACCACATCACGGACGTCGAGGAAGTCGCGCATCGCATCAAGGCGCCCATGGCCGATGACCTTGGGACCCAGGCCCGCCTCCGCCTCCGCGATCTGCTTGGCGAACGCCGACGCCGCGAGGCCGGGGTTCTGGCGCGGTCCATTCGTGTTCGCGGGCCGCAGGATCACTGTCGGATGTCCCGGCCGGTCCCCGAACGTGCGGACGGCGTCCTCGGCCGCGACCTTCGACTCGGCGTACACGTTGGTCGGCCGGAGCGGCGCGTCCTCCCGCACCGGCGTGTGATCCGGGACACCGTAGACGTCGGCACTCGACGCGTAGACCAGGTGCGCACCGGCAAACGGCTCGAGCGCGTCGAGCACCTTCCTCGTACCGGCGACGTTGACGGCCACGGTGGCCTTCGCGTCCTTCTGAGCTTCCGCCGGGATGGCCTGCGCCGCCAGGTGCACGAGCGCGTCTGGTTTCGCGGCCGCGACGGCGGCCGCGAGGGCGTCCGCATCGGCGAGATCCGCGCGATGGATGCGGACCTTCGACGCGATCGCCGCGAGATTCGGATGCGGCTCCGGCTCGAACGCGATGCCATGGACCTCGTGGCCGTCGGCGACCAGACGTTCGGCGAGATGCGAGCCGATGAATCCGGTGATGCCCGTCAGGAGGACGCGCGACGTCACGGCCGGATGCTATTCCGCATTACGGTTGTGCGCGGTGCCCGCTCCCCTGCTCACCGTCCTCGTCTACGTGACCGTCGCTCTCTGTTGGAGCGGCAGCTGGACCGCGGGGAAGCTCGGTGTCGGATCCGTGCCGCCGCTCGAGCTGTCGGCGATCCGCTTCGCGATCGCCGGCTTGATCATGCTCGCGCTCTCCCGCGCCACGAACCAGTCGCTCGGCCTCGTGCGTTGGAAGCTGCTCCTCGTCGCCGCCTTCTTCGGCATCTTCGCGTACAACGCGCTCGTCTTCGTCGGGCTCACCCTCGGACCGGCGTCCGATGGCGCGCTCATCGTGCCGACCTTGAATCCGGTGCTCACCGTGTTCGTCGCGACCTTTCTCGGTGAACGTCTCACCCGGAACAAGGTCGCGGGGATCGCGTTCGCGACGGTGGGCGCGACCATCGTCGTCGCTGCCGCGCAAAGCGGCGTGGCGTTCTCGTCGCAGCGCCTCATCAGCGACCTCCTCATGCTCGGTGGCGCGGCATGCTGGAGCGTGTACGCGACGATCGGCGCGATCACGACCCGGTCGGGCTCGCCGCTCGGCGTGACCGCGGTCGCATGCCTGATGGGTGCCGCGATGCTCTTCCCGTTCGGCTTCCTCGAGCAGGGTTATCGGGATGTCCCCGCGTGGCCGCTTGGCGCCTGGCTCGACATCGCGTACCTCGTCCTGTTCGCGACGATCGTGGGCTTCGTCCTGTTCTATTGGGCGGTTCGCCGCTTCGGCGCCGGGCTCGCCTCGATGGTCAGCTACCTCGTGCCGGTGTTCGCGCTCATCCAGGCGGCCGTCCTGCTCAACGAGCGCGTCACGCTCCTCGAGGTCGCTGGCGGTGCGGTCATCCTGGTCGGCGTGCGCCTAGCGACCTGGCACCAGGTGTCCGTGCCGCCGCTCGAGGACGCTGCCTCAGCCTGACTAGAGGACGGTCGGCGTGAACGGGTGGCGGCCTGTCCGGAACCGCTCGATCGAGAGGTCGGTGATGTCGAGCGCGGAGGCCTTCCCGTCGAGCATCTCTTCGGTGATGAGCTGCGCGGTCGCGGGCGCGTGCATGAACCCGTGTCCGGAGAACCCGGCGGCGATGTACAAGCCGGGCGTGCCCGGCACGCTGCCGACGATCGGGTGATCGTCGGGCGTCATCTCGTAGTTGCAGGACCAGCTATCGGTGATCTTCAGATCGGCGAACGCCGCCATCCGGTACGCACCGCGCGCCTTCACCCAGGGTTCGAGCTGCGGTGACACGTCGACATCGAGGCCCGGTCCGCCGAACGTTTCGGGCGGCGCCGCGGGTCCCTTTTCGGTCGCGCCGTCGAGGGTCAGGTTCGGCATCGCGAAGCGCTGCGCCGCGCCGCCGTTCCGCGTGTACGGACGGAAGTGGAAGCCCGACTCCCATTCGATGACGAGCGGGATATCGGCCAGCTCGGGGAACGGACCAATGGCCTCCATGATCGTGCGGCGGTACGGCCAGATGGGGACGGTGACGCCGGCCGTCGCGGCAAGCGACGCGGTCCACGCACCGGTCGCGAGGAGCACGCGATCCGCGCGGATCTCGCCATCGTTCGTCCGCACGCCGACGACCGCGCCGCCCTCGACGATGAGCGTGTCGACGTGGACGTGTTCGATGAGCCGTACGTCCTCGAGCACCGCGCCGGCCGCGAAACCCGCGAGCGCATCGAGCGGCGTGCCATAGCCATCACGCCGCCCGATGCGGCCACCCTTCAGGTCATCGATGCGGATGCCGGGTACGAGCCGCGCGATCTGCTGAGGCCCGACCATCTCGGCCTCGATCCCCAGCTTCGCGTAGAGCGGCATGCTCGACCGCAGCGCGGCGAGGCCCTCGGCGGTCTCGGTCACGAAGAGGTAGCCGTTCTGCTCGAAGCGGTGCGCGCTGCTCGTGAACGCATCGAAGTCACGCCAGAACTCCGTCGCGAGCTGCGAGAGGCGCACGTCGAGCTCGTCGACGAATTGATGGCGGATGCCGCCGAGGCCACCCTTCGTCGTGCCCGACCCCAGGCTTCCCTGCTCCAGAAGGACGACGTCGCGCTCTCCACGCTCCGCGAGGAAGAACGCCGTGGCGACGCCGACGATGCCGCCGCCGACGATGAGCGTCGACGCGCGATCCGGCCGATCTGGGACGGTCAGTCCGCGACCTCCGTGTACCGGAGCTTGCCGTCGACGCTGCTGATCGTGCCGAAGCGCGGCAGGTCGTGGGTGAACCCGACCAACCATTGCTCCTCGACCGCTCGCGCGAGGATCGTCCGCTTCGCCTCGAGCGTGTCGAGCGGGTAGAGGTCCTGCGCCGGGATCCACGGGAGCGGCAGGTGGTGGCGGTCGGGCATGAAGTCCGACGAGAAGAACGCGGTGCGCGTGCCGTCGACGACGCGCACGGTCTGGGTGCCGCGGGTGTGCCCCTGGACGCGGTCGAGGCGGATGCCTGGGAGGATCTCGACGGCCTCGTCGATGAGCTCGAGCTTACCTTTCGCCTCGAGCGGCGCGAAGTCGTCGGGAAAGTACGACGCCCGGGTCCGCTCGTTCGCGTTCAGTGCGTCGACCCATTCGATCCGCTGGAACACGTACGTCGCGCGCGGGAACGTCGCGACGAGCTGATCGCCGTCGCGCCGGGTGTTCCCGCCGGAGTGATCGAAGTGGAGGTGGGTGTTCACCACGAGCGTCACGTCCTCGGGCTTCACGCCGCGCTTCGCGAGCTCGTCGAGCAGGGCCGGGGGGCGCTCGATGCCGTAGATGCCCCGCTGCTTCTCGGTGAGCTTGGAGCCCGCGCCGGTCTCGACGAGGACGACGTGGTCGGCGCTGCGGATGAGGACACAGTTCATGTCCATGGTCACGCGGTTGAGGTCGTCAGACTCCTTGTGCTTGCTCCAGAGCACCTTCGGGACGACGCCGAACATCGCGCCGCCGTCGATCTTGAAGGTCCCATCGCTGAAGATGTCGAGCTCGAACCGGCCGAAACGCATGCTGCGAGTATGGGGTCGTGGAGATGCGGACGTACCGCGACGGGGACGGCGACCGCCTCCGCACGTTCTGGCTGACATGCGGCGTCAAGATCCGGCCGGGCGATGACGACGGGTCGCTGGCCCGATTCGCCGAGCGCAACCCCGGCCTGTTCCTCCTCGCCGAGGAGCACGGCCATCTGGTCGGCTCCGCGCTCGCTGGATGGGACGGCCGGCGCGGGTGGCTCTATCACGTGGCGGTCCACAAGGACGAGCGGCGGCGCGGCATCGGCCGCGATCTCGTGGTCCAGCTCGAGGACCGGCTGCGCGCCATCGGCTGCCCGAAGCTCAACCTGATCGTCTGGGACGACAACACCTACGCGATGCGGTTCTGGGAAGCGCTCGGCTACCGGCAGGAGAAGACCGTGGAGTACGCGAAGGAGCTGTGACCGGCCGCATAATCCCGTAGTGGCAAGGGATCGGATCGCGTTCATCGGCGGCGGCGTCATGGCCGAGTCGATGATCAAGGCGCTCCTCGACAAGCACCTGGTCCCCCCGTCACGCCTCGCCGTGAGCGGGCCGCGGCGCGAGCGCCGCGCGGATCTCGCCAAGGCCTACGGCATCATCGCGCACGCGTCGAACACCGAGGCCGCGAAGGCCGCCGATGTCGTGGTGCTCTCGGTGAAGCCGCAGGTGCTCCCGACGGTCATGAAGGAGTTCCGCTCGAAGCTACGTGCCGACCAGCTGGTCATCTCGATCGTCGCGGGCGCGAACATGCGCGCGCTCGAAGCAGGCCTCGCGCACCCGTCGATCGTCCGCGCGATGCCCAACACTCCGGCGCAGGTCGGCATGGGCGTGACCGCGTGGTACCCGTCGCACGCGGTGACCGCCGAACAGCGCGAGCGGACCCGGAGCATCGTGGCGGCCTTTGGCGAGGAGCTCATGGTCGAGGACGAGTCCTACATCGATATGGCGACGGCGCTCTCGGCCACAGGCCCCACGTATGTCTTCCTCCTGATGGAGGCGCTCGTCGACGCGGGGGTCCACCTCGGATTCTCGCGTCGCGTCGCGGAGGAGCTGGTGCTGCGGACCGTCGAAGGCTCGGCGCTGTTCGCGCGCAAGAGCGGCCGGCACCTCGCCGAGCTGCGCAACATGGTGACGTCGCCGGGTGGGACGAGTGCGGCCGCGATCTACCAGCTGGAGAAGGGTTCGCTCCGCACAGTGCTGTCGAAGGCCGTGTACGCAGCCCATCAGCGCGCGGTCGAGCTCGGTGCGATCACCGAGAAGAAGCTGACGAAGGACGAATGACAAAGGAACGGCTCGCGATCGGGCTCGCGATCGTCGCCGGCCTGCTCCTTGCCTTCTACGACAGTCGCACGGACGACACCGGCATCGAGGTCGGGCTGATCCTCATCTCCGTGGTGGGCCTGTCGGTGCTGGCGCCGCGCCGATGGTGGCTGATCGCCGCACTCGTGATCGTCCCGATCCCGGTCGCCGAATTCATCACGAGGATGGCCGCGGCCCGCTAGTTCGGCTGGACCTGGCTGACCTCGAACGTCTCACCGTGGCGGCCGATCCGGGCATGCGCGTCGACCGCGCGAAGCCACGCGGCGCCACCGGCAGCAAGGGCCTCGAAGGTCTTGGCCTCGTGGACGTTCGGCCAGAGCAGCGTCGTGTGCTCGTGGGGAGCACCCTGCACGAGGAAGCGTTCAAGGTCGGTTCGCGTCGTAAGGACGACCGCGCGGCCGGACGTGGTGCCATCCGACGCCCAGTTGACCTGCCGTGATTGCCAGCTGCCGAGCCAGGCGGGGGCTTGGCCGTCGAACCCGACGACGCCGATGAGGGGCGTCGGTCCGAAGTCCCAAAGCCAGGCGGCCGTCTCGGCGACGATCTCCGGGTCCGCGAGCGGACGCCACTCGCTGTCCGCAGCCGGGAGCTCGAGCACGAAGCGGTCGTATGCGACCTGACTGACCTGCATCACGACACTGGGATACGCCGGGAAATGGCGGGCGCACAGTCCCCCACCAGGGGTGTTTTGGCTAGTACCTGGGTACTAGCGGGAGCGCCGGAGCCTCGGATCGAGGGCATCGCGCAGCGCGTCGCCAAAGAAGTTGAACGAGAAGACGGCCAAGAAGATCCCGATCCCCGGTCCGACGCTCCCCCACCACTTGAGATTCGAAAGGTATCGCTGCGAGTAATAGACGTCGGCTCCCCAGGTAGGGGTGGGCGGTTGGGCGCCAAGACCAAGGAACGAGAGCGCTGCCTCCGCGAGCATCGCTCCGGCGATGGCCAGCGTCGCTTGCACGATCAGCGGGTTGGTGATGTTCGGAAAGATGTGGCGCCCCACGATCCGCACGTTGCTGCAGCCGATCGTCCGGGCCGCCTCGATGTATTCGCGGTTCTTCATGGCAAGCACCTGGCCTCGGGACAGACGGGTGAACCCCGGTATCGCCACGACGCCGATGGCGATCATCGCATTGCGCAGATCGGGGCCTAACGCCGCCGTGATCGCGATCGCGAGGAGCAGTGCCGGGAACGCGAGCAGCGCGTCGATGAAGCGCATCGAGATCAGATCGAACGCACCGCCGATGTAGCCGGCCGTCATGCCGAGCGAGATGCCGATGACCATGCCGATGCCGACAGCGATCAGGCCCACCGAGAGGGACACTCGCGAGCCGAACATCACGCGTGAGAGCACGTCCCGGCCCACATCGTCGGTGCCGAACAGGTGCGCCCATGACGGTGGCTCGAGCGATACCGCGCCATTGACCGCGATGGGGTCGTACGGTGCGAGCAACGGTGCGAAGATCGCGACGAACACGAGGAAGAGCACGAGCGCGCCACCAATGAAGATCCGGGGGTTGCGGCGCATGCTCTCGCGGGAGAGCCAGCGGCGTGCCCGCGCCGCCGGGGTCCTCCTGACCGCGGCGACTTGTGCCGTCACGAGGCGCTCCGGTACGAGATCCGCGGATCGAGCCAGGCGTACAGGAGGTCCACGATCAAGGTCGACGCCATGAAGGACAGCGCCGACAGCAGCACAATCGCCTGCACGACGGGGTAATCGCGTCCGTTGATGCTGTCGATCGCGAGCTTGCCCACTCCTGGCCAGAGGAAGACGGTCTCGGTGATGAAGGCGCCCTCGATCACTGCACCGACCTGCAGGCCGATGACGGTGACCGCCGGAATGAGACCGTTCTTCAACGCATGCCTGGCGATGACGCGCGTCTCGGAGAGCCCCTTCGCGCGCGCTGTGCGCATGTAGTCCTGGCCAAAGACATCGAGCAGGCTCGAGCGGATCTGACGCATGTTCACGGCGATGCTTGCCGTGGCGAGCGTGATGGCGGGCAGGATCAGCCGCCCGAGGTTGTCCCCGGGATCCTCGCCGAACGGCACGTACCCGCCGGGATGCGCGATCCGCAGCCAGCTTCCGAACACGAGGATCAGAACGAGGCCGAGGAAGAAGTTCGGCAACGAGACGCCGGCGAGTGTGACGCCGGTCGCGATGAGATCCAGCGGGGAGTTGTGGCGTACGGCCGAGAGGGTGCCGACCACGAGCGCGACGACCACCGAGAGCAGGATCGCCGTGAGGCCTAGCTCCATCGTCGCGGGGACGCGCTCGCCGATCGCCTCGAGGACCGGCTGATGCGTACGGATGGATCTGCCGAAGTCCCCTCTGACCACCTTCGACACCCACGCGATGTACTGGACCGGTAGCGGCTGATCCAAGCCGAGCTCGCGGCGGACCGTCTCCATGGCCGCCGGATCGGGCTCCTCGCCCGCGATGATTCGCACGGGGTCACCCGGTGTGAGATGGAGGAGCGCGAATACGATCATCGTGACGAGAATTGCGACCGGGATCATGAAAACGAGGCGACGAAGGACGTACTGCGTCACTTCGCCGCCTCCCTGCTTCGAGCTAGGCCCGGATCACTTGATCCAGGCGTACGCGAACCGAATGATGCCGTCCGGGTAGGCATCCACCCCGTGGACCTTCTTGGCCGTCGCGATGCCGGTGACGCGGAAGCTGTACCAGACCCGACCGGCTTCGGTAACGACCGTCTCCTCGGCCTTGCGGAGGAGCGGCTTGCGTGCCGCGGGATCGGATAGCGTGCGCTGGTCGTTCATGGCCTGGTCGACGACGGCGCTGCTGTAGCTCGCGTCATTGAAGGGCTTACCGGTGACGATGTGGTCGTACGTGTTGCCGTCGGGATCCAGGCGTCCGGACCAACCGACGAGCGTCGCATCCTTGAAGATGTGCTTGGTCTGCTGGTCGAGGATCTGCGCGAACTCCAGTGACTGGATCTTCATGTCGATGCCGGCCTTCAGCATCTGCGCCTGAATGAGCGTCGCGAACTGGACCTGCGTCGCATCGCCGGCCGAGATGATGAGCGTGAAGGACAACGGTCCCTTGCCGACGGAATCGACCAAGGACTTCGCCTTGGCCGCGTCGACCGTGAACGGCTTGAAGCCGGGGTCGTACGCGAAGTGCGCCGGTGCGATCGGTCCGTAGCCGACTGCGCCGACGCCGAAGCTGACCTTGTCGAGCAGCTCCTGCCGATCGATCGCGGTGGCGACCGCCTGGCGGTACTTGATCTCATTGAAGACATAGCCCGTGGCGTTGTTGAGGATGATGCTGTTGAAGCCGAAGTTCGGCGCTTCGATCCACACCAGATCGGTGGACTTGCGCATGTCAGCGACATCCTTGCCCGGAATGTTGTTCGCGGCTTGCGCGTCGCCCGTCTTGAGCTGCGTCACGCGCACGGTGCCGTCGGTGATGGGCTTGATGGTGATCTTGTCGAGATATGGGAGCTTGTTGCCGTCCTTGTCCTTCTCCCAGTAGCTTGCGTTCTTCGCGAGCGTGATGTGATCGTCCTTCACCGCCTCGACGAATGCGAACGGGCCTGTGCCGGCGTTCACTGGCTTGCGGGTGAAGTCGGCGCCGCCGGCCTCGACGGCCTTTTGCGACACCATCATCCCGGCGCGATCGACGAGCTGCGCCGCGAGCGGGGAGAACGGCACTTTCAGGTTGAGCTTCACGGTGATGGGGTCGACGACGGTCACGCTGTCTACGCTTCCGAGCTCGCCCTTGCGCTGCGACTTCGCCTCGGTCCGGTAGCGGTCGAGGTTCCACTTGACCGAGTCCGCATTGAATGGAGTGCCGTCCTGGAAGGTCACTCCCGAGCGGAGGCTGAGCGTCATCGTCTTACCGTCGGTCGACGTGTCCCACTTCGTCGCCAATCCCGCGACGATGTTGCCCTTCGGGTCGCTGCGAAGAAGCGTGTCGTAGATCAGGTAGTGGACGTTGCGGTCGACGAACGCGGTCGAGAGCATCGGGTCACCGTTGATGAGGTCGTTCTCGAGCGCGAACGTCAGCGTGCCGCCTGCGACGGGAGTGCCTGCACCGGCTGCCGGCGAGGTACCTCCAGCAGGAGCGGTCGTCCCGCCCGAACAGGCTGCAAGCAGGATCGCGAGAACAGCGAAAATCGCGATGAAGCGCGAGGCGGAACGACGCGTCATGCCAAACCCCCCAAAGACCCCCTCCGGTCTGCTGGAGGATACGTCCGCCGGTACCTGCTGGTTCAGGGTTTTCACGGTGACGAAAAGGGGGCGGGCCCGTGCCCGCCCCCTTAGATGGAACCTCTGAAAAACGGGTCTAGCTGCGCTTGATCCGTTCGGTGCGCTCGACGACCTCGGCGTCCTCGACAGCGCGCTCGCCGCCCTTGAGGCCGGGGCTCGGGAGGAGCCGGTAACGGCCGCGCGGACGCTGGACCTCGGCCGCGCTGACGGTCGACTCCTCCACGACCGGCGTCGTGGCGACCGGGTCCGGAACGCCGATGACGGCAGTCGTCATGCGCGCCGGTGCGAGCAGCCCGCCGAGCCAACCGGCGAAGATCGCGATGAGGATCCCGAGCGCGCCACCGAAGGCGAACGTCTCGGCGGACGTGAACAGGGAGACGCCAAGGACCACCGGCATGACCTGCACGAGGCGTCCGGTGGATCCGAAGAGGCCGAGCGAGAGCGCCACGTCGATGACGAGCAGCGACAGCACGACGAAGAGGCCGAAGAACGCGACCATCATCCCGTGCCAGCTGGTGCGATAGCCGACCATCCGCCCGGCGACGTACCCGCCGACCAGATACGAGAGACCGATGGCGGCGAGGATCGGGACCGTCGAGGCGTACCCACGCGTCACGTACAGGTCGGTGAGGACCAGCGCAATGATCGGGCTCAGGATCGCCGCGACGCCGACCGTCGCGAGCCATCCGTCAAGGACCGCACCCCACGACGTACCGGTGGGGCGCAATACAACATCACGTGCCACAGCATTCCCTCCTTAAGGGCTAGGTACGGTCATCTTGCAAGCGGAGGGCCAGCCGGCGATGGCATGGTCAGACGGCTGCTTTGCGGCTCCCGGCGCTGCGGGCGCTCTGGGCGAACGTGTCGGCGAGGTCCGTCTTCTCCCAGGGAAGATCGAGGTCCGGCCTGCCGAAATGTCCATACGTGGCTGTCTGCCGGTAGATGGGACGGCGGAGCCGGAAACGATCGATGATCGCCTGCGGCCGGAAGTCGAAGTGCTCGTCGATGAGGCGGCGGATCACCTCGTCGTCCACGGTGCCGGTGCCGAACGTCTCGACGTTGAGCGAGACCGGCTTCGCGACGCCGATGACGTACGCGATCTGGATCTGGCAGCGCTTCGCGAGCTTCGCCGCGACGACGTTCTTGGCGACGTAGCGCGCGGCGTACGCGGCGGAGCGGTCGACCTTCGTCGGATCCTTGCCGCTGAACGCGCCGCCACCATGCGGGGCCGAGCCGCCATAGGTGTCGACGATGATCTTGCGGCCGGTGAGGCCGGCATCACCCATCGGACCGCCGATGACGAACTTCCCGGTGCCGTTGATGACGTACCGCGTGTCGTTGTCGAGCAGGTGCTTCGGGATCGCCGCGTGGACGATGGCCTCTTTCACGTCCTTCTGCAGGCGAATGAGGTCGATGCCGTCGTCGTGCTGCGTCGCGACGACCACGGTGTGGACGCGCTTCGGCACGCCCTTGTCGTACTCGACCGTGACCTGGCTCTTGCCATCGGGGCGGAGGTACTTGAGCTCGCCCTTCTTGCGCGACGTCGCCAGCTGCTTCGCGATGGCGTGGGCAAGCGTGATGGGCAGTGGCATGAGCTCGGGCGTCTCGTCGACGGCGAAGCCGAACATCATTCCCTGGTCGCCGGCACCGAGCTCGCCCCGGTCGTCTTGGGCGCGGTCGACGCCCTGCGCGATGTCAGGCGACTGCGGCTTGATCGCGGTGAGGACGCCGCAGGTCTCGTAGTCGAAGCCGTAGTGCGCATTCGTGTAGCCGATGTCACGCACGACCTCGCGGACGATCGAGATGACGTCCGCATACGCGGTCGTCGTGATCTCGCCAGCGACGAGGACGGTGCCCGTGGTGGTCGCCGTTTCGCAGGCGACGCGGGCCATGGGATCCTTTGCGATGAGCGCGTCCAGGACGGCGTCGGAGACCTGGTCGCACAGCTTGTCCGGGTGGCCCTCGGTGACCGATTCGCTCGAGAACAGCCACTTGTCGCTGCGCATGAAGCTCAGGCTCATGTCTAGGTCCCTGCCTTCCACGAATTGGCGTACGACGCCTGCGCCTCGGTCATGGTGTCGATCTTCATACCCATCGCCTCGAGCTTGAGCCTGGCGATGAGCGCGTCGAGGTCCGCCGGCACGGCGTACACGTCCGGCTTGAGCTCCTTGCCCTTCGTGAGCAGGTACTCGATGGAGAGCACCTGGTTCGCGAAGCTCATGTCCATCACCGCGGCCGGGTTGGCCTCGGCGGCAGCATGGTTGAGGAGGCGGCCCTCGGCAAGCAGGAAGATCTTCTTCCCGTTCTCGTGGCTGTATTCCTCCACGAAGGTCCGGACGGTGCGCTTGCCCTTGGACTGCTTCTCGAGCGCCGGGATCTCGATCTCGTCGTTGAAGTGGCCGGCGTTCGCGATGATGGCGCCGTCCTTCAGTGTCGGAAAGTGCGCGGCGCCGATGACGTTGAGGTTCCCGGTCGTCGTGATGAAGATGTCGCCGCGCTTCGCAGCCTCGGCGATCGGCATGACGAGGTAGCCATCCATGGCCGCCTCAAGCCCGCGGAGCGGGTCCACCTCGACGATGATCACGTTCGCGCCCATGCCGCGGAACCGCGACGCGACGCCACGGCCGACCCAGCCGTAGCCCGCGACGACCGCGGTCTTTCCGGCGATGAGGATGTTCGTCGCGCGGAGCAGGCCGTCGATCGCCGACTGCCCGGTCCCGTACTGATTGTCGAACATGTGCTTCGTACGCGCCTCGTTCACCGCAACGATCGGGTACTGGAGGACACCGTCGGCGACCATCGCGCGGAGGCGGATGACGCCCGTGGTCGTCTCCTCGGTGCCACCGAGAACGTTCGGGAGGAGCTCCGTGCGCGTCGTGTGGAGGAGTGTCACCACGTCGGCGCCGTCGTCCATCGTGATCTGCGGTTTCGTCGCGAGGACCGATTCGATGTGGCTGAAGTACGTGTCTCGATCCTCGCCCTTCTTCGCGTAGACGGCGATGCCCTCGTTCTTCACGAGCGATGCTGCGGCGTCGTCCTGCGTCGAGAGGGGGTTGGACGCGCAGAGCGCGACCGACGCGCCACCGTCACGGAGAGTGATGGCGAGATTCGCGGTCTCGGTCGTGACATGGAGACACGCACCGATCCGCAGACCCTTGAACGGCTGCTCCGCTTTGACTCGCTTCCGGATGCTTGCCAAAACAGGCATCTCGCGCCCGGCCCATTCGGTGCGCCGTGAGCCGGCATCCGCAAGCGAAAGATCTGCGACGTCGGACTGTGACGTGGTGGCTACGGTCATGATGTTCTCCCGAATAGATTCTTCGTGAGCCGCTCCCACACGGCGCGGCGGACTGCTGGTCCTTCGACGAACGGCGCGTGGATCTCATACCCAAGACGCCGGTAGACGCTGACGGCGGGCGTGTTGTCCTGACGCACGTTGAGAACGACATCGCGGTGCTGCTCGAACGCGGCCTCGGTGACGGCCGATGTCACCGATGTCGCCATCCCGCGGTTGCGGTACGCGAGCCGCGTGAGGACGTTGCCGACCGCGGCGATGTTCGCGCCGCGCGAGCGCACGTGCGTTCCGGCGGCGGCGGCGAGCTGCCGGCCGCTGTACACGCCGTAGTAGATCTCGCGCGCGAGCCGCGCGGGCGTGAAGTAGGTGCGCGACGAGGTCCCGTATAGATCGATGATGTCCTCGAGCTCGTCGGGGCCAAGACGCGTGACCGTCTGATTCACCCGGGGCCGGAATGTCTCGGCGGTCACGACCATGCGGTTCATCACGTCGACGCGCTCGAACCGGTAGCTCGCCTCGATCGCGAGCCGGCCATTGGGCGGCGTCGCGAGGATCAGGCGCGCCTCGGTGATGCCGTTGCGGAACAGCTCCGCGAGCGATTCGGTCTCCCCCATCGCGAAGCACGGACGGAACGGGAGGACCTCCACGAGGAGCGCAGCCGCGACGACCGTGCCGTCCCGGCGGGCGATCCACCAGCGCGACCGGTCGACGTTGTCCGGGTCGAGGTCGGCGAGCGCGTAGGCGGCGATGATCCGGTCGTGCTCGAAGAAGGCGCGTACGTCCGCGGCCGGTGCGTGGGGGTCGATCTCGATCTCAGGCATCAGCGGGGCCGCGGTCATGAGGCTCCTCCAGTCTCGAGGGCTACGACCAAGCGGGGCTCCGCCGGTTGTCCTTGTGGATCCTCAGTCTACCGCGGGGCAACGCGTGCGGCGACTTGTCGCGCTCCGCGCAGTCCGGTGGAGGTCCGGCTCAGTGGCCTCGGGCGACCGTCACGGTCGCGCTCGAAAGTCCGCTGCTGAGCATGCCATCCGAGGCGGTGAGCTCGACCTCGACGACATCGCCCTTGTTCCCGTTGCCCGGCTGGCCGAGGTCAAGGCTGTCCGACGTCGCCCCTGTGACTGTCGTGCGCTTCGTGATGCCGTTCACTTTCCACACGTAGGTGAAGGCCAGCGGGTCAGCGTCTGGATCGGAGGCAGTCGCGGTCGCAACGAGCACGGTCTTCGTCGTCGGCGTCGACGGGTCGAGCGCCACGCTCGCCTGCGGCGGGCTGTCACTGATGACGACGGGGACAGAGGTGAACGGCGCGCTCGAGAGCGACCCATCGTTCGCGATCACACGCACCGCGATCGAGTCGCCGCGGTCTCCATGGCCGGCGACGGACAGATCGAGCGATGCGCTCGTCGCGGCGGCGATGTCCGCGCCATTCCGCGTCCACTGATAGCCGAACGTCAACGTGTCACCGTCCGCGTCGTGCGCTGAAACCGTCGCGGTCAGAACGTCGTTCGTGCGAGGCTGCGCCGGGGAGACGATCGCGCTGTCCACGACCGGCGTGCTGTTCCCGAGCACCGCCACCGCGTTGCTTCCGTTCAACGCGACGTAGAGCTGCCCGCCCGAGAACGCCAGTCCAGCGGGCCTCGACCCAAGTGAGGTGCGCGTGACGTTCATGCTCGCAACATCGACGACCGCGACGTCGTTGCTACCGAGGCCGGTGACGACCGCACGGTGAGACGGGTCGAAGACGACGTGGCTCGGGAAGTCGCCGACGGTGGTCCGGTTGATGACCGTGTTCGACGACGTGTCGATGATCGAGAGGGTCGCGGCCGATGTGTCGCCGGCGGCTACGAGCCGGCGGGCTGCCGGATCGACCGCGAGCGCGAAGCGGATCGGGCTGCCGATGACGATCGTCGCCACGATCGTGTTCGACGTGCCATCCACGACGGCGATGCCGGTGCCGCCGAGGTCCGCGAGGTACACCCGGTGGGTCGCGCCGTCGACCGCGACCGCCCACCACCCGCCCGCCGCAGGCGCGGTCAGGGTCGCGACGGGTTGGAGGGTGTCGGTGTCAAAGACGGTCAACCGTGCGCCGCTGGTGGCGTAGAGCCGGTGGAGTCCGGGGTCGACCGCGACGCCGAGCCCGCCGGGCGAGAGCGTTGCCACGGTCATGCGCGTCGCCGTGTCGACGACCGACACTGTCGCATCGTTGAAGTTGCCGACGTATGCGCGTCCGCCATCCACCACGATCTCGCCCGGGCCGCGTCCGACGGCGATCGATCCGACGACCGCATCGCTGGCGGTGTCGATCACCGCGACCGTGGACCCACCGCTATTCGCGACATAGACGAGCCCACCGGCGACCGCGACGCCAAATGGCTGCGAGCCGACAGGGATCGTCCGAAGGACGGACAGCGCGGCGGCCGGCAGGGCAGTCAGAAGTACGAGGACCATGGCGACCGCGGTTGGCGCGAGCGCACGACGCATCATGGCGGTTAACTCCAGGCGCGGCGTGCCGTTATGCGCCGGGTTCGGGGCGCGCCTCCGTGCTCAGAGGACGCCGAGCAATCCGAGGACGCCGCCGGCAAGCACGATGAGCGACGGGTTCGGGCGGAACACCAGGCTGACCACCGCCGCGGCCAGGAAGCCGATGAGCGCTCTCCCATCGCCGAGGAGCGGCACCCCGAGCGCGTGCACGCTCGCGCCGATCAGCCCAACGCTGACCGGGACGAGCGTGCGATCGATCGCGCGGATCCACACGGAGTGCGAGAGGCGCTCCCACTGGCTCGCAACGATCACCTGGAGCAGGACCGGCGGGATCATGAACGCGAGGAGCGCGATGGCGCCGCCGGCCACGCCCGCGGCGTAGTAGCCCATTGGGACGAGGAAGAGGATCCCCGGTCCCGGGGTGGCCTGGCCCAGCGCGTACGCCGTGAGGAACTGCTGCTGCGTGAGCGCCCCACGCTGATCGACGAGCTCGTGCTGGAGCTCCGCGAGCACCGATGATCCCCCGCCGAAGCTCACCGCCCCCACGCGCGCGAACAGGAGGGCGATGTCGAGGAGCGTCACGGCAGCGTCTGCGGCGACCAGCGGTACCGCGCAACGCCGATCACGCCGACACCGATGACGGCAACGATCATCGGCGCTCCGAGCGCGATGAGCAGCAGGATCGTGGCGGCGATCGATGGCGCGAAGAGTCCCGAGAGGCGCGCGGCAGCGCGCCAGAACGAGGCCGCGGAGACGCCGACTGCGGCGACGAGGATGCCGTGAAGGAGATGAGCGACCCACTGATCGGCGGTGTTGAGCCACGCCAGCGCGGCGATCATCGCAAGGAGGCCGGGGAGCAGCACAAGCGCGGTCGCGGCGACGGCCACGCGCACCCCGCCGAGCCGCATGCCGCACAACGCGGTGAGGTTGATCATGGCCGGCCCCGGCAGCGTTTGGGAGATCGCGAGGTCGCGGAAGAACTCGCGCTCCTGCAGGAGGCCCTTGCGGACGAACGCCGCTTCGATGCTGGTCCAGCGCGCCGCGCCGTACGCGGTCAGGCCTACCCAGAGGAAGCGCGCGAGGATCGAGCCCACGCGACCGCGGGCGCTAGAACTCGATGAGGGTCGCGATGTCGTAGCCCTCGAGGCGATCGCGACCCTTCAGAGCCTTGAGCTCGATGAGGAACGCGAGCGCGACGATCTCGCCCTTGAGCTGCTTCACGAGCTCGATGGTCCCGGCGACCGTGCCGCCGGTGGCGAGGAGGTCGTCGACGATGAGGACCTTGGAGCCCGGTTTCATCGCGTCCTTGTGCATCTCGAGGGTCGCCGATCCGTACTCAAGGTCGTACTCAACGCTCACGACGTCGGCCGGGAGCTTGCCGAGCTTGCGGACCGGCACGAATCCGACGCCGAGCGCGTACGCGATCGGGGCGCCGAAGATGAACCCGCGCGATTCCATGCCGACGACGACGTCGATCTGCTTTCCCTTGACCTTGGCAAGAAGCCCGTCGATGGCGCTCTTGAACGCGTCCCCGTCCTTGAGCATCGTCGTGATGTCCTTGAACAGGATCCCAGGCTTCGGGAAGTCGGGGATATCGCGGATGCGCTCGCCGAGCTCTTTGGGGGCGATGGTCGTCACGGACGAGAGATTAGCGGAAGCCGGATTCACGCGATCTCCGCGAGGTGGGTGTCCGTGAACATCTCCTGGATCATGTAGCCGTTCTGGTCGTCGTGCGTGGCGATCGTGATGTTCGTGTTGGTGGCGGGCACGCGGATCAGCTTCGGCAGCACGCCCATGAACTGGCTCACGAGGATGCGCGTGACCCCGCCGTGACCGACGACCAGGATCGTCTTCCCGGCGCTCTCGGTGACCAGGCGGTCGATGACGCGCATCGCCCGTGTGACGACCTGGTCGAGCGATTCGCCGCCAGGCCACTCGGTGAAGCCCTCGCCGTCGTAGTTCGGCAGGCCGCGGAGCTCGTCGAACGGCTTGCCGGCGGCCTCGCCGAGGTCGATCTCCTTGAGGTCGTCGAACGCCTCGACCGGGACGCCGCGGCCGGCAGCGAGCTCGGCGGCGGTGTCGCGCGTGCGTGAGAGCGTGCTGGTGACGATGCGGTCGAAATGCACCGGCCGCAGGGCCTTGGCGACGACCTTCGCCTGTTCGCGGCCCTTCGCGGTGAGCGGGCTGTCGGTCTGGCCGGCGAAGACGTGCGCGGCGTTCGCCTCGCTCTCGCCGTGGCGGACGAAGTAGAGCGTCGTCGGCGCGCTCAGACCCCGATCTCCGCCGCGACATCGGTCCAGGTCGTGACACGCGTGATGTTCGGGTGGCTCAGCTCGCGGTTCCAGGTGTGATCGAACAGCCACACCCGGATCCCGGCCTGCGCGAGCTCGCGCGCGATGAGGACGTCGTCCTCGCAGAACGCATCGAGCTCGAGCTCCTTCGCCAGGCGCACCTTGTACCGCGCCGAGCTCGTCGCGTCGTAGCGGCCGGGCGGCGCGTCGGGGTCGAAGTCGCCGTGCGGCTTGAGGTGGACGGCCCGCGCGTGCTGGATGAGGCCCTGCTCGCGCAGCCAGGTCTCGGTGATGACCCGGCGTCGCTCGGCTCGCGCGGTGATGAAGTAGATCTCGTGGCCCGCGGCCGCGATGCGCTCGACGACATCGGGGCAGTCTTCATACGGCTCGAGCCGCGCGAAGAACTTGGAGTCGTAGAGCTCGCTGCGGAAGCGGTCCTTCTCTTCCCAGCTCACGGAATCGATCTCGCTCAGCGTCTGCCAGCCCAGGTCCTCCTCGGGGATCTGGAGGCGGAAGCGCTCGGCGAACGCGCGCAGGTACGGGACGGCGCACTCCGCGACGACGTCGTCCAGGTCGATGCCGAGCCTCATTGCGCGAATCCGTCGAGCACCCGGGTCAGCGCGTCGCGCCAGTCGCCACGCCCCTCGATGATCGAGGCGCGGACCTGCCGCTGGCCGTGCTGCGACTTTGGGAACATCGCGAGCAGGACCTTGCGGTCGGCGTCCGTGAGGTCGCGGCCCATGCCGATGCGGAGCTCCGCGCCGCGCACCCGCACCTCGGTCGCGCCCGCCTTCGCGGCCCGCAGCTTCACCTCGACACCGTAGAGGAGATTCCGCATCGTCTCGGGCGGCGAGCCATAGCGATCCTTCAGCTCGTCGCGCAGCGCACCAAGATCGTCGAGGTCGCTGAGCTCCGCGAGGCGGCGGTACATCTCGAGCTTGCGCGCGCGTGCCGGGATGTACTCGTCGGGGATCGCCGTCGCGAGCGAGAGGTCGACGACCGTCTCGGATACGGCGGCGGCGAGGGGCTTCGTGCCGCGCTGCTCGTTCACGGCTTCCTCAAGGAGCTGGGCATACAGCTCGAAGCCGACCGCCGCGACGTGCCCATGCTGCTCGGCACCCAGGATGTTGCCGGCGCCCCGGATCTCGAGGTCGTGCATCGCGATCTTGAAGCCGGCGCCCAGCTCGCTCGCTTCGAACACGGCCTGCAGGCGTGCTCGGGCCTGCTCGGTGAGCGTCGCCTCCTTTGTGTAGAGGAGATACGCGTAGGCCTTCTCGGCGCTCCGGCCCACCCGGCCGCGGAGCTGGTAGAGCTGCGCGAGACCGAGCGTCCCGGCGCGGTCGATCACGATCGTATTCACGTTCGGGATGTCCAGACCGGACTCGATGATCGTCGTGCAGACGAGCACATCGTGATCCTGGTCGGCGAAGTCGACCATGACCCGCTCGAGCTTGCGCTCGTCCATCTGTCCGTGGCCGACGATGAACTTCGCCTGCGGCACGAGCTGCCGCAGCCGCTCCGTCTCCTGCTCGATCCCCATGACGCGGTTGTGGACGTAGTAGACCTGTCCGCCGCGGTCGAGCTCGCGCACGATCGCCTCGCGGATCACGTCGTCGCTGCGCTCGACGACATGCGTTTCGATGGGCTGGCGGTCCTCGGGCGGCGTCTCGATGACGCTGATGTCGCGCACGCCCGAGAGCGCCATGTGCAGCGTGCGCGGGATCGGCGTGGCGGTCATCGACAGGACGTCGACCTCGGTCCGCATGGACTTAAGACGCTCCTTGTGCCGTACGCCGAACCGGTGCTCCTCGTCGATGACGACGAGGCCGAGGTCGCGGAAGCTCACGTCCTTCTGCAGCACGCGGTGCGTGCCGACAACGATGTCGACGTCACCGGTCTTGATCCGCTGGACGGTCTCCTTCTGCTCCGCCGGCAGGCGGAAGCGCGAGAGCATCTCGATCTTCACGGGGAATGTCGAGAGCCGCTCGCTGAACGTCTCGTAGTGCTGCTGCGCGAGGACCGTCGTCGGTACGAGGATCGCGACCTGCTTACCGTCCATGACCGCCTTGAAGGCGGCGCGCAACGCGACCTCGGTCTTGCCGTAGCCGACATCGCCGACGACGAGGCGGTCCATCGGGCGCGACCGCTCCATGTCCTTCTTCGTCTCCTCGATCGCGAGGAGCTGGTCGGGCGTCTCGGTGTAGGGGAACGCGTTCTCCATCTCGATCTGCCACGGCGTGTCCTTGCCGAACGCATGGCCCGTCGTCGCCTCGCGCGCCGCGTACAGGCGCAGGAGCTCGCGCGCGATCTCGGCCGCGGCGCGCTTGGCCTTGCCCTTGGTCTTGATCCACTCGCGGCCGCCCATGACCGAGAGCGCCGGCGCCTGACCACCGACGTAGCGCGTGATCTTGTCGATACGGTCGGTGGGGAGCCAGCGGGTGCCGTCGGCGAAGGTGAGGATGAGGTACTCGCGCTCGACGCCGAGGACCTGCTTGGTCTCGAAGCCCTCGAACCGCGCGATGCCCGAGTCCTCGTGCACGACGTGATCGCCCGGCTTCAGATCCTGGAGGAACGAACCGACCGCGACGCGGCGGCGGCGGCGCTCGGGATGGCGCGGCTTGCGGAACCCGAACACCTCGGCGTCGGTGAAGACCCGAAGGTCCAGCTCGGGGATGGTGAAACCCTCCGTAAGCGGAACATGGAGGAGCACGAGCGCACCGGGCGCCGGCGGTTCCGGCAGGGTCTCCTGCGGCGTGGCGGTGACCTCGCGCTCGGCGAGGAGCTCGGAGAGCCGAGCGGCCTGCGGCGTGGCGACGACGCGTGTGCCGCTACCCGCCGCGGCGACGTCTGCCAGGAACTGGTCGAGCCTGCCCGCGTAGTTGGAGCTGCCCGTCCAACCGAGCCGCAGCGCGTTGTCCGCGGGCGCGACGCGGATGGCGCCATGCTCCCCCGCCTCGCGCTCGAGCTGCGTGCGCGGCACGTACGGCGCCGGGAATGCGGTGACCGGCAAGCCGTTCTCGCGCAGCTCCTCACGCCGCTCCTCGGCGAGCGCTTCATAGGAGTCCCACGCGAGCGCGAGCTCGACCGAGTCCTCGAAGACGACCGTCGCGCGATCAGGTGGAAGGTGCTGGATGAGCGACGACGTCGCGCCGAGGAGCGGCGCGAATGTGTCGACACCGGGCGCGTACTGGCCCTGGCGCAGGCCCTCGAGGAGCGCGGTGTAGTCGCCGAGATCCTCGCCAAGCCCGTCCCATCCGGCCGCCGCGATGCGGTCCGCGACCTCGGGGCCGCGTTCGAGCGTGATCTCGCGCGCCGGAAGGACGACGAGCTGCTCGAGCGTCTCCTGCGAGCGTTGCGTCACCGGGTCGAAGCTGCGGATGGACTCGATGTCGTCGCCGAACAGCTCGATGCGCGCGGGTTGCGTCGCGGACGCCGGATAGACGTCGATGATCCCGCCGCGCCGCGAGAACGTGCCGGGCTCGCTCACCTCAGGCACCGGCTCGTACCCGAGCGACAGGAGCCACGCCGCGGTCTTCTGCCACGGCAGCGTCGTGCCGGGACGCAGCGCGCGGCCGCGGTCCGCGAGCGTCTCTGCCGGGAGCGTCCACTCCATCACCGCACGCAGCGATGCGACGACCGCGACCGGCTCGCCGTCACGCAGGCGCCAAAGCGCGAGGAGCCGCTGATGGACCGAGCTCGCGGACGGCGAGCCCGCTTCGTACGGCATCGATTCGCGCTCGGGGAACGCAACGACGCGATCGTCGCCGAGCCAGCCGGCGAGCTCTGCGCGCCAGCGTCGGGCGCGATCCTCGCTCGGCGCGACGACGAGCACGGTGCGTCCCTGCGTCGCGACGAGCGACGCCCAGGCGAATGCGCGCGCGCCGGCGACCGCATCTGCCACGGCGATGGTGCCGCCCGTCGCGACACGATCGGCGAGCTCGCGGAACGCCGGACTCTCCTCGGCGCGCGCGAGCAGGCCCGCGAGCCGCGCGGCGGGCAGGATGGCCCGGACGGCGTCAGCCATTGAACTGATTCATCGCGCGCGGCAGATCGCGAACGGCGACCTCGACCGCCTCCGCGGCGCGGTCCATCGTCTTGTCGGCCAGCTGCTTCTCGTCCTGATCGAAGGGTGAGAGGACGTACTCCGCAAGATCGGGCACCTCGCGCAGCTGCGCCGGCGCGACGCCGACGCGGATCCGCGGGAAGCCCTCACCGATCGCGCCGACGATGGAGCGCATCCCGTTGTGCGTTCCCGATCCGCCCGACTGGCGGATGCGCATCGTCCCGAGGGGCAGATCCACCTCGTCGAACACGACGATCACGTCCTTCGGCTCGAGCCGGTAGCGGTCCAGCAGCTTCTTCACCGCACGGCCGCTGTCATTCATGAAGGTCTGGGGACGGGCGATCGCGATCCTGATGCCGCCGAGGCTGCCCTCCGCAATGCGGGACTCCGCGGCCTTGATGCCGAAGTCCGCGCGGGCGCGCTTCGCCAGCCGGCTCGCGACGGCGAAGCCGACGTTGTGCCGCGTGTTCGCGTACCCGTCGCCGGGATTCCCGAGCCCGACGACGAGCTTGTCGATCTGGGGCGGCTTACCGCCGAAGAATTTCCGCACAGACCCCCTAGACGCCGAAATAGGGCCACGGGATTTTCGTGCCGTGGTCCTTGAGCGGTCGCGTCTTCTATTGCCCTCAGTTTAGCGCGCGGTGCGACCATAGGCGCGATGAAGTTCCCCGAGTTCTCCATGGAGCGGATGCAGTCGACCTGGGAGCACACGGTCACGTACGACCTCTCCGAGTCGGGGCTCGAGGCGCTCACCCTTGAGGACGCGGTGCGCGACCTCGGCAAGCTCGCGAAGGAGCGGCTCGGCTATGCGAATGGCAGAGGCCGCGACGCCACCCGCGCCGCCGTCGCGTCGTTCCATCCCGAAGCGACGCGCGACAACGTCCTCATCACGACCGGGACGAGCGAGGCGAACTTCCTCGCGCTCTCGGGGCTCATCGAGCCGGGCGACGAGGTCATCATCGTCATGCCGAATTACATGCAGCTGCATGGCATCGCGCGTGGCCTCGGCGCGAAGGTGAAGGAGGTCTGGCTCCGCGAGGAGTGGGGCTGGCGGATCGACCTCGACGCGCTGCGGGCGGCGGTCACCGATCGCACGAAGGTCGTGTGCGTCTGCAATCCGAACAACCCCACCGGCCAGGTCCTCACCGCGGCCGAGGTGCTCGACGTCGCGACCATCGTCGAGCCACACGGCACCTGGCTCATCGCCGACGAGGTGTATCGCGGCGCGGAGCGCATCGGGCCCGAGACGTCGACGTTCTGGGGTCACCACGAGCGGATCATCGTCACCGGCGGTCTCTCGAAGGCCTACGGCCTGCCCGGGCTGCGCATCGGCTGGATCGTCGCGCCACCGGAGCGCATCGCGGCCGCGTGGGCGATGAAGGACTACACGACGATCGCGCCCGCGACGCTGTCGGACCTGCTCGCGGAGATCGCGCTCGCGCGGCGGGAGTCCCTGCTCAAGCGCGCCCGCTACCTGCTCAACGAACGCTGGCCGATCCTCGAGTCGTGGGCCGCCGCGCATGCGCAGGACCTGCACTGGGTCGCGCCGGCGGCGGGCGGGGTCTGCTTCTTCGGTTACAGCTTCCCGGTGGAGTCGGCCGAGCTCGTCGACCGGCTCATCAGGGAGTGGAGCACGATGGTCGTCCCGGGCATCCATTTCAACGCCGAGCGGCACCTCCGGATCGGCTTCGGGATGCCGACCCACACGCTCCGCGGCGGCCTCGAGGCCATCGACCGCGCCCTGGTGGCCCTCTCCGACTGACGGCCTGCCGCTTGCATGGCAGACCGCCAATCGCGTGTAGGAGGAACCCATGAGCATTTCCCTGATCCTCGCCCTCGTCGCGCTCGTCTGCGGGATCCTGATGCTGGTGTCGGGCCGTTGGTCCAAGGCACCGCTGGCGGCGATCGCGATCATCTGCCTCGCCCTGAACCAGACCGGGTACCTCCACTAGCCCAAAACGCCCGCTTGCCAGACCGGCTGGCGGGCAGGACACTCGCGCCCAACTGATGGCACATCGCCCCGTCCATCTCATGGAAGCGGGCATCGTGACCGAGCAGCGCTTCGCCGGAGTGATCGAGGCGCCGGCCATCCTGGGCAAGGCCTTCGCGGAGCGTCTGCAGCCGGAAAAGCGCGTCCGCGTGCCGTTCAACCCGCGTGACCGCTGGCTGACCGCGGCGCGCGAGGCCTGCATCATCCTGCAGGACGCCGTAGCGACGTCGCTGAAAGCCGGCGCCCGGTGCGGCGTGCTCGGCGGCGAGTGCACCCTGGTGGCCGGCACCATCAGCGGCGCGCTGCAGGTCGAGCCCGACCTGCTCCTCGTGTACTTCGACGCGCACGGTGACTTCAATACCGTCGCGACGACCCCGTCGCACTTCGTCGGCGGCATGTGCCTCGCGCACGTATGCGGCAAGCAGGTCGCGCCGCTGCTCTGGCCCGGCGTCCGGAAGATCGCTGAGGACCACGCCTACCTCGTCGGTGCGCGCGAGCTGGATCCCGGCGAGTCTGGCAACCTGCAGCGCTCCAAGGTCCATCGGGTGCCCTTCGACCGCGACGAGCTCGACGCGCCGTTCCTTCTATCAGCGGTGCGCCGCAAGCCCGTCTGGCTGCACGTCGACCTCGACATCGTCGATCCGCGGGAGATGCCGGCGGTGGGGCTGCCGGTGGACGGCGGGCCCACGCTGTCTGCGCTGGCGGAGATCCTGGTCTCGATCAGCCAGGTCGCGGACGTCCGCGGTCTGGAGATCTGCGGGTACGACACGCGCAAGGACCCTTTGGCGCAGCTGCCTGCGGTCCTGGCAGCGGCCTTCGGCGCGGTGTTCGGCTAGGGGCTATTCGCCGCCGATCGTGTAGCGGAGCCTGACCTCGTCGAGCCACTCCTCGAGAGCGAGGGTCAGCGCATCCGACGTGCGCGACAGCTTCGAGACCGTGTGCGTGCGCGGCGGCTCCGGGAGCGGACGCGCGACGGAGTGCTCGCCTGGCTGGATCGCATGCACTGCCATCTGGTCCTCCCGCTGGATCTGGCGCTTGGCAGAGCATCCCGCTCGCCACCTGCCGGGAGGGTGCCCGGCAGGTGGCGCTTGGGTGCCGATTCGGTGTTTAGGCCGCTTTCTCGACGAGCTCGACGCTGGCGACGTTGGCCGACCGGAGCGGCGTGACGACCCAGGCCACGACGAGCAGTCCGAATGACGCGAGAGCGATGATGTCCACGATCGTTCCTCCTTCTCCCTAGTCGAGTACGTACGCGATCTCGCCGTGCTGCGAGGCATCGAGCCCGAGGCTCTCCTCGTGCTCCTTGACCCGGAACCCGACGGTGACGTCGATGACCTTCACGATGACGGCGGTCATCACGGCGGCGTACACCCACGTGGCCGCGACCGCGACGAGCTGGATCACGACCTGGTTGGCGTTGCCGTAGAAGAGACCGTCCGCGCCGGCGGAGTTGATCGCGACGGTCGCGAACAGGCCGGTCGCGATGGCGCCCCAGGTACCGCCGATGCCGTGGACGGCCCAGACGTCGAGCGCATCGTCCACCTTGAGGCGCGGCCGGAGCTGCATGGCTGCGTAGCAGATGGTGCCCGCGCCGAGGCCGATGATGATCGAGCCCGACACGTCGACGAAGCCCGAGGCCGGTGTGATCGCGACGAGACCGGCGACCGCGCCGGCGGCCATGCCGATGACGCTCGGCCGGCCCTTGTGGATCCACGAGACCGTGAGCCACGTCAGCCCGGCCATCGCAGCCGCGGTGTTGGTGACGACGAACGCGCTTGTCGCGAGGCCGCCGCCGGCGGTGAGGGCGCTGCCGGCATTGAAGCCAAACCAGCCGAACCAGAGTAGCGACGCGCCGAGGACCGTCATCGTGACGTCGTGCGGCTCGCTGGTCTTCAGGCGGCGGCCGATGAGGATCGCCGCGATGAGTGCCGAGACACCGCTTGAGATGTGCACGACGGTGCCACCCGCGAAGTCGAGCGCGCCGAGCACGCGGAGCCAGCCACCGACGCCCCAGACCCAGTGGGCGAGCGGGTCGTACACGAGGGTGGCCCAGAGGAGCGCGAACAGCGCGTAGGCCTTGAAGCTGATCCGTTCCGCGAATGCCCCGGTGATCAGCGCTGGAGTGATGACCGCGAACATCATCTGGAACGCCATGAACAGCTGCGCCGGAATGGTCCCTGCGTAGTCCGGGTTCGGGGCGAATCCGACACCCTTGAGCGCCACCCAGCTGAGCCCGCCGATGAGGCCTCCTCCTGCATCAGGCGAGAACGCGAGCGAATAGCCCCACAGCACCCACTGCACGCTGATGAGGCACAAGATGAAGAACGAGTGTGTGAGCGTGGACAGCACGTTCTTCTTCCCCACGAGACCGCCGTAGAAGAAACCGAGCGCCGGGGTCATGAGCATGACGAGCGCGGTGGAAATGAGCAGCCAAGACGTATCGCCGGTGTCGATCTTGTCCATGTGGCGAAGGTAGGCGAGGGAACGTGCCTGGACAGTGGCGTCGTGGCGAAGGGAACGTTGCGAACGGGCACCCGTTTGGGACTCCTCCGCTACTCCGTCGAAACTGTCTGGTCGACGACCTCGCCGCCCGGCCGGATGGCGAGGAACGCTGCTGTCGCATTCGCTGCGAGCGTGCGGGCGGCACGGGCTTCCTCTTCCTGGCCGGAGCCGATGAGTGCCCGCGCGTAGCCGAGGAGCAGCTCGTGCAGGACCGGTAGCTCGGACTCGCGCGGCGCGCTGACATGGACCTTCGCGCCCTTCGCGAGCCGTGCCTTGATCCCCTCAACATCGACGCCGCGCGCCTCGTCGATACGCACGAACACGGCGCCACCTGACATGCCGGAGCAGATCCAGCGGCCTGGGTCGCCGAGCACGACCGCGGTGCCGGCGGTCATGTACTCGAACGCGAAGCCGCCCAGGTCGCCGCCGAAGACGACATCCGCGCCGGAGAGCCGGATGCACGCCCGGGCATCGGCCGCGCCCTGCACGAAGAAGCGGCCACGCTGGGCGCCGTAGGCGAAGCACGTCCCGACACCCCCGTCGACGAACCTGCCATACGCGTTCGGCGCCTTGAGGATCGTGATCGTGCCGCCGAGGGCGGTCTTCGCGGCGCCGTCCTGGGCCCCGCCGCCGATGTCCAGAGATACGCCATCGGTGAGGTACGCGCCGAAACCGTTGCCGGCGATCGATCCGCCGCGGATCGGCATCACGAGCGGCGGCGGCGCGCCGCCGCCGATGCGCACGCGCGCCATGGAGCCGGATCCGGCGGTGCCGACGAAGCGGTGCATGGCCGAGAGCAGCTCGTCTGCGCCGATCGCGATCGCGCCGGCGGCGACGAGCTCGGCCGACGCGACCCGCTCCCCCGCCGGCTCGAGCATCGCGGAAAGGTCAAGCCGGTCCGCGGAACGCACCTGGTGCAGGAGGTCGGTGCGGCCGACGAGCTCGCGAACGCTCTCGAGACCGAGCGACGCGGTGATGCGCCCGATCTCCGCGCGCATCGCGCCGAAGAACCGCTCGAGCTGCGCCACGGCGCGCTCGAACTCCTGCGGCTCGAACTTCTTCATGCCCTTCTCGGTCGCCTCGGCCACGGTCTCGATCTGCGTCGCGATGCCGACGTGGCACGTGTCGAGCTGGCAGCCGCGGCAGATCGTGCACCCGATCGCGACCATCGCCATCGTGCCGAAGCCGACGCGGTCCGCGCCAAGACACAGCATCTTCACGACGTCGAGCGCGCTCTTCATGCCGCCGTCGCACCAGAGCTCCACGCGGTCGCGCAGGCCGTTGCGCACGAGCGCCTTGTGCGCCTCGACGACGCCGATCTCGACGG
Source organism: Candidatus Limnocylindria bacterium (assembly GCA_038227105.1). GTDB lineage: Bacteria > Chloroflexota > Limnocylindria > P2-11E > P2-11E > UBA4735. Next base: position 19,308 of record JBBRQB010000008.1, on the reverse strand, counting down.
GCAGCCCCGCGCGGCGGAGCGCGTGCTGGCGCGCGGCACCGGTGCCGCCGTCGTATCCGGACACCGTGACGATGTCCGCGCCGGACTTCGCGATGCCGGTGGCGATGACGCCGATGTCGGGCACCGCGGGCACCTTCACCGCGATCTTCGCGTCGGGGTTGACGGTCTTCAGCTCGCGCACGACCTGCGCGAGGTCCTCGATCGAGTAGATGTCGTGGTTGTTCGACGGCGAGATGAGGTCAACACCTGGCTTCGCGTTCCGCGCAAGCGCGACCTTGACCGAGACCTTGCGTGCCGGCAGATGACCGCCCTCTCCCGGCTTCGCCCCCTGCCCGATCTTGATCTCGAGATAGCGGGAGGAGTTCGCGAGCAGCGCGGAAACGCCAAAGCGGCCGGACGCGATCTGCTGGCCGCGCCACTTCGGATACTTGCCCAGGAGATCGGGCAGCTCGCCGCCTTCGCCGTTGTTGCAAAGGATGTCCAGCCGCTTCGCCGCCTCGGCGTACGCGCGGTAGGCGGTCTCACCCTGCGAGCCGAACGACATCGATGAGATGTAGAACGGCGCGCTGTGCTCGCCCGCCGTGGTCGACGCCTCTTCGACGGCGGGTCCCGCTGGCCGGACGTCGAGCGCGTGACGCAGCGAAACCGGGTGCTCGGCCTCGATGGTCGCGAGCTTCTCCGCGTAGACGCTGTACTCACTGTCGCCGCTCGCGACCATGAGCGCCGTCTTGTAGAGCCGCGGGTAGATGCGGAACGCGGGCTCGAGCCGCGCCGGTGTGCGGTGGCGCAGCATCGTCGCGCGCTCGAAACCGTCCTTCGCGAGCGCGTCCCATCCCGTTCCGCCGGAAGCACTTGCCGCGAACGTCCGCACGCCAAGGAACGCCGCGACGTCCGGGGCCAGCCCGACGGCGGAGAACGCGCGCCCGTAGCCACGGACCTCGTGCATGCCCAGCGTGGAGCAGACCTTTTCGATGCCCTTCCGCAGCGCTTCCGCGAGGTTCGGCAGCGCGTCGGGGTCACCTGTCGCGAGCGCGTGCTCGAGCAGCAGGTAGGGGTTGACCGCGTCGGCACCGAGGCCGAGCGCGACGACGATGTCGTGCAGGTTCCGGATGCTACCGGCCGAGAGCAGCAGCGCGCACTCGCGTCGCAGCGATCCGTTCAACGCCGGCTGCTGCATGAGCGCGCGATGCGCCGCGGCGACAACGAGCAGCGGATCGATCCAGGCGCGCCCTTCCGCACGCACGCCACGGTCGCGGATGAGGACGGCGCGCGTGCCCAGACGCACCGCGTTCGTTGCGGCCTGCGCGAGCCGAGCGAGCGCCTGACGGGGCTCTTCTTCCCAGTCGCGGTCGGACTCGAGCACGATCGCATCGCGCCGGCCCGAGACACCCAGCTCGGCAACGAGATCCTCGATCAGCCAGGTACCGAGCGTGCGCGCGAGCCGGCGATGCTCATCCGCCGCGATCCCGCTCTCCGCAGGATGCCCGCCGAGCAGGAGCGGCACGCGGAGCTCGATCCAGGGACGCGGGCGGCCACTGCCGTCGATCGTCGGGCGCGGGCCGATGACGATGCGTGTGGAGAAGTGCTCGATCTCGCGCTCGCGGTCGATCGCCGGATTCGTGACCACCGCGACCGTCTCCTGGAGGAAGTCGGCGAGGTTCGCGCGCTTCGTCGCGAGCGCGGCCAGCGGGCCGTCGTAGCCGAGCGAGCCGATGGCCTCGTTCGCGGTCTCCTCCATGAACATCGCCTGACGCAGGTCCTCGGGCTCGTAGCCGAGCGCGGCGAACTGCTGCTCGCGGCGGACCGCAAGGTCCTCGATCTCGTCGGGCATGACGCCGAGCTCGACGCGCCGCTCGGCCTTCTCCCACGATCGCTTCGCTGTGGCCGGACGGACCGGTGCCGCCAGCGGGCCACCGGTCGAAAGACGCGTGCGGTCGCCGTCGATCGCGGTGCCGCGCTTCGCCCGCAGCGCGACGAAGCGCGTGCGCACGGCGCGCTCGTCAAGATGGCGCCAGCCGTTCGAGGTGCGCTCGAGGCCGGCGTGCTCGCCGGGCGCGAGAGGGCGCGGATCGGAGCTGTAGCGCTCCAGCGGGATGAAGCCGCGCTCGCTCGTGAACACGTGCGCTTCATCCGTCTCGACGTACCAGAGCGGGCGAAGGCCCATGGCGTCCACACCGACGAGGCAGAGGTCGCCGAGGCGCGCGAGGAACGCCGCCGGCCCCTGCGCGAACGGTCCGAACGCGGCGCGGGCGCGTGTGTACGCGTCCTGCGTCTGCGGGTCGAGGCGTCGGACCTCGCTGACGATGGGCGGGAAGATGAGCTCGATCGCTTCGATCGGGTCAAGGCCGCGACCGAGCACGAGCCCACGGATCGTCGCGTCGACGTCCTGCGAGTCGCTGCCGTCGCGCGACAGCGCGATGCCGAGCGATGCCGACTCCTCGCGCAACCGTGCGATCGTGTTGATCTCGCCGTTGTGCGCGAAGACCGGGAACGGCTGCACGCGCTCAAAGCTCGTCGACGTGTTCGTCGCGTAGCGGTTGTGGCCGAAGGCCATCGACGTTCGGAAGCGCGGATCCGCGAGATCCGTGAAGTACGCCGCGAGGTGCTGCGGATGGCCACGCAGCTTGTAGACGGCGGTGCTGCGCGAGAGGCTCACGACCGTCGCCGGGGTCGACTCCTCGATCTCGACGCTGAGGCGGTAGAGACGGCGGCCGGCGCGGGGCGCCGGACCGTTGATCCGCAGCGCGAGCTGCCAGAAGCGCGGCTCCCCCGCCCGTGCCCGTGGTCCGAGCGCGGCGCGACGGGTGGCCCCTTCTTGCTCGAGCAGGATGCTCATCCGATGGCGCTCGAGGATCTCGCGGATGTTCGCGTGGACGAGCTCGTCATCGCCGGCGGGGATGAAGATGTGGGCGATCGCGAAGCGCTTGTCGTACGCGATCGCCGGATCGAGCCGCGACGCGCCGAGCGCATCCGCCCAGAGCTCGCGTGGGATGTCGGTCAGGACACCCGATCCGTCGCCTTCGCCATCGACCGATCCGGAGCGGTGCGCGAGACATTCGAGGCCGCGGATGGTCTCGGAAAGCACCTCTCGGGCCGGCACGCCGTCCTTGCGCGCGACCGCGACCAGTGCACAGGCGTCGCGTTCGTCGTCCATGGATGAACGCTACGTTGTGAAGAGGTGCCGGGTCAGAGACGGAACGGTTGTCGTTCGGTGACGGTCGCCGACATGTGGAGCGCCGCTAGCCCAGCTTGTAGCCCACTCCACGCACGTTCGCGGGAACCGGAGCGCCCGACGCCTCGAGCTTCGAGCGCAGCCGCGCGAGATGTGCCTTGAGCCATTCGGGATCGGGGTCGCGCTCCTCAGGCCAGCCTGCGCGCAAGAGCGCCTTGCGGTCGACGAGCTCGCCAGGCCGCGCAGCGAGGGCGGCGAGGAGCCGGAACTCCGTCGGTGTCAGCGGGAGCTCGTCGCCACCCATGCGCGCGCTGTGTGCGCGCGCGTCGATGACGAGGCCGCCGATGTCCGTCGATGGCGATGGTGACGCCGCGCGCGGCGCGCGGCGGAGCAGCGCCCGTACCCGCGCGAGCAATTCCTTGCGGCCGAACGGCTTCTCGAGATAGTCGTCGGCGCCGAGGTCGAGGAGCTTCACGCGCTCGTCCTCACCCTTCTCGCCGGTCAGCATGAGGATCGGCGTCTGACTCGTGGCGCGGATCCGCCGGGTGACCTCTTCGCCGGTCATCTTCGGCAGCCTGCGGTCGAGGATCACCAGGTCCGGGAGCTCTTCGGCGTGGCGGCGCACGGCCGTCTCGCCGTCGTACGCGGTAATGAGGTCGTAGCCCTCTGAACCGAGCAGGGAGGCGACCATGCCGACCATCGCGCGGTCATCATCAACGATGAGAACGCTCGTCATCGTTCCTCATTCTTGGCGAGCGGGACGCTGAATGCGAACACGGAGCCGCGCTCACCCGCTGTCCGGTCCTCGAACCAGATCGCGCCGCCCTGCGACTCGACGACCCGGCGCGATGAGAACAGCCCGATGCCGGTGCCTGCGATCTCATCGGAATCGAGGCGCACGAACGGCTCGAAGATCCGGTTGCGGTCCTCAGGCGGCACGCCCGGGCCGTCGTCCACCACGCGCACGATCGCGCGGTCCTTGTCCTTGGTGACGGTGACGGAGATGCGGGTGCCGGCGGGCGCGTACTTCGTCGCGTTGTGCACGAGGCCGCCGACGACCTCGGCGGTCCGGCGCTTGTCGCCGCGCGCCCACAGCGGTGCGCCCGCCCGCGGCCCGCTCAGCCTGTGCTTGCGCGCCATCGGTCCGAGCTCGCGGATCGCGCCCGCGAGCGCGCTCCGCAGGTCGAACCGGGTGCGGCGGACAACGATCTCAGGACGGTCGTCCTTCACTGACGCCAGGATGCGATCGACGAGCTGATCGAGGCGCCCGACTTGGATCGACGCCTCGGCGAGCGGTACCTTGTGCCCGTTGCTCGTCCCCTCCGAGAGGAGATCGAGATAGCCGCGGATGACCGACAGCGGCGTGCGAAGGTCGTGGGTGACGACCGCCACGAAATCGGAGCGGGCGCGGTCGAGCTCGCGCAGGCGCTCCGCGGTCTTGCGCTCGAGCGCATAGAGCGAGGCCTTGTCGATCGCGAGCGCCGCCTGGTTCGCGAGCGTGCCAACGAACGCGACCTCCGCGTTGCTGAACTCCGACTGACCGGGCACGTGCAGCGCGACCGCGCCGACGAGCCGGTCGCCCGCGATGAGCGGCAGGGCGAGGCCCTCCGGGCCGGCGACGGGCCTCGTCTCGGCGAGCGCGACGCGGGCCGCCACGAGGGTCGCGCGAGGCAGCGCACCGGAGCTCGCGCGCAAGATCGCCTCCCCCGTCTCGTGGGTCAGGAGGATGCCTCCCGACGAGCCGGGGTACACGCGCACGAGCCGGTCGACGACGAGCCCGAGCACCTCGTCGAGCTCGAGGGTCGAGGTCAGGACGTTGGATATCTCGAAGAGCGCCGAGACCTCGTGCAGCTTGCGTTCGGCATCGCGCGTGAGCCGACTCTTCTCGATGATGCCGGCTACCTGGTTCGCGATCGTCTGCAGGAAGTCGATCTCGCTGCGCAGGAACTCGCGCAGCTCGACGGTCTGCACGTTCATCACGCCGATGACCTCGTCGCGGATGACGAGCGGCACCGAAAGCATCGACGTGAAGCGCTCCTGGTCGACCGCGCGGACCCACTTGAACCGCGGCTCGTTCCGCACGTCGCGCACCGCGAGCGGCACGCGCGCGTTCGCGACCCAGCCGGTGATGCCCTCGCCGATGCGCAGCGTCGCCTTTCCGATCCAGCGGCGGTCGAGACCGTTCGTCGCGGCGAGGCGCAGGACTCCGGCCTGGCGTTCGATGAGATAGAGCGAGGAGACCTCGGCGCGCATCGCGTCGGTGGTCCGATCGATCACGATGCGGAGCATCTCGTCCCAGTCGCGGGTCGACGAGGCGAGCTGCGCGATCTCACGGAGGAACGACAGCTCGGTGAGCTTCCGCTCGGTATCCGTGTCAGAGAGAGCCGTCATCGCTGAATTCTAGGGACGTGCACGAAATACACTCTGACCATGGGCGTGGTGCTGCGTACGGAGCGACTGACGAAGCGTTTCGATCGGCTCACCGCTGTCCAGGATCTCGACCTCGAGGTCCGCGAGGGCGAGGTGTTCGGCTTCCTCGGTCCGAACGGCGCCGGGAAGACCACCACTCTTCGCCTGCTCTGCGCGCTCATCTCGCCGACAAGCGGGACCGCGGAGGTCGCCGGGTATCGCCTGGGGCACGACGACGAGAAGATCCGCGCTTCGGTCGGCATCCTCACCGAGGCCCCCGGCCTGTACGAGCGCCAGTCAGCGAACGACAACCTCATGTTCTTTGCCGAGCTCTTCGGCCTGAGCGCGGCCACGGCGCGGTCGCAGACCGAGCGATACCTGCGGCTCATGGGTCTTTGGGACCGCAGGGACGAAGCAGTCGGGACGTACTCGCGCGGGATGAAGCAAAAGATGGCGATCGCGCGCGCCGCGATCCACGAGCCGCGCATCCTGTTCCTCGACGAGCCGACCACCGGCCTCGATCCCGACGCCGCGCGCACCGTACGCGAGTTCATCGCGCAGATCCGCGGCGAGGGACGCACGGTGTTCCTCTGCACGCACAACCTGGACGAGGCGGACCGCCTCTGCGATCGCATCGCGTTCTTCCGCCGCTCGATCATTCGGATCGACACGCCCGCGAAGCTGCGATCAGAGCTCTATGGCCACGCGACCGAGTTCCGGGTCATGCCCGCCCCGACCGCCGATCATCTCGTGCGGGTGCAGGGGGTGCCGGGTGTACAGGCCGCCCACCTCGAGAACGGGTCGATCATCGTCGTGAGCGGCGACCCGCTCGCGGTGAACCCGCGCGTCGTCCGGACACTCGTCGCCGCGGGCGCGGAGCTCGCCTACGTGAGCGAGCGCAAGGCCTCGCTCGAGGACGTGTATCTGCGCATCGTGGAGGGCGAATCGTGACCACGCTCGCGAGGTCTGCGGATCGCTGGACGATCGTGCGCGCCGTCTGCCTGCGCGAATGGAAGGAGTCGCTCGGCAACCGGCTCCTGGTGGGCATGACCATCCTGCCGCCGATCGTCATCCTCGCGGCCGGCATCGGCGCGGTCGCGACGGCAGCGATCTACCCGCCGAGCGAGAAGGACGTCGCGGCCCTGTACGCGGCCTCGCCCGCGGTCGTCGGGCTCGATCCGAAAGAAGCCGTGCAGGGCCTCATCGCGACGTACTTCCTGATCCTCTTCATGCTCATCCCGACCGTCGTGCCGCTGACCATCGCGATCTACTCGGTCATCGGCGAGAAGGCCGCTCGCACGCTCGAGCCGCTGCTCGCCGCGCCCGTCCGCGTCGGCGAGCTTCTCCTCGCGAAGAGCCTCGCCTCGGCGATCCCCGCGGTCATCGTCACCTGGTTCGCGTACCTGATCTACCTCGTGTCGGTGAGCGCGCTCGGCAGCGCGGCCGCGGTGCGCGCGGTGACGGCGCCTCGCTGGATCCTCGCCATCATCATCATGGTCCCGCTGCTCACGCTGCTGTCGGTGAACCTCGGGATCCTCATCTCGACGCGCGTCAACGACGTGCGTGTGGCACAGCAGATCGGCGGCCTCGTCGTGGTGCCGGTCGTCGGCATCGGCATCCTCCAGGTGACCGGCCGCGTCGTGTTGAACAACTCGTCGTTCGTGAACACCGCGATCTTCCTGCTCGTCTGCGACGCCCTGGTCTTCTTCCTCGCGCAGCTCGCGTTCCGCCGAGAGAACATCCTCAGCCGCTGGCGCTAGCGGGCTAGCGCGTCGGCGCGGGTGACGGCGTGCGGCCGCGCGGCGTTCCGCTCGGCGAGGGCCGCGGCGCTGGGGTCGTCCCGCCCGGACGCGGGGGCGGCGTCTCGCGGGGCGCGGGCTGCGTCGCGGAGTCGCGGTCATCCGGATAGCTGCGCGGACCGGCGATCTCGACGGTCACCGTCTGCACATCGCTGACCGTGCGGCCCGCTTCGCGGATCTCGACCGCGAGCTTGTATGTCCCGCGAAGGCCCGGCGCGATGATCGAGGAGAAGAACGTCCCGCCGCCCGGTCCGACGCTCGTACCGAGCGGCGACGCGCCGGACGCGACGCTCTTTGCGGTCTGCGGATCGACGGCCCGCCAGAAGAGCGTGTAGGTGTGCGAGTCCGTACCGGCAGCCGGGAGGTTCGAGTACTGGACGACGAGGAGCGACGCTTCGCTCCGGTGCAGGATCTGCGGGATGCGGGCGGTGCTGTTGACGAGGAAGGCGACATGGGTGTGCATCGTGAAGGACCCGGTCGCTGCGCCGAGCGACGTCAGGGACCGGCCCGTCGCATCGACGAGTCCCACGGTCACCGCGTAATCCCCGACCGCAGTGGGTGCGGTGAGCACCAGGTCGACGGACGCGCTCGCGGTGGGTTGGAGCGCCGGCAGCGCGATGCGCGCCGGCGATGAGGTCACGAGCTTCTTGGACGCATCACGGATCTCCCACGCGAGGCCAACGCTCCCGGGACCGGTAGCGGTCCAGGGCTTGGTCCCGGCGTTGGTCACGGTGATGGGGACGGTCTGGATCGAGCCGGCCTCGTATGACGGCGCGGCGGCGGGCAGGCGATAGCGCGCGTTCGCGGGCGGCTCGAGGACCGCCGAATACACGAGCGCACCGAGACCGGCGAGGAGGTGCACGGCCTCGTCCTGGGCGCTGTTCGCCGTCATGCCCACAACGACCCGGGGGCCCGTCGGCGTGTAGATGATCCCGGCGTCGTGCGTGACGAATCCGAGGTTGCCGGTCTTGTGAGCGACCACCGTGCCCGCCGGCAGCTCCGACGGCAGCCGGTCGTTGATCTGCTGCCGCTCCAGCCGAACGAGCATCCGGTCCGACGCCGCGGGCGACACGAGCTTCCGCTGCGCGAGCAGCGTGAAGTACTGGCCGATGACGCGCGCGGTCGCCGTGTTGTCGTCGTTGTCGTCGTTGGCGATGTGGAAGTCGGTAAGCCCGAGCTTCTGCAGCGTCGCGTTGATGTTCGCCGGCCCCAGCGTGTTCCAGAATGCCAGCGCCGTTCCGTTGTCGGAGATCGTGATCATCGCTTCGAGCGCGTTATCGACGGTCATCACGGTCCCGGCGATCTCGTACGAGCCGTCCTCGGTGATGTCCTCAGACTTGATCTCGATCGTGTCCGTGTACTTGACCTTGCCCTGGTCGACCAGGCTCTCGAGGTGCACGAGGATGCCGAGCTTGTAGAGCGATGCCGTGATGAAGACGACGTCCGCCTCGTGCGTGTAGAGCGGCTGGGGGAACGCTGGATCGGAGACGTAGACGCCGGTCTCGCCCGGGAACCCCTTCAGCAGCCCATCGACCTGGACGATGAGGTCGGCGGTGGAACCGGCGCCGGGCGCTGACGCCAGCAGCGTGCCCAGCAGCACGCACGCCGCGACCCAGGGCCCGCCCCATCGCATGACCCATCTGTAACGACGCAGGCCGGCCGGTATCACCGGGGCGATTCTGACAGCGCCGCCGCGGTCGCGACAGTGCCCAAACGCAGCATGTCGCGGTATCCGGACGGTGTCTCGTCTTCGAAACCGAGCAAGTGCAGTGCGCCGTGGGCCGCAAGGAACGCCACCTCCCGCGTCAGCGGGTGCTTCCTGCGCTTCGCCTGCCGCGCCGCCTGTGCGGCACTGATCAGGATGTCCCCGACGTCGAGCTCGCCGTCCTCGTCGCGCTGCAGCTTTTGTACAGCGCGTTCACCTTTTGCCCGGCCGACGGCCTGACCGAAGGAGAGGACGTCGGTCGTCTTGTCCTTCCTCCGGTAGCGGCGGTTCAGGGCCTGCATCTCGTCGTCAGCGATGAACGCGACGGTGATGCGCGCGTCGGCAGGCAGCCCGTACGGCTTCACCGCGGCGCGGACCGCGCGACGTACCACGAGCAGATCGCACGGGGCGTCGCCGCGAATAGAGAGCTTCAGCGCCCGGACGCGAGGGGCGGCGGCGTGGCAGCAGGTGGGAGCCGCGCGATCCGGTCTTCCGGATACGGGATCCGTTCGTGATAGACGCCCGCGAGGAGCTCGCGGAATGCCTCTTTCACGCGCTGCACATCGCGCAGCGTGAGGTCGCAGTCGTCGAGCTGTCCGTCGGTTAGCTTCTCGCCCACGATCCGTTCGACCATCTCGCCGATGCGCTCCGGGGTCTTCTCCGCGAGCGACCGCACGGCGGCCTCGGTGCCATCGGCAAGCATGACGATCCCGGCCTCCTTGCTGCGTGGCTTCGGCCCGGGGTGACGGAACGAGGATTCGTCGACGGCGAGGCCGCGTTGCTGCGCCAGCTGATAGAAGTAGCGGATCAGGCTCGTCCCATGGTGGCCGGGGATGATCTCGCGGATCTGTGGCGGCAGCCGGTAGCGATCGGCGAGCGCGAGTCCATCGCGGACGTGCGCCGACACGATGCTGGCAGAGACCGCCGGGTCGAGCTCGTCATGCGGGTTCGTCCCGGTCTGGTTCTCGATGAAGGCGAGCGGGTTCCGCATCTTCCCGATGTCGTGGTAGTACGAGCCGACCCGGGCGACGAGCGGATCCGCGCCGATGACCTCGGCCGCGCGCTCGGCGAGGTTCGCGACGAGCAGCGAGTGGTGGTACGTGCCCGGCGTGCGCAGAAGCAGCTGCCGGAGCAGCGGATGGTTCGGGTCGGCAAGCTCGCGCAGCTCGAACACGGTGGTGATGCGGAAGAGGTGGCCGAGCATCACGATCGCGCCGAACGCGAGGACGCCCGACGCGACGCCGCTGATGAGGGCGGCTGTGGCGAGCTGGAGCGCGCCGAGCGTGTCAGCCGATCGCCCAACGAGCAGGAACGTGCCGATGACACCGAGGTCACCGAGTGTCACGTAGAGGGCGGCCGCGACGAATTCGCGCGCAGTGGTCGCCCGTCGCACCGCGGCCATACCGAGGAGCGCCGGCACGAGCACGTACGCGACGAGCTCGACCTGGCCGGACATGATCCCGACATGGAGCGCGCCCGCGATCTGAGTGGCGAGCGCCGCGCGGCCGCTCACAAGGATCGTGAGCATCATCGCGACCGCGGCGAACGGCACGAAGTACACGGCGACGGTGTGACCGGGGATGAGCGCTCGGCCGGCGGCGGTGATGACCACGAGCGAAAGCCCGACGACGATGAGCTTGCGGTCGTCGGACCAGGCCTCGGTCGCGTGCCGCTCGATGAACAGCGCGACGACACCGGCGATGAGCAGCGCCCAGCTCAGGAGGCCGACGGCGCTCTTCCAGTCGATGCCGGGGTTGACGAGACCGAGTGCGCGGAGCTTCTCGAGGTCCTGCTCAGTAACGACCTGGCCATCGCGGACGACCACCTCGCCCGCGGTGACCTGCACCTGTATGGGCGAGATGTTGTTGCGCGCGGCCTGCTGGGCGCCGGCGGTCGCGTTCGCGTCGAAGATGAGGTTCGGTTGGAGGTTCTGCTTGATCAGCTCGCTGCCGACGCGCTTCTGGCGGTCGTTCCAGACCTGCGGCAGCGCCTTCCCGGCGTCGACTTGTGCGGTCGCGAGCTGCTCGGGACGGATGCCCTGGCCGTAGAGCGTCTTCAGCGAGGCGTCGATCTCCTTGCTCAGCTGATCGAACTCGGCGGCGGTCATATCGAGCGCGTCCGCCGCGAGGGCGGGCGTGAACGCGACGTCGCCAAGCTTGGTCAGGCTCGCAAGGCGCTGGTCCCGCGGCACCGTCGCGTCCTGCCGGACGCGCGCGACGGACGCGAGGCCGCTCGCGAGGCGCGTGCTGGCGTTCACCGGCACGGCAGGGTCGGCGGAGTACACCCGCTGGACCGCGGTCGCGGCCCTCTCGCGCTCGAGCTGGGTCAGGCTCTCCGAGGTGAAGACCGTCGAGTGTGGCGCACGGACCTCGGCGTTCGCGACCACGCCGGCGCGCCCATACGAGACGACTGCGGGCGGTGAGAACAGGAGCGCGATCGCGCTGAGGAGACCGGTCGCGATGATGAACGCGATCATCCGGACGCGCGGGTCGCCCTGCACCAGGGCGCGGATGTCCGCGACCGACCGGGGCCGTGGGGCGAACCGGATCATTCGGGCGACCTCTCGTGACGATCGTACGCGCGGACGATCCGCGCCACGAGCTCATGCCGGACGACGTCCTTGTCGTCGAAGTCGACGAAGGAGAGGCCCTCGACCTCGCGCAGGATCTCGCGCGCCACGACCAGACCGGACCGCGGATCGGGAAGGTCGATCTGGGTGACGTCGCCGGTGACGACAGCCTGCGAGCCGAAGCCGAGCCGGGTGACGAACATCTTCATCTGGGCCGGTGTGGTGTTCTGCGCCTCGTCCAGGATGATGAACGCCTCCGAGAGCGTGCGACCGCGCATGAACGCAAGCGGCGCGACCTCGATCTCGCCACGCTCCTGCGCGCGTGCGAAGCGCTCCGGCGGCATGAGCTCATAGAGCGCGTCGTAGAGCGGTCGGAGGTACGGATCGATCTTCTGCTCGAGGTCTCCGGGAAGGAAGCCGAGCCGCTCACCCGCCTCGACCGCCGGCCGCGTGAGGATCAGCCGCGTGACCTTGCGCTCGCGCAGCGCGGCAACGCCCATCGCGACAGCCAGATAGCTCTTCCCGGTGCCGGCCGGACCTGTCGCGAACACGAGGTCGTGCGTGCGGATCGCTTCGACATATCGCCGCTGGTTGTCGGACTGCGGCACGATCCGCTTGCCGGTCACGGTGGTCGCGATGTGCTCCCGCAGCTGCTGCGGTGATGCGACCGGCGCATCCTTCGCCTCACCGATGAGCCGTTCGAGGGCGGGCCTGCGCATGCTGTCGTCGCGGCCGGACAACGTGCGTATCGCGCCGACGAGGTCGCCGACCCGCGCCACCGACGCCGGGTCGCCGCTGATGCGCAGCTCGGCGCCGCGCGAAACGATCTTCACGCCGAACTCGCGCTCGATGCGGTCGATGTTCGTCTCGTGATCGCCGGTGACGAACATCATCTCGTCAGGGTCGGGGATGAGGATCGTGATCTGCTGCGCCTGCGCCACTATGCGCCCGCCCGCTCCTTGAGGACCCGTTGCGCCACCGCGGACACGACGCGACCTTCCGCGCGGTCCCCGAGCTCCGCGCGGACGGCGCTCATGACCTTGCCCATGTCCTTGGGTCCGGCGGCACCGGTGTCGATGATCGCCTTGCGCACCGCGACCTCGACCGCGGCCTCGTCGAGCTGCGCGGGGAGGTAGCTCGCGATCACGTCGAGCTGCGCCTTCTCTTTTTCCGCGAGCTCGGTGCGGTCACCCTTGGTGAAGGCGTCGATCGAATCGCGCCGCATCTTGATCTGGCGCTTGAGCACGTCCATGACGAGCTCGTCGGTTAGCTTGTCGGGCGTGTTCTCGCTCAGCCAGGCGGCACGTCCGGCGTCGTCGATGCCTTTCTTGACGAGCTCGTCGATGGCGGCACCTCGCCGCACGTCCTGCTCGGACCGGACGGCCGCGAGCACGAACCGCAGCGTGTCACGCCGCAGGTCGTCACGCGCCTTTACGGCGGTGACGACATCACGGTCGAGACGCTCTTTCAGGGAGCTGGGTGAGGCCGACGCCTCAGCGTTTGCGACGCTTGGCTTCCTTGCGCTTGCGTCGCGCTGCCGGGCGCTCGTAGTACTCACGCCGGCGTGCCTCAGCGAGGATCCCAGCTTGCTGGATCTTTTTGTTGAAACGGCGGAGGGCAGCCTCGAAGGACTCGCCATCGCCGATGATCACTTCGGACATGCGGTCTGTTGGGTCACCCCGCTTTCGGTCATACAAGACGAAGCCGGCGAACCCCGAAGGGCCGCCGACATGGCCCATCATATCGCGCCGGAGGGCTGGCTGTTGGTACAGATGCGCGTAGGTTTACCGGGATGACGACCTTGGCGGTCGCGGCGGTCGCCCTCTCCTACCTCGTGGGATCGGTGTCCTTTCCGTACTGGGTGGCCCGGCTTCGTGGTGTGGACCTGCGGACCGTCGGCTCGCGGAAGCTCGGCGGGAGCAACCTCTGGAAGAGCGTCGGCCCGGCCGAAGGCACGGTCGGCGGGCTGCTCGATGCGGCCAAAGGCCTCGCCGCGGTGCTGATCGCCCGCGCTGCCGGACTGCCGCTCGAGGCCCAGCTGCTCTGCGGCCTCGCCGCGGTGGCGGGGCAGATGTGGCCGGTCTTCCACCGGTTCGACGGCGGCCGCGCGAATTCAGCGGGCTGGGGCTTGGCACTCGCGGCAGATCCGGTCGCCTTCATGATCATGATGCTGCCGGTCATCGCGGCGAGCGTCATGCGCATCGCCGTCCGCTCGCGGCCGAGCCGCCTGCTTCCCCTCGCATCGCTGCTGTCGTTCGCGGTCTTCCCGGCCGTGATCTGGGAGCAGGAGGGCACGACGCCGGTCGTCGTCGCGGGCCTCGCGCTTCTCACGTTGATCCTCATTCGCAGGGTGACCGCGGGGCTCGCTCTGGACCTCGCGACCGGCGCACCGCCGTCACGTGTCGTCGCGAACCGCGCGCTCTTCGACCGGAGCGAGCTGCAGGAGCGCGGGGTCGTCGGAATCTAGAGGCTACTCGCGACGCGATGCGAGGACCGCGACCGCCGCGATCGCCGCGGTCTCGGCGCGCAGCGTCCGGAGACCCAGCGATACGACCGCGGCATGATGCTCGCGCGCGACGCCGATCTCCTCGAGCGTGATCCCGCCCTCCGGCCCGATGACGAGCGAGATGTCGTTGCCGGTGGCCGCTTCGATGAGCGACGCATGCTCCTCCGCCTCCCAGCACACGACGATCTTCCCGGTCAGCTGGTCAAAGAGCGCGTCCCAGCCGACCAGCGCCTCGATCTCTGGCACGACCGCGCGATGGGCGGTCTCCGCGGCTTCGCGCGCGATGCGCTGCCAGCGCTCGAGCTTCGGCGGCGAAAGCTCCTTTACGACGGAGCGCGACGTCACGAACGGCACGATGCGGCTCACGCCGAGCTGGCTGACCGCTTCGACGACCTCCTCGCTCCGGTCGCCCTTCAAGAGCGGGAGCGCCAGGGTCAGGTTGAACCGGAGCTCGGTCGCGAGCTGACGGCGCTTGATGACGCGGCCGGTGACCTCGTTGGGCGTGATCGTCTCGAGCACGACCTCGTGCGCCGTGCGGTCGGCCACGAGCGTGATGCGCTCGCCGGGCTCGAGGCGCAGGACGGTGGCGATCTGGCGAGCCTGCTCGCCCGTGATCACGGCCCGCTGTGACGGTGCGACATCGACAAAGAACTGATGCATCTCGCCCTATGCCGAGCGGGACAGCTCGAGGGCGACCCAGTCGTCCTCCTGCTCGCGCGCCACGACCTGCAGGCCGAGGGCAGTGAATGCGGCGACGGTCTCGTCCTCCTCGGTCGAGATGATCCCCGCGAGCACGAGCCGGCCGTCCGTTGCGAGATGCGACGTGAGATCGGGCGCGACCTTCTGCAATACCGCAGCGACGATGTTGGCGAGCACGACGTCGAACGTGCCGTCCAGATCCGCGGCGCTGCCGACGCCGAGAGCGACGGCGACCACGTTGCGGGTCACGTTCTCCTTCGCCTCGCGGATCGCGACCTCGTCGATGTCCACGGCGACGACGTCGCGCGCGCCGCGCTTCGCGCATGCGATGGCGAGGATCGCCGAGCCGGTGCCGACGTCCGCGACGCGCAGGCCCGCAACCTCGATCCGCGAGAGCATCCGCAGACAGCCCTGTGTGGTCGGGTGGAGGCCTGTGCCAAACGCCATCCCGGGATCGAGCGACAGCACGATCGCGTCACCGGGATCGGCGTCGGACCAGGTCGGCCGGACGAGGAACGCGCCTATGCGGATCGGCTTGAACGATGCCTTCCACGTCTCGAGCCAGGCCTCCTCCTTGATCTCGCGGACCTGGAGGTCACCGATCGGACCGAGGCCGAACGCCTGGAGATGGCCAAGCGCATCGCGCACGCGCCGGACGCGAATGCGCGAGACATGATCGTGGACGAGATACGCCTTCACGATATGGAGCGCGGCGGGGTCGAGCGGCTCTTCGACCGCGACGCCGTTGTAGCCGACGCGCCCGAGGATCTCGCTGACGGCTTCGACGGCTTCGACGTGCGCCGGCACCGCGATCTCGAGCCACCTGATGGGCTCAGTGTCAGATGAGAGCGTCTTTGATCCGGTCGAAGACGCCGCGGTCGTCCTCCGTCTGCTCGGGGATGCCCGATGCGGCGTGGAGCTTCTGGTACAGCGTCTTCTGCTCCTTCGTGAGCACGCGCGGGATGACGACATCGAGGTACACGAGCTGATCGCCGCGGCTCTGGGAGTGGAGATGCGGCACACCCTTGCCGCGCAGCCGCACGGCCTGACCGTGCTGGGCGCCGGCGGGGATCTTGATCTTTGCGCGATCGCCCTCGATGGTCGGCACGTCGAGCTCGTCACCCAGCGCGGCCTGCGCCGGCGAAATGCGGAGGACGTGGATCAGGTCGTCGCCCTCGCGTTTGAAGCGCGCGTGCTCCTTGAGGCGGATGAGGACGTACAGGTCACCTGACGGTCCGCCGCGCATGCCGGCCTCGCCTTCGCTCGCGACGCGCAGCTGCTGACCGTCGTCGATACCCGCGGGGATCGTGAGGTTGATCTCGCGCTCCTTGCGCTCGCGGCCCTCGCCGCGACAGCGCGTGCAGACCTTGTCGACCGTCTTGCCCGCACCACCGCAGCGCGGGCAGGTCGAGACGTTGACGAACCGACCGAACACTGACTGCTGGACCTGCCGGACCTCACCCTTGCCACTGCACGTCGCGCACGTGGTCGCGGTCGATCCCGGCTCCGCACCGTCGCCGCCGCACCGCTCGCAGGTCTCGAGCCGCGGGACCTTGATCGTGCGCTCGCCGCCACGGACCGCGTCGATGAGCTCGATCTCGATCTGCATGCGCAGGTCGGCACCACGCATCGGGCCGCGCTCGCGCCGGCGCGTCTCGCCACCGAAGAAGGTGTTGAAGAGGTCGTCGATGCCGAACCCGACGGCGCCGTCAGTGCTGCCGAACATGTCGTATCGCTGGCGGCGCTGCGGATCGGAGAGGACCTCGTACGCCTCGGTCACTTCCTTGAAGCGGATGCCCGCATCCTCGGCCGTGTTGACGTCGGGGTGGTACTGGCGCGCGAGCTTGCGGTAGGCGCTCCGGATGTCGTCCTCCGACGCGTCCCGGGTCACCTGAAGGATTGCGTAGTAATCGGTGCGGGCCATGTCTAGATTATCGAGGGTCGATGGAGGATCTGGGGCGCATCGTCGTGCAATTGGCACACGTCATGAGTGGTGTGCTGTGGATCGGGGGCGGTTTCTACACGATCCTCGTCCAGCTCCCGGCCCTCGCGGTCATGCCGATGCCCGCGCGCGGACCGGCCCTCGCGGCCCTCGGGCCGAGGCAGGTCCGCTACATCCTGCTGGTCGCCGAGATCACGCTTGCCTCCGGCATCCTCCAGGTCCTTGTGAACCCGCACAACCGCGAGCTCTCGACGCTGTCGTCGCGGTGGTCGATCGCGATCCTCGTTGGCGCGCTCCTGGCGTTCATCGCGTACGGGCTCCTGCGCGGCGCGATGAAGCCGGCGATCGAGCGGCTCCTCGCGGTCGCACCGGTCGCCGCCGGCGGCGACGCCGCGGCGGCCGAACAGGTCGGCACGATGCGCGAGCGGATCCGGCGCCTCGGCTACGCCCAGATGGCGCTCGGCACGCTCATCCTCGCCGCGATGGTGGCGGCCCGCTTCAGCTAGGGAACCGCCGGGCACCCGCGTGCGTCTACCTCCCAACACCGGACGGACCGGTTTGGAGGCAGGTCATGCGGCGACCGCTCGTGGCGGTACTCGGCGTCGTGCTCTCGATGACGATCTTCGCGGCTCCGGCATTCGCGTGCGGCGGTCTCATCGGCCCGAACGGTGCCGTGAATCTCCTACGCACGACGACGTTCGTCGGCTATCACGACGGCGTCGAGCACTACGTGACGGCCTTCCAGTTCGCCGGCGGTGGCGGCACATTCGGATCGCTCACGCCGCTGCCCGGCGTTCCGTCGAACGTCGAGCGCGGCGGGTCCTGGACGCTCCAGCGGCTCGTGCGCGAGACGCAGCCCGTCGGCAAGGGCATCGCGATCCCGCTCGCCGCGCGCAGCTCCGCCGCGGACAGCGTGCAGATCCTTTTCGAGACGAAGATCGACGCGCTCGACATCACTGTCCTCAAGGGCGGCGGAGCGGCCGTCGGCGCGTGGGCCACCGAGCACGGCTTCCGCCTGCCGGCCGACGCACCCCTGGTCCTCGACTTCTACGCGAACCGCAGCCCGATCTTCCTCGCCGCAGCATTCGACGCGGACGCGGCGGCAGCGCGTGGCCAGCGTGTCGGCGACGGCACGCCGGTCCACATCACGATCCCGACATCGAACCCCTGGGTCCCGCTGCGGATCCTGGCGCTCGGCAAGCAGTCCAACGACCCGGTGCAGGCCGACGTGTACCTGCTCACCGACCAGCGGCCGGCGATGCTCCCCTTCGCCCGCGGTGGAAGTGGCCTCGAGCTCGCGTACGACCGCACCGCATCGGCGGCGCTCCTGGAGGACCTCCGGACCGACGCAGGCATGGGCTGGGTCCCAGCAGCGGGGTGGCTGAGCCAGCTACGCATCGACACGGTCGCGTCCGCCCTCACCTACGACCTTGCGATCGACGCGGCCGGCCACAGCCCGTCCCGCGTTGCCGCCGGGATCGAGCTGCCCGGCGCATCCGACCCCACACCGATCGCGGTCACCATGCTCGCCGCGGCAATGGCCGCCATCGTCCTCGTCGTCATCCGCGAGCAGCGGCGGACCGTCGCCGCGTGATCCGGGCGATCTCCCTGCTCCTGCTCATCAGCGTCGCCGGTGCGTGTGCACCGGCGGCGCGGCAGCAGACCGTCGACATAGGGATCCACTACTCGCGCTACTCCACGACGCTCGTGAACGTCCCCGCCGGCTTTCCGGTGACGTTCACGATCCATAACGACGACCCGATCGATCACGAGTGGCTGCTCGGGGACCTCGCGCTGCACGAGCGCCACCGCACCGGCACCGAGCCGGTGCACGCGGCGCGGCCGGATGAGCTCACGATCCCCGCGCTGTCCTCACGCACGACGACGCTCACGTTCCCGATGGCCATGACGCTCACGTACATGTGCCACCTGCCCGGACATGAGGCCTACGGGATGGTCGGGACGCTCGTCGCGCGCTAGGCCGGCGCAGCGGGCGCAGGCTGCGGATGTGGCACCTCGCGGATCCTGGGCAGAGGTGACCACAAAAGGATCGGGAAGGCCGCCAGGCACGCGAGCCCCGAGATCAGGATCGCCTGATGCAGGCCGACGGCTTGACCGAGCGCGCCGCCCAGGAGTGCGCCGATCGGACCGGTACCCCACACCAGGAACCGCCAGCTCGCGTTGACCCGGCCGAGCAGATGGCTCGGCATCAGCGCCTGGCGCAGGCTCGGGGCGTTCACGTTGAAGAGCGACGCGCCGATGAACGTGATGAGCTGCGTGATCGCGAGCGCGGCGACCGTGAGGTCGGCCCGATCGAACGCGGCCGCGCGCCCGATCAGCCCGCCGACGACGAGCACGGTGGCGAAGATGAACAACAGTCCGATGCCCAGGCGCCGGGCGATCGCGGAGGCACCGACGGCGCCAATGAATCCGCCCACCGCCGCGGCGGCGAAGATGAGGCCGATGACGGGTGGATCCAGGCGGAGGTCACGCGACAGGTACAGCAC
>JBBRQB010000007.1:0-57529 GCA_038227105.1 Candidatus Limnocylindria bacterium | reverse complement strand
CGCACCCTCGTGCACCAGCGGCACGGCGACGACGCGCGCGAGGCCCTCACGCGCGATGAGGGCCGGGTCACCGAGCGGCTGCGCGCGGAGGTCGAGCTCGATCTGGGAATCGAAGCCCTTGTACATCGCCTTGGCCGTCTCGATCGGGATCCGCTGGGTCGCCGCATACGCGTCGCTCAGGCCGTGCTGCGCGACGATTCGCAGGGCGGTGCCGTCGTCGGAGGTGAGCATCACCGAGGCGGCGTCAGCGGTCTCGAGCGCTGTGGCGGCACGGACGATCTCCGGCAGGAGGCGGTCGAGCTCGAGGATGCGCAGCATCGCTGCCGTGATGCCGTGGAGGACGGTGATGCGCTCAGGCACGCTGCCTAGTATCCGGTCCGGTCAGGCGATGACGGCTCGCAACGCGCCGGGCAGGTCAGCGAGCGCGCGGATCGTCGCCGCCGCTCCCGCCCGAAGGTAGCTTTCGCTCTCATCCGCATCGCACCGGATGACGCATATCGCGGGTATCGTGCCAACCCGGGCAAAAGCCTGTGTCATGCGCAGATCATTGAGGGTGTCCCCCACCACCGCCACGCCCTTCGGTGCCAGCTGCCCGACGACCAGGCGGAGCGGGGCGGGATCCGGCTTGCGGCCATCCTCGTCGGTCGCGACG
Organism: Candidatus Limnocylindria bacterium; assembly: GCA_038227105.1. Taxonomy (GTDB): domain Bacteria; phylum Chloroflexota; class Limnocylindria; order P2-11E; family P2-11E; genus UBA4735. The sequence continues at coordinate 56,877 of JBBRQB010000007.1, read as the reverse complement.
GGGACGCCCGGGGGGAACGGGATGCGACCGGCCACCTGCTCCCAATCCGCGCGGACCCGGCCGGTGACGACACCGAGCTTTGTGATGCCCATCCCGGCAAGCTGTTCCAGGAGGGCCGGCTCGAGCATCACCGTCTCGTCGAGGGCCAACGGCCGCTGGTTGTGGACGCGCGCTTCGACGCCGTAACGGGCGACCGTCGCGGCGGTCCCGTTGTAGTGCTCCTCGAAGATGCCCTGCACCGCCTGGTACGAGAGCGGGAGCGCGGGCGCCGCGGCCACGAGGTCGGCGAGGGTCCGACGCGCGGCGGCCGCGTCGTCGGGGCGCGGCGACATGCTGAGCCAGCTGTACAGCCCGTAGCAGAGGTCCCAGTCGTTGTTCCAGTCCCCGCTCCGCCGCCACAGCTTGATCAGCGCACGATCGACCGGCAGGTCCGGATGCAGCTGCCTCAGGGTCCTGATGGTCGCCTCGTTGTACGAGGCGTCGGTGTCGACGAGCACCCCGTCGACGTCGAAGACGACCGCGTCGATGGTCACGACGGGATCCGCGACTCCGGCAGGACCACGTCGACGACACCGGCGCCGATCGCGGCGTCTATCTCATGGGACAGCTCGTCGGCCGCGCGCGCCCGGAACGTCGTGGCGACACGACGGATCCCGCTCCCCGCCCGCGGGAGCTCGAGGTACACGGGCAGCGGGCCGCCGTACTTCGCGAGGACCTGCTGGATCTGCTGGAAGACGGCGATGGAGCGCTCGTAATCGAGGGCCTCGCGGAATCGGATCACGACGTCACCGTGGCCATTGCTATTGCCAGACCCGTTGCCGTTCCCGCTCGCGGCCGCGTTCTTCTCCATGTACTGGCGCTTCTTCGCAAGCGACACGCGCCGCTCCTCGGTGATGCGCGCGATCTCGGCGATGCCCTCCTCGGTGAACGGCACCGCGTGCTCGCACAGGAGCTTCGGCGTCTCGTCGCGCTGCTCGACGCGCGCGAGGAGCAGCAGGATCTCGTCGGTATTCCAGACGCCCGCCGTCTGCTCGTACGTGCGCGGGAATACCGTGACCTCGGACGCGCCGGTGAGGTCCTCGACCTGCGCGAACAGCATGAGCGCCTTGTTCTTCATCGTGATGTGCTTCCGCGCGCTCGTGACCACGCACACGATCGTGACAAGCTCGTCCTTCACGTCCTTGAGCTCCGCGAGGTACACGATGCCGGGCACGTCGCCGATGCGCTGCGCGACGTCCGTCAGCGGGTGGTCGGACACGTAGATGCCGAGCAGCTCCTTCTCCCAGCCGAGGAGCTCCTTGCGTGAGGCCTCGGGACCCGTCGTCGGCGCCGCGATCGCGGGCTCCGAGGCGAAGTCGAAGAGGCCGACCTGGCCCGACATGCGGTCCTTCTGCTCGCGCTGGCCGGTGGCGAGCGCGGCGTCAAGCCGGCCGAGCTGCGCAAGCCGCGGCCCGAACGCGTCGCACGCTCCGGACTTGATGAGCGACTCGATGACCCGTTTGTTGTTGCGCTGCAGGTCGATGCGGCCACACAGGTCCTCGAGCGACCGGAACGGTCCGCCGGCCTCGCGCGCGGCCACGATGTTCTCGATCGCGCCCTCGCCGACGTTCTTGATGGCACCGAGGCCGAAGCGGATCTCCGGACCGTTCACGACGAAGTCGAACCGTGACACATTCACGTCCGGCGGCATCACCGGGATGCCCATGCGGCGGCATTCGGCGATCGCGATGGCGACGCGCTCGGAGTTGCCCATGTCCGACGAGAGCACGGCGGTCATGTACTCGGGCGTGTAATTCGCCTTCAGGTAGGCGGTGTGATACGCGATGATCCCGTAGATCGCGGCGTGCGCCCGGTTGAATCCGTACTGCGCGAACGGCTCGAAGTCCTTCCACACGCTCTCGATGATCCCGGCCGACACGCCCGCCTTGAGCGCGCCGGCGACGAACTTCTCCTTCTGCGCATCGAGCTTCTCGCGGATCTTCTTTCGGATCGTGTAGCACAGGACATCCGCCTGGCCGAGCGTGAAGCCAGCGAGGGCCTGCGTCACCGCCATGACGTCCTCCTGATAGACCATGACGCCGTACGTCGACCGCAGCACCGGCTCGAGCGCCGGGTGCGCGTACGTGACGGCCTCATACCCGTGCTTGCGCGCGATGTAGCGCGGGATGTACTCCATCGGGCCCGGGCGGAAGAGCGCGACCATCGCCATCACGTCCTCGACCCGGTCGGGCTTGAGGGCCTGGATGTGTCGACGCATTCCGGCCGACTCCAGCTGGAACAGGCCCGTCGTCTCGCCGGACGCGAGGAGGTCGAACGTCTTCTTGTCGTCGAGCGGGATCCCCTCGCGCTTGATCGTGATCCCGCGCTCGCGCTGGATGAGCTTGAGCGCGCGGTCGAGGATCGTGAGGTTCGAGAGACCGAGGAAATCGAACTTGAGGAGGCCGAGCTTCTCGATCTGTTTGTCCTCGTACTGCGTCTGGAACCCTTCGGCCTTCCCTTTGGGGTGCTCGATGGGCACGAGCGTCGTGAGCGGGTCCCGCGTGATGACGACGCCGGCCGCGTGTGTGCCGGTCGAGCGCACGAGGCCCTCGACCTTCTCCGCGAGGTCGAGGAGCCGGCCGACCGCGGGCTCCTCGGCCATCATCTCGAGCTCGGGGACCTGGGCGCGCGATTCGGAGAGGCTCGCAGCGCCCGGCCCCGTCGGGATGACCTTCGCGACGCGGTCAGCCTCGCCGTAGCTCATGCCGAGCACGCGCGCGACGTCACGGACGGCCGCGCGGGCGAGCATGGTGTTGAACGTCACGATCTGCGCGACGCGATCGCTCCCGTACTTCGCGGTCACGTACTCGATGACCTCGTCGCGCCGGTCGTCCATGAAGTCCACGTCGATATCCGGTTGGGTGAAGCGCTCCAGGTTGAGGAAGCGGTCAAAGATGAGCCCGTATCGCAGCGGATCGATGTCCGTGAGGTCGATGCAGTAGTTCACCAGAGAGCCTCCGGCGGACCCGCGGACAGCGGTGAGGATGCCTCGCTCCTGCGCGAACGCGATGAAGTCCTGGACGATGAGGATGTACGCGGCGTAGCCGGTCTTTTCGATCACGGTCAGCTCGTGTTCGAGGCGCGCCCGGATCTCGGGCGTGACAGCGGCGTACTTCTCCGTCACGCCCTGCTCAGCCAGCTTGCGCAGCTGCTGATCCGGCGTGAGCCCGCCGGGCACCTCGAAGTGCGGCGGGATGAACTTCCCGAGCGGGAGCTCGATATCGCAGGCCTCGGCGATCTTCACGGTGTTCGCGATCGCCTCGGGATCGTCGGGGAACAGCGCCGCCATCTCGGCCGCGCTCTTCATGTACAGCTCGGGATGATCGATCATCTTCAGCCGGTCGGGCTGGTCCACGGTCTTGCCGCTCTGGATGCAGACCATGATGTCCTGGGCCTCGGCGTCCTCGGCGTGCACGTAGTGGATGTCGTTCGTCGCGACGAGCGGCACGCCCGTCCGCCGGCTGACCTCGCGGATCCCCTCGTTCACGGCGACCTGCTCGGGGATCCCGTGTGACATCAGCTCGAGGTAGTAGTTGCCCGGGCCGAAGATCTCGAGGTGCTCGCGCGCGACGGCGCAGGCGGCGTCGATGCCCTGGTCCTGGATCGCACGCGCGACCTCACCTTGCAGGCACGCTGAGAGCGCGATGAGGCCCTCGTGCTTCTCGCGGAGGAGCTCTTTGTCCATGCGCGGGCGGTAGTAGTAGCCGTCGAGATGCGCGCTGGTCACGAGCGACACGAGGTTCCGGTAGCCGGTGAAGCTCTTCGCCAAGAGGACGAGATGGAACGGCCGCCCGTGCCCCTCGATCTTTGGGTCGCGGTCGCTCCGCGAGCCGCGCGCGATGTACGTCTCCACCCCGATGATCGGCTTGATGCCCGCCGCCTTGGCGGTCGTGTAGAAGTCGATCGCTCCATACAACGCGCCGTGATCGGTGATCGCGAGCGCCGGCATGTCCAGCGCCTTCGCGCGCGCCACGAGGTCGCGCAGCCGCGACAAGCCGTCGAGCAGGCTGTACTCGCTGTGGGTGTGGAGGTGGACGAACTGCTGGGCGATGCCGGTCCCTCTCAGGCCGTCGGAGGAAGCCCGCGGCTAGGGCAAGTGTATTCGCCCGTCCATTCGCCCTAGGGAGCGCTCAGCGTGACGCGCACGAGCACGGCCCGGTGGTCGGAGGCCGTCGAGGCGATGACGCGGCCCTGTGAGGCCGTGACCCCGGTCCCGAAGATGTAGTCGATCCGCTCGACCGGCTGATCGGCCGGAAAGGTCGGCTGGCCGCCGCCCGACTGGAGCGCGAGATCGCCGAAGCCCGAATTCGTGATGAGCTGAAGCTCGGGAGCGTCTGGGTTCGCGTTGCAATCGCAGGCGATGATCGCCGGGCCCACCGTGCCCAGTTCGGCGAGGAGCGTCCGGAGCTGCTCCATGCGGATCGCGCTCGCGTTGGCGTTCTCGTCCAGGTGCGTCACCGCGACGATCGCCCGACCTCCGATACGGACGATGAGCGCCCCGCGCGGCTGATGGGTCAGGCCCGGCTCCTTCGCGTAATGGATCCGGCGCACCTCGGTGATCGGGTATTTGGACAGGATCGCGTTGCCATAGAGGTCCCCGATGTTCGGCGCGAAGACGTACGGCATCCCCAGGCGGGCACTCACGTACCCGAGCACGTCGTGCTGCTCGTCGATGAGCCAGCCGCGCACGACCTCCTGGAGCACGACGACGTCCGGATCGCCGATCGCGATGGCTTCGGCCGTGCGGTCGAGGGCGGCGACGTCGAACGCGTCGAAGCCCTGGTGGACGTTGTACGTCTTGATGGTGAACGAGAGCGACGGTTGGGCGAACGACGGAACGGGCGTGACGAGGAGGGCGAACGCCGGTACTGCCACCGCGATCGCCGCGACGGCTGCGGCAAGTGCGGATCGGAGGCGCGGCAGCGGCGACGGCGGCACGACGAGCACCGCGACAACGACGAGCGCAGTGAGCAGCCACAGCGCTTCGAGGTTCGCGAAGTACGCATAGTGGACGAAGGCGCCACCGACGAACAGCACCCATCCGATGCCGAAGCTCACCACCGTGACCCAGGGCGATCGAGCCTCGGTCGACGGTGCCGCACTCAGCGCGCTCGCTGCGATCAGGATGCCGGCCGCGAAGGCGGCACCCGCGGCGAGGGAGAGCCAGGGCACGTGCAGCCACATGAGCGCCGCACCGACGGTGATGGCCGCGGCCGCGGCGGGCCGCGCGGGAAGCCCGCGTGCGAGGACAAGGGCGCCCGCGGCGATCCCGATGCCCGCGACGAGCAGCCCGATGTGCGTGCTTGGTCCGCCATCGAGACCGATGCCGCCCGCAAGTGCGAGCTGCGCCCCGTTCGTCGCACCGGTCTCGGCCGCAAGAAGCAGTGGGCCGATCGCCGCCAGGCCGAGCGCGCCGCGGGGGCCGGGCGACGCCCAGGTCAACGGCTCACCGAGAACGGCGATGCCGGCGGCGAGGAACAGCAGGACCGCGATGAGCACGACCGGCACAGCGACGACGAGCGGCGCGGCGACGACGGGGACCGTTGCGAACAGCGCCCGGAGCGCGAGATCGACGGCGAGCGCGCATGGCAGCGCGATCGGGAGCGGTGAAGGACGTCCTGCGGAGCGCGCGCTCTGCACAAGGGAGAGCCACTGCGTGCCGGCGACGATCGCGACGACGGAAAGCACGAGATCGATCCATTCCTGCCGGATCGCGGTGAAGCCGAGCGTACCGAGGGCAAGCGAAGTCGCGGTGGCGGCGATCGCCCGCCGCGCGCCGAGCCGGCCGGCGGGGATGACCGCGAGCAGCGACAGGGCGAACACCGTGAACGCGATCGCGCCGAGCGATGTGTTGGGGAGCTTGCCGAAGAGGCCCTGGTAGAGCGTTGCGGTGAAGACGTGGATCGCGCTCAGGAGGAACAGGAGCCCAACGATCGCGAAGGCTGCGCCGCCGATCACGCGGCGAGTCTACGGGTGGGCTACGCCACGTTGTCGCGGGCCTGCCGGAGCGCCTCGGCCGGCACCTCGACCGCTGCCGCGCCGACGGTCGCGGCGCGCCAGGCGGCGCCGAGGCGGCTGCTCGCGCTCTCGACCATCGCGGTGATCGAGGAGAGCTCGCCGGCGCCGAACTCGTCGGCGCGCGGTCCCGCGATGAGCGCGCCGACCACGTCGCCGTTCACGATGATCGGGGCGACCGCGGAGCGGCTGCCCCCGGCCATGCGCTCGATGAGGGTCGCTTCGTTCCAGTCGTGCACCGGCTGCAGGAGCTCGTGCACCGTCGGCACGCTCACGATCCGGGCCTCGCGGCACGCGCGCGCGATCGCGTTGTAACGGTCATCGATGCTGACCGCGAAGCGCGCGTCGGAGATGCCGATGAGCCGGTCGATGCCGCCGGCCTCGGCCGACGCGCTGACGCGATCACCGCGGAGCATGCCCGCCTCCGGGTCGAGGCCCACGATGAACGACGTCGGGATCCCCACCGTCGCGCACTGCTCGAGGAGCAGCCGGAGGATGTCGTCCGTCGATACGACCGGCTCCGGCGCGGCGACCGCCGGCGCGGGTGACGGGACCACAGCGGCTCGTGGCGTGGCGACGGGTCCGGGTGCTGGTGCGAGTGCTGGTGCGGGCGCGGCCGCGGGTGCCGCCGTCGAGGGCTGGAACCGGCCGGCCGCGCGGGCCGCGGCGAAACCCGGCGTCGTCGCGCCGACGATGCCCGCGATGAGCGCGAGCTCCCCCTGCGCGAAGCCGCCCTCGCGGAACGTCTGGAGCGTGACCACCCCGATGGCGTCCTGATCCGCGATGAGCGGGATCTGCACGACGCCGACCCGCTGGCGCTCGCCGGCGACCGTGATGGCGCGATCGAAGGCGTGCCAGCGCTCCGCGTTGCGGACGGCAAAGCAGCTCGGAGAGTCGTCCACGGCCTGCTTCCCCAGCTCGCTCGACGCCGCATCCACACCCACGACCTTGTAGCGGTAGGCGACCTCGAGGCGGTTCGCGTGATACAGCGCGACCGAGAACGCCGAAGCCTCGCTCACTTCGTTCATCGCGTCGCGCAGGATGCGGCCGATCGCGCGCGCGTCCGACGCGCTCTCGACGGCGGCGCGGATCTGAACGGCGATCCCGTCGATGTGCGCCGCGAGACCAGGCGCGACGGGCGGCGCGTCCGACGCGGCGACCGGTGCGGTGGTCGTGGGGTAGACCGGTGCCGGCGACGCCGCGGGCTCGACCACCGCCGGCTCGACGACGGTGGGCTCCGGCCGGTGCGGCGGCGGCGTGTAGTCGAACGCGGCCTGCGCGACCGGGATCGCGGGCGGGGGCGCGACCAACGACGCGGTTGAGTACATCGCCATCGCGGACGCGATGAGCTCGCAGGACAGGTCGAGCGCTTCGCGCGTCTGCGCATTCAGTGGCTCACGAGTGATGAGGGTCCCGAGAAGCACGCCCACCGTGCGGTCAGCGAAGACAAGGCGCGAGATCAGGAGCCGGGGCGGAACACCGACCCACTCCGCCTGGTACGGCACCGGCCAGTCGAGGGCGACCGCGCGGTTCGCCGGCAGCGTGTCGTCGGGGAGCTGCAAAGTCGTGAGCCGCCGATCGAACAGCCACGGGTTCCGGCCGACCTCGGCCGCGACAGCATCCGGCCCGGCCGGCTGGCGCACGACGGCACAGCCGATCAGGAAGGGCACGCTGTTCATGAGGATGCGAAGGGTCGCCTCCACCGGAGATGTGGCAGGGACGATCTGTAGCGGCTCCACGCGGTCCTTTGTACGGGACCAGGTCTGACCCCGGGTCACCGAGGAGAGGTATGTCGCACCGGGGGAGTACGAAGGTCGTGGTCGGGGGAGGCGCTACCATGGCCGCCGTCCCGAGCCCCAGTTATTCGCATCGCGGTGTCGTGCTTTCACATCGCGCAAGGGAGTATGCAGATGGCTCCATCGATCAGGAACGGCGTCGAGATCACCGGCGGAGCGATCGACCGTTCCGCTGAGGTCCTGACATCCCAGGCCCTCGACTTCGTCGCCGACCTTGCCCGTGCCTTCGAGCCGACGCGCTCGGCGCTGCTCGCGGCACGCGTCACGCGCCAGGCGGAGCTCGCGGCCGGCGGAGAGCTCGGCTTCCTTCCGGACACGAAGCAGGTCCGCGAGGGCGAGTGGCGCGTCAAACCGGTCCCCGCCGATCTCGAGGTCCGTAAGGTCGAGATCACCGGGCCGACCGACCGGAAGATGGTCATCAACGCGCTCAACTCCGGTGCCTCGACGTACATGGCGGACTTCGAGGACGCGAACACGCCCACCTGGGAGAACATGGTCTCGGGGCAAGCCAACCTCATCGACGCGGTCCGGAAGACGATCGACTTCACGAGCCCCGAGGGCAAGCGCTACACGCTGAACACGGAGCTCGCGACGATCATCGTGCGGCCCCGCGGCTGGCATCTCCTCGAGAAGCACCTTCTCGTCGACGGGAAGCCGATCGCCGGGGCATTCATGGACTTCGGACTGTTCTTCTTTCACAACGCCAAGGCCCAGCTGGAACGGGGCAGCGGTCCGTACTTCTACCTGCCGAAGCTCGAGAGTCACATGGAAGCACGCCTCTGGAACGACATCTTCGTGTGGGCCGAGATGCGGCTGGGCATCCCGAACGGCACGATCAAGGCGACGGTCCTCGTCGAGACGTTCCCTGCGGCGTTCGAGATGGAGGAGATCCTGTACGAGCTGCGTGACCACTCGAGCGGGCTGAACGCGGGTCGCTGGGACTTCATCTTCAGCGCGATCAAGAAATTCAACCACCGCTCGGACTTCCTGCTCCCCGACCGCATCCAGGTCACGATGACCGTGCCCTTCATGCGCGCGTACACCGAGCTGCTCGTGCGCACGTGCCACAAGCGCGGCGCGTTCGCGCTCGGCGGGATGGCGGCCTTCATCCCGACGCGCAAGGACCCGCAGGTGAACGAGGTCGCGCTCGCGAAGGTCCACGACGACAAGAAGCGTGAGGCGAACGACGGGTTCGATGGCACCTGGGTCGCCCACCCCGACCTCGTGCCGGTGGCGATGGAGGAATTCGACACGGTCCTCGGCTCGCGTAAGAACCAGCTCGATCGCACGCGCGACGAGGTGCACGTCACTGACATCCAGATCCGCACGGTCGGCGTGCCGGGTGGCACGATCACCGACGCCGGTGTGAAAGCGAACGTGAGCGTCGGGATCCAGTACATCGAGTCGTGGCTGCGCGGCGTGGGCGCGGCCGCGATCTACAACCTCATGGAGGATGCGGCGACCGCCGAGATCTCGCGCTCGCAGATCTGGCAGTGGGTGCACCATGGCGCCAAGACGGTCGAGGGCACGCCGATCACGAAAGAGCTGATCAAGAAGATCGGCCGCGAAGAGGTCGCGCGTCTCGACGGTCCGGGACGCCGGTTCGCGGACGCGCTCGCGCTCTTCGAGGACGTCGCGCTCGCCGACACGTTCGTGGAGTTCCTCACGCTTCCCGGATACGACAAGCTGCCCTGACCGAGCGCACCCGCGGCGTCCTTCTCGCGGCGGCGACGGCGGTCGCTGTCGGCCTGACGTACACGGATCAGGCCGCGCTCGTCCCGCTCATCCGGCGCGACCTCGGCATCAGCGACGTGCAGGCGGGCCTGCTCCCGACGGCGCTGTTCTTCAGCGCGGTCGTCACGATGCTCGCCACGGCGAGCCTCGCGGACCGGATCGGCGCGAAGCGCATGAACGTCTACGGCGTCGCCTTCTCGCTTGCGTCGAACCTGCTCTTCGCGGCCGGCCCGACCTACGAGACGCTCCTGCTCGCGAAGGCGGTCGGCGGCATCGGGAGCGGCCTCGCGTTCGTCGGCGGGGTCCGGTACATCGCCGGGCTCTACGGCGGCGCGCGATCGCACTTCGGGCAGGGCGTCTACGGCGCGGGCTATCCGCTCGGCAGCGCGCTGGGCCTCCAGCTCATGCCGCCGCTCGCCCTCGCCTTCGGCGGATGGCGCGGAGCATTCGTCGCGTCGAGCGTCCTGCTGGTCGTGGTCCTCATTGCGTACGCTCGGTGGGCGCCGACCGTGCCACGGATGGTGCTCCCGGGCGACATCCGCGACGCGCTCCGCGACGGGAATTCGTGGTGGTGCTTCATCGAGCACTCGGCCGGCTTCGGCCTGTCGCTCGCGACCGGATCGTGGATCAGCGTGTACATCCTCCGCGAGTTCGACACGTCGCTCGTGGTGGCCGGCACGCTCGGAGCGTTCGTGCTCATCGCTGGCCTGTTCATGCGGCCGCTCGGCGGCTGGCTCATCGCGCGCGAGCGCGCCACGACCATCGCGATCATGCGCGGGTCGCAGGTGCTGAATCTCATCGGGCTCGCGCTCCTCGCGATCCCGGGACGGCCGCTCCCGGTCGCGCTGGTCGGCGGCATCGCGGTCGGGGTCGGCGTCGCCCTCCCGTACGCCGCCGTGTTCAACACCGCAGCGGCATCCCTCGAGCGGGCACCCGGCGCCGCCCAGGCGCTCACGGCCACCGGCGGGACGTTCGGTGCGGTCGTCGGCGCGCCGGTCATGGGTGTGGCGATCGAAGGGTTCGGATTCAGCGCGGCGTGGATCGCGATCGCCGTGGTGCCACTCGCCGCGCTCGTTGGGACGTTCTTCATGCGCGGCGAAGAGCACTTCGCCCGGCGGAGCTAGCGGATGTCGTCCTGCTCTGCGATGAAGACCCAGGACAGGCCGAAGCGCTCCTCGAGCTGCGAGGCCAGCGCCTTGACCCCGAGGGTCTCGGTCGCCCAGTGCGAGCCGAAGATCAGATTGATGCCCCGCTCGCGCGCGTAGAGCTTCGTGTACATGCTCCCCTCGCCGGTCACGTAGGTGTCCGCGCCATGCTGACGCGCCTCCTCGAGCATCGAGGTGTTCCCCGCGCCCCCGGTCGCGATCGCGATCCGTTTGCACGTCGGCGTGTTCTCCCAGGCCTCGATCGGCTCGCCCAGCACGTCACGCATCCGCTCGGACAGCTGCGCGAACGTCCGGTCGTGGCGGCCGACCACGCCGGCAAGCCCGCCGTGATACGGGAGGAACCGCTCGTCGACCATGACGCCGAGCGCCGCGGCCAGCAGATCCGGGTTCCCGAAGCCGGAGGCACCGTCGAGCGCGGAGTGCGCTCCGTAGAGCGAGATGCCGTTGTCCTTGAGACGATCCAGCTTCTGCGGCGCGAGCTCCAGGTCGATCTCGGGCCACGAGCGGTGGTGGACGATGAGCAGGTCGGCATAGGCGAACTTCGCGCGCGAGATCGCGTGGAACGACGTGTTCACCGCCGCTGCCACCCGGTTCACGGTGTCCGATGCGCGGAGCACCAGACCGTTCGAGGCGATCTCATCGAAGGCGTGGACCTCGAGCTTCACATCGAGGAACGCGACGACGTCATCCAGCGGCACGCTCATGTGACGCGCTCGGCGATGAGCCGGTTCACGACGGCCGGGTCGGCGCGCCCGCCGAGCTGCTTCATCACCGGACCGAACAGCGCGCCGAGCGCACGCTGGTTGCCGGCCAGGTAATCGGCGACCGCCTTCGGGTTCGCGGCAATGGCCGCGTCGACGGCCGCTGCCAGGGCGGACTCGTCCGAGACCTGCGCGAGGCCCTTCGCCTTCATGATGTCCTCGGCCGTGCCACCCGACGTGACGAGCTCAGCGAAGACGGTCTTGGCCGCGGTCGTCCCGAGGGTCCCCGCGGCGATGAGCCCCACGAGCGCGCCGAGCTGCAGCGGCGTGACCTTCACATCGGCAAGGAGCACGTTCGACGACTTGAGGTGGCCGAGCAGCTCGCTCGTCACCCAGTTGGCCACGCGCTTCGCCTCCGCGGGCGCGGCTTTCGCCGCGGTCTCGAACCAGTCCGCCAGCTCCTTATCTGAGACGAGCACGCGCGCGTCGTAGTCCGAGAGCCCGTACTGCGTGACGAAGCGCGCGCGGCGATCGCCCGGCATCTCCGGGAGGGCCGCGCGGATCCGCTCCACCATCACGCGATCTGGAGACAAGGACACAAGGTCCGGCTCCGGGAAGTACCGGTAGTCATCGACCTCTTCCTTCGTGCGCTGCACGTAGGTGCGGTGCTTGTCAGGGCTCCAGCCGACCGTGATCTTGCCCGTGCGCGTGCGCAGCTCACCGCCGCTCTCCCACTCGTCCCACATCCGGGCGGACTCGTACGCGACCGCCTCCTCGAGCGCGCGGAAGCTGTTGAGGTTCTTGATCTCGGAGAGCGGCGGCCACACGGTCTTCCCACCCTCGTCAAAGCGGATCGAGACGTTGACGTCGAAGCGCGCGCCGCCCTCCTCGAGCTTGAAATGGGCGACGCCGGCGTACACGAGTCGCTCGCGAAGCGCCTCGAGGTACGCGAGCGACTCGGTCGCGGACCGGAGATCCGGCTCGGTCACGATCTCGAGCAACGGGACACCGGAGCGGTTGAAGTCGACGAGGGTCGCGCCGCCCGCGTGCAGGAGGCTGCCGGTGTCCTCCTCAAGGTGCGCGCGGCGGATGCCGACGCGTTTTGGCGTCCCATCGTCACCGGGGATCTCCAGGAACCCGTTCACCGAGAGCGGCAGGTCGTACTGCGAGATCTGGTAGCCCTTCGGTAGATCCGGGTACATGTAGTTCTTGCGGTCGAACTTCGTGTGCTCGGGCGTCTCGCAATGCAACGCGATGCCCGCGGCGATCGAGAGCTCGATGGCCCGCCGGTTGGGGTATGGTAGCGCGCCTGGAAGCCCCAAGCAGACCTCGCAGGTGAGCGTGTTCGGCGGGGCGCCGAACCACTTCGCCGCACACCCGCAGAACATCTTCGAGCGCGTGTCGAGCTCGACATGGCACTCGATGCCGATGATCGTCTCGTAGCGCACAGCGACCGTCATCGGGTCGGCGCAGGTACGACCTGCGTGCCGCTGATGAGGCGGCTTGTGTTCACAACGACCTTCGACCCTTCCACCGAGACAAGATAGTGGTCGACGTTCGGTGGCGGTCCGCCGGCTGTATCGGTCGCGGATACGCCGATGATGCTGTTCGGCGGCGAGGACGGGAACGCCGACGCGAGGATCGCCAAGAACTCGCCCTTCTTGTACTGGAGCAGATAGAACGCGTGGCTGTCGTCGACGAGCGGTGCGCCGTAACGCCGTGACGGTGCGCCGACAGGCGGCACGTCGCTCGTCGCAAGGACCACGCGACCACCGATGACGCTCGCCGGGGGCGTCGCGAGCTCGACCGCGAGGGCGCTGTACGCCACGCCGGCGATGAGCAACAGCGCGACGAGGACGAACAGTGCCACCAGGATGTACTGCTTCCACACCGGGGTCGGGTCGAGCGAGCCGGGACCGGCCCAGTGCTCGACCGGCTGGTCCTCGTAGCGCGTGCCCATCAGACGCCCACCGTCGCTGTCTCGAGCGCCCGCTGCACGACAGCGCGGTGCCCGCCGTCCCACGCGGCGATCGCGTCGCGCAGCTCGGGCCGCCGCTTGAGGATGTTCCGGACCGCGGCACCGACCGCCCGCGTCACGAACGGTCTCGCATCTGCAGAGAGGAACGCGAGCATGCCGAATGCGCGCTCCGCCACCCGCGCGCCGGACGCGCTCGTGAACGTCGAGGCGACGTTCCAGCGGATGTTCTCGTCGGGCTCCCGGGCCCATCGCTCGAGCCGGGCGAAGGTGTCGTCGGGGAACGAGCGGAGCAGCTGGTCGCCGATCGCGAACGGCCCGAGGTTCCGCCGAACGTACTCGTCGTGATCGGAGAGCGCCGGCTCGATGAGGTCGAGGAGCGGCACCGCGCGCTCGGGGTGGCGCGATCGAGCGGCGTACTTCGCGCCGACGACGACCGCGCGCCGCAGCCGCGCGTCACCGGTCGCGACCCAGGCCTGCGCGGGACGCAGGTACACATCGAACTCGCGCTCGAGGGCATCGCCGAGCAGGGATGCGGCGGACTCGCGCACCTCCCAGTCATCGTCGCGCGCGAGGCGGAGGATCGCACGCTCCACGTCGACCCGATGCGTGGAGATGAGCGGCCGCAGGATCACGGCGGCGAGCTCCTTGTCGACCCGGCGCGGGTGCTGCAGCAGCCGCACCGACCAGTCGCGCCGCACGAACGCCGATGCGCTCTGCGCGCGGACGATGGCGGCCGCGCGCGAATACTCGGTCTTTTTCACCCACCCGCGGGCGCCGGTACGGCGGAGGACATCCGACGCGCCCAGGGGATCCCCGGCCGCGAGCGCCTTCTCGAAGGCGCGCTCCCAGTCGATCAGTGCCGCTGCCGCCCGACGAAACGCTCGATCCGATCGCAGGCCTCGTCGATCTTCTCCATCGATGACGCGTAGCACGCGCGGATATGGCCGACGCCCCGCTCGCCGAACGCGTTGCCCGGCACGACGACGACCTTCTCCTCCGTGAGCAGCCGCTCGCAGAAGACATCGTCGGTGAGACCGCTGCTCGTCACGTTCGGGAAGCAGTAGAACGCGCCTTTGGGCTCAAAGCAGTGCAGGCCCATCGCGTTGAACCGCGCGAGCATCCGCTTCCGGCGCGCGTCGTACTCGGCGACCATGCGCTGCACGTCGGGCTCGCCGGTGCGGATCGCCTCGAGCGCCGCGTACTGCGCCGCTGTCGGAACGCACATCACGGTGTACTGATGGATCTTCATCATCTGCTCGATGATCTCGGCCGGCGCGCACGCGTAGCCGACGCGCCAGCCGGTCATCGCATAGGCCTTCGAAAAGCCAGCGAGGTAGACCGTCCGCTCCTTCATGTCGTGCTCATCGAGGATCGAGCGGTGCGCCGCGCCATACACGAGCCGGTCGTAGATCTCGTCCGAATAGACGAGGAGGTCGTGCTCCTTGGCGAGCGCGGCGATGCCGGCGACATCCTCGGGCAGCAGGACGGCGCCGGTCGGGTTGTTCGGGAAGCCGAGCAGAATCGCGCGCGTGCGTGGCGTGATCGCGCGACGCACGTCCTCGGCGAGGAGCCGGAAGTCCGTTGCTTCGTTCGTGGGGACCGCTACGGGTACGCCGCCGGCGAGGATGATCGCGGGCAGGTAGGCGACGTAGGACGGGTCCGCGAGGATCACCTCGTCGCCTTCGTTGAGCGTCGCGCGGAGCGCAAGATCGACCGCCTCCGAGACGCCGACGGTGACCAGGATCTCGCCCTTCGGGTCGTACGAGACCCCACGCTGCGTCTTCGTGTGCTCGGCGATCGCCTCGCGGAGTGCCAGGAGCCCGTAGTTCGAGGTGTACTGCGTCTTGCCTTCTTTGATGGAGCGCACCGCGGCATCGCGGAACGCGTCTGGCGTGACGAAATCGGGCTCGCCGACGCCGAGAGAGATCACTCCGGGGATCCCCGACGCGAGGTCGAAGAAGCGACGGATGCCGCTCGCGGGCAGGCGTCCGACCCGCTCGCCGGTCAGGGCGCGCTTCGCAAGCGTCATGCTGCCTGCTCCTTTTCCACCGGATGACTGCGATGATGCTCCGTCGAGGCCTCGAACGCGGCCGCAACGCGGAACAGCGTGCGCTCCTGATAGGAGTTCGCGATGATCTGCAGCCCGACAGGCAAGCCCAGGGAGAGGCCGCAGGGCATCGACAGTCCCGGCAGGCCGGCGATGTTGACCGGCAGCGTGAAGACGTCGTTCAGGTACATCTGGAGCGGGTCGTTCGCCTTCGACCCGATCGGGAACGCCACCGTCGGCGACGTTGGCGTGAGGAGCGCGTCCACGCGCTCGAAGACCGCGTCGAACTCGCGCTTGATGATCGTGCGGACCTGCTGCGCCTTCACGTAGTACGCGTCGTAGTAGCCGGCCGACAAGGCGTACGTGCCGAGGATCAGGCGCCGCTTCACTTCGGGACCGAAGCCCGCGCCACGCGTCTTGCGGTACGTGTCCACCAGATCGCGGCCCGGCACGCGGAGCCCGTACCGCACACCGTCGTAGCGCGCGAGGTTCGCCGAGGCCTCCGACGGCTGGACGATGTAGTAGACCGCGAGGCCCTTGTCCGTGGACGGCAGGGACACGTCAACGATCTGCGCGCCGAGCTTCTCGAACTGTGCGATCGCGGCGCGGATCGCGTGGGTCACACCCGGCTCGACGCCTTTCGGCGTGAAGTACTCGCGCGGCACACCGAGGCGCATCCCCTTGACGCCGGCGTCCAGATCGCGCCGGACGTCGATGGGCCGGTCGATGGTCGTGGCGTCGTGGGGGTCGATCCCGAAGAGCGCTTCGCACACGATCGCCGCGTCCTCGACCGAGTTGGTGAGGGGGCCGACCTGGTCGAGCGATGACGCGAACGCGATGACGCCGTAGCGAGGGACGCGGCCGTACGTCGGTTTCATCCCCACCACGCCGCAGAGCGCTGCGGGCTGTCTGATCGACCCGCCGGTATCGGTGCCGAGCGCGAACACCGCCTGACCGGCGGCCACGGCGGCTGCGGAGCCACCAGACGAGCCGCCGGGCACGCGGGCCCCGTCCCACGGATTGCGTACCGGCCCGAAGGCGGAGTTCTCGTTCGAGCTGCCCATCGCGAACTCGTCGAGGTTCGTCTTGCCGAGCATCACCGCGCCGCGATCGTCGAGCCGGGTGACGACCGTCGCCGAGTACGCGGGCCTATAGCCCTCGAGGATCCTCGACGCGGCTGTCGTGACGATGCCCTTGGTCCCGATGATGTCCTTGCAGGCCCAGGGCACGCCGGTGAGGACCGGTGCTTCAGCTGCCTTGAGACGCACGTCCGCGGCCTCCGCCTGGGCGCGAGCGTGCGTCGCTTCGACCGTGAGCCAGGCGTTGTTGGGGTCGCCCGTTGCGGCTTCGAGGTACGCATCGGCCAGCTCCACGGCGGAGACCTCGCGCGCGCGCAGGCGCTGCGCGACCTCGGTGATCGTGCGCGGGAGCTCACGCACCGGGACGCTCCTCCAGGCTCGCCTGGACCCGGAACAGGTCCCCTTCGCGATCCGGGGCTTGAGAGAGCACGACGTCCACCGGTAGGCTCGGGCGCGGCTCGTCCTCGCGCATGACGTTCTCGAGCGGGAGCACGGAGGCGCTGGGCGGGACCGCCGACGTGTCGACGTCCTTCAGCTGCTCGATCGCCTCGAGGACGACCTGCAGCTGACCGGTGAACCGGTCGAGCTCGTCATCAGTGAGCGCGATGCGGGCGAGGCTCGCGACATGCTCGACGCGGGCGCGATCGATGGCCGGCATCCGGTCAGTCTACGGGCGGAAGATCGCCACGAGGCGCGGCGCGAAGAGCGCGAGACCGACGAAGACCGCGGCGATCGCCGACAGCAGCACCGCGCCCGCGGCGATGTCCTTCGCCGCCTTGGCCTCAGGCCGCCGCTCCGGCGATGCGAGGGTCACCGCGAGCTCGATCCCGGTGTTGATCGCCTCGGTCATGATGACGAGGGCGATCGTGACGATGAGAATGGCCCATTCGGTCGTACCGAGACCGAGGGCGAGCCCTGCGCCAGCGACCACCGCGGCGACAAGGAGATGGATACGGAAGTTCCGCTGCGTCCGGATCAGGTAGGCGATCCCCAGCGTCGCGTGGCCGAAAGAGCGCATCCCGCGAGTGTGCCGGATGCGTTGCTTCCCGACCACTCGGTCGCAAGACGTGTCGATCGGGAGCTCTTCCTGATCCTCGGCGGCACCGCAGCCCTCCTCATGCAGGTCGCCCACCCGCTCGTCGCCGCGGGCGTCGAGAGCCACTCCGATTTCACACGCAACCCGATCGGCCGCCTGCGCCGGACGCTCGACACGACCCTCGCGGTCGTATTCGCGGAGCCCTCGCAGGCGCGCGCGGCGCTCCGCCGCATCGACCGCCGTCACGGACCGGTCCGCGGGACCGCCGCCGATGGCCGCAGCTACGACGCTCGCGACCCGGTCTTGCTGCTCTGGGTCCAGACTACCCTCGTGCTCACGTCGCTCCGGCTGTACGAGGCCGTCGCGGGACCACTGTCAGCGCGGGACCGCGATGCCTACTGGCAGGAGACGAGGCCGGTCGCCGAGCGGCTGGGCATCCCACGCCAGCGGCAGCCTGCGTCCCTCGCCGACCTTGAGGAGTACGAGCGGATGATGCTGTCGTCGAGCGTCCGACCCGACGGGACGAGCCTCCGGCTCGCGCGGCAGGTCCGTCGTCCCCTCGGCTGGGTCCCCGAGCCCGGCTATTGGCCGAGCGACGCGCTCGCGGCGGCGCTCGTCCCGGGACCACTCCGCGCTTCCCTTGGTCTGCGCTATCGCGTACGCGAGCGCGTGTTCTTCGCGATCGTCATCGCGATCGTCCGCATCATGCGTACGGTGCTCCCGGACGCCTTAACCGTCGTGCCGCAGGCACGGCGCTGGGAGTCGCGAGCCCGCAAGCGCGGCGCCTAGAGTGCGTGGCATGGCTGGTGCTCCCGATCGAGGGGTGCCGACCGTCACGGACGCGCCCGACCTGGCCCTCTACTACGGGACGATCGCGCCCTTCTACGACGACGAGATGTCGATCCGCGACGACCTGCCGGGTTGGCGCGACGTCGTCGGGCGCTGCGACCCGACCACGACGCTGGATCTTGGCTGCGGGAGCGGCCGCGTCGGTCGCGCCCTCGCGCCACGCACGGTCGTGGGCGTCGACCTTCTGACCGCGCTTCTGCCGATCGATCGGGCATTCAGCTTCGTGCAAGGTGATCTGCGCGCGCTGCCATTCGGCGCGTCGACGTTCGACCTTGCGCTCGCCGCGAACGATCCGTTCGCCCACCTGGTGACCGACGGCGATCGGGTGCGCGCACTGGACGAGGCGATACGGGTCGCGAAACGGACCGTGATCGACGGCCTGTCGCTCACCGCCGCCGATCACGCGCACGCGAGCGCCGGCGGCTGCATCCGCACGGCGGTCCTCTCCGGCGGCATCGTCCGTCACGAAACGTGGCGAGCGATCGGCGGGCCGCGCTATCGCGTGACCTACCGCTACGTCCGCGGCGACCGGATCGTCGCCCAGGCGACGAACGACGTCCGCGCGTGGCGGGCGGACGAGCCGGCGCTGCGCGGGCGCGATGCACGGATCGCCGGCGACCTCGATGGCCGGGCATACGACCCGGACGCACACGGCTTCGTCATCGCGATCGGAGGAGACCCCTGGAGCTGAAGCACCCCGTCGTCAAGGGACATCCGTTGCACGCGATGCTGTCGGACCTGCCGGCCGCCCTGCTCCCCACCGCCTTGCTCGCGGCCGCGGCCGAGCGGGCCCGTCCGAGCGCCGAGACCCGCTACGCCGCGCGATCCGTCACGCTGCTCGCCCTCGCGAGCGCGACCGCCGCAGGCATCTTCGGTTGGTGGGATTGGCTCACGATCCCGAAGGAGCATGCCGCGCGCGGGCCGGCGACGACTCACGGCCTCCTGAATAGCGCGGGTCTCGTGGCCACTGGGGTCGCGGCCTTTGCGCCACGGCGGCGGCTCGAGATCCTCGTCGGCGTCAACCTGGTGCTGATCATCGCCGCGTGGATCGGCGGCGACCTCGTCTACCGGCTCGGCTGGCGCGTCCGGCCGGCGGAGGAGCTCGAGCTACTCGACGCGGGGATGACCCGCCGCGAAGCGCGTGCGGCCGTGGACGAGCACGAACAGAAGGACCCGCTCGTGCCGTAGCGTTCCGCTCATCCAAATCGCCCACATCGACGCGACGTCGGGCGCCGCGGGGGACATGCTGCTGGCGACATTGCCCGATGCGGGCGCGCCGATCGTGCCCGCTAGGTGCCCGACGCACCGCGAGCGATCGACGCGTCCGGTCTCACGTCCGCCGTCCGCGAGCGGGAGCGCGGGACGATCGAGCGCATCGCGACAGTCGAGGCGCGCCTTCACGGTACGCCGCAGAACGATCTACATCTCCACGAGCTCTCTGCCGTCGACACGCTGACCGACGTCGTGGGGTTCTGGGTCGCAGTTGAGGCGCTCGGTATCGAGATGATCAGCGCCTCGCCGATCAACGTCGGCTCCGGTGTGGTGACGTTTTCGCACGGTCGCTTCGGCGTGCCGGCACCCGCGACCGCGGAGCTGCTCCGCGGCATCCCGCTCTTTGGCTCCGTCGAGACTTCGATCGAGCTCACGACGCCGACCGGCGCCGCGATCCTCGCGATTGGCGGTGTCGCGCTTCGGCGCGATGCCCGCAATGACGGTCGATCGGATCGGGTATGCCGTCGGCTCGCGCCTCACCGACCCCCCGCAGATCCTGCGCTGCTACGTCGGAAGCGGGTAGAGCGGCGACGGGAACTTGGCGCGCCACCCAAGCTCGCGGGTCGCGCGCTCCGACAGCACGACGCTGCCGATCATCGCGGGCACCCAGGTCGGCACGCGCCCGGTGCGCAGACGGATGACGGCGCCCGGGTCGTTCACGAGCCCAGCGGCGTCCTCGGGCGCGAACGGGGTCGGACCGCTGATCGCATAGAGCGAGCCGTCCGGCGCGCGATCGAGCGCGGCGACGACGGCCGTCGCGGCGTCATCGGGATCGATAGCGCGGTAGAGGAGCCGGACCTCGTCGACTGGGTCGCCGCGCCGAGCGAAGCGCGCGAGCCGCACCACGACGGGGGCCGGCCCCGCTGCTCGGACGAGCGTCTCGCATTCGCGCTTCGATCGTGCGTATCCATCGTCCGCATCGGCCGCGCTGCCTTCGTCGAGGAAGCGCGCTGGACGGCCGGCCGGCGCGCTCTTCCACACGCTCGTGCTGCTCACGAGCACCACGCGTCTCACGCCTTCGCGCCGCGCGACGTTCAGGAGCGCGGCGAAAGGCGCGACGTTCGCGGCGGCGTACTCCCGCGCCCCGGTCGCCGACGGCGCGATCAGCGGATGGAGCGCCGCCGTATGCACGACCGCGTCGCACCCGCGGACGAGCTCTGCGTACGAGGACGCGTGCTCAAGCTCGTGTCCGCGCAGGCGGTCGATGAGACGCAGCTCGCGGTCCGAGAGGAGCGCTGCGAGCCGCGTCCCAAGAACGCCATCGGCGCCGGTGATCGCGACGATCCGAGCGCCACCGCTCACGCGGCGCCCACGACCCGCCGGTACAGCGCCTCATGGGCGTCGAGCGTCCGCGCGAGAGTGAACCGCGACGCGTCGGCCCGGCAGGCCAGTCGCGACAGGCCGCGCGCGGTCTCCACCGCGGCGGCGAGCGCCTCCTCGTCGTCGGGCGCCACGAGACAGCCGCTGCTCGCATCGACGACGATGTCCGCAAGGCCCCCGCGGCGGTACGCGACGGCGGGGGTCCCGCAGGCGATGGACTCGAGGGCCACCATGCCGAAAGGCTCGTCCCAACCGATCGGAAGGAGCGTCGCCATGGCGCCGCCGAGCACCCCCCAAAGCGCGGTGCGTTCGAGCGATCCGACATAGGTGATGTCGGCGCCGAGCGCCGGCTCGACGTACGCGTGGAAATAGTCGTCGTCGTAGATGGGGCCGGCGAGGCGCAGCGGAAGGCCGAGGCGGCGTGCGACGCGGCACGCGGCGGCCGCGCCCTTTTCCGGGCTCATTCGACCCGCGAAGGCCACGTATCCGCCGCTCCCCGCACCCATCGGGACGCGCTCGACGTCGATGCCGTTGGGCAGGATCTCGCCGACCTCGACCCCGGCGGCACGCCAGCCGGACCGGCAGCTCTCGGACACCGTCGCGAGCGTCGCGCGCGACCGGCGCACGGCCGCGACGACACCGCCATCAAGCGGTGGTAGATGGAGGGTGTGCACGGTCCGCGCGCCGCCGATCCGGACGAACGCCGGGGCGTCGAACGCGTGGCAATGGATGATGTCCAGGCTGGCGCCCGCCGCGTCGAGCCACGCGGCGATGGCGCGGAACACGTGATCCATGGCGCCAACGTCGGCGGCCGTGCCCGATCTGAGCGCATGGCTCGGATCGGCGACGAACCCGAGATCGATTATCCGCAGCTGACCGACGTGGCCGATGCGGCCGATGCGCGATCCGCGAGGCGCGAGGACCGTCACCTCGTGACCGCGGGCCTGGAGCCCGCGCGCCAGGTCCGCGATGACCGCCTGGGCTCCCCCGATCTGCGCCGCCTGGTCATCGATCGCCGCGACGAACGGCGCGACGAGCGCGACGCGCAGCGGGGTCAGGCGAGCGACGTGCGCGAGGGCAGCAGGCTGAGGAACTCCTGGCGGACGCGGTCCTCCTCGAACATCCCGGAGAGCGCGCTGGTGGTGGTGAGCACGCCGGGCTTCGACACGCCGCGCATCTCCATGCAGAAGTGGCGCGCCTGGAGCACGACCATCGCGCCCTTCGGCGCGAGGCGCTTGTTGAGGCAGGCGACGATCTGCTCGGTCATGCGCTCCTGGATCTGGGGCCGGCGCGCGTAGAAGTCGACGAGCCGCGCGAGCTTCGACAGTCCGACGATCTGATCCCCTGGGATGTAGGCGACGTGCGCGGAGCCGAAGAACGGGAGGAAGTGGTGCGCGCAGAGCGAGAAGAAAGGCACATCGAGGACGCTGACCATCTGCGAGTAACCCTCGGTGTTGGGGAAGGATTTCCATGTCGGCTCGCCGCCCTCGCGCAGGCCGGCGAACAGCTCCTCATAGGCCCTCGCGACGCGCACGTCGGTCGTGGTGAGGTTCGGATCGGAGAGGTCGAGATCGAGCGCCTCGAGGACACCGCGGAAAGCGGTCGCGACGCGTTCTACGCGCGTCCCAGGCTCCGCCGGGGCATTCTCAAGCTCATCAGGATCGGTGTCATGGACGACGCCGCCTCGCGCGACGCCGAACGACCGCATCGCGGGTCGCTTCCCATTGCCGTTCTCGCTCGTCATGCGTTCACCCCTTACAACACTCCGTCTTTGGGCATCAAGACCATCTCGTCCACGCTCGTTCCGACCGGCTGCGACGCGGCCCATGCCACGGCACGGCCGACATCGTCAGGCCGCAGCATGCGTTCACGTGCCAATTCCGTGCCGCCCGCGCGTTCCCAGAACGGCGAGTCGACCGAGCCGACCACCATGTTCGTCACGCGCAAGCCGGTGCGGCGCCGCTCCTCCGCCAGTACCTGGGCAAAAGACCGTACGCCGGCCTTCATCGCGCAGTACGCGGCCGAACCTGGAAATGGCCGGACCGCGGCGATCGAGGAGATCGTGATGACGTCGCCACCCGCAGGCGGTACGTGCGGCAACGCGGCTTGGACCACGAGGAACGTTCCGCGCAGGCCGACATCGAACACCAGATCCCAGTCCTCCGCGCCGAACGACCCGATCTCGCCGAAGCGCCCGACGCCCGCTGCGGTCACGACGATGTCGATCCCGCCCAGCGCCTCCGCCGCGGATGTGACGGCCGCGTTCACGGAGCGTTCATCGCGGACATCGCAGGGCGTCGCGACGGCGCCGGGCAGCTCGCGCGCGAGGACCTCCAGCGCAGCGCGATCGCGCGCCGCGAGCGCGACGCGTGCGCCCGCGTCAGCAAGCGCCCGAGCCGCAGCCGCGCCGATCCCGCTGGACGCGCCGGTCACGAAGGCGCGGCGCCCCGCGAGCGCACCGATCACGCGTCTGGACCTTCATACGTAAACGCCGACCGCGGCGTCTCATACACGACGATCCGCGCGAGCTTCGGGACCACCGGCGCCAGTAACGACCAGATGCGCTCGGCGATCCGCTCCGCTGTCGGGAGCACGGTCGCGAATGGGTCGACCTCGACGTTGAGGTAACGATGATCGAAGCGCGCGACGATCTCGCCTTCCACCGTGCGGTCGAGCGCGCCGAGGTCGGTGACAGTCGACGTCCGCGCGTCCAACGGTCCTCGCACCGTCACCTCGAACCGATAGTCATGACCGTGCGGCTGCGGGTTCGCGCACTTGCCGTAGATGCGCCGGTTGTCCTCATCCGTGCGCGCGGGATCCGCGAGCCGGTGCGCCGCTGAGAAGCCGTATGCCCGCGTGAGCTCCAAATCATCGCCTCCATTCGTATCGGCCCAGAGGTCCTCGGTCTCCGCCAAACGAAGCGCGTCGAGGCGCGCCGCCGGGATCGCGCGCGCCAGCAGCGGCCCGAGATCGGAGTGCAGCGCCACGGCCAGCGACTCCGCGGTCGATTCACGACCGTGAAGGCCGGCGTACTCGACGTCCAGACGGTGATGATCGAGTGGGGCCGTAACCTCCCGGAGGAGGCCGTCCAGATCCCTGAAGTCCACCAAGAAGTGCGTCGACGGATCGATCGACCCGCCGATGGTCGCCGTCACGACGTAATTGTGGCCGTGGAGCCGTCCCGCCTCACCGAACGACGGGTCCCGGTACGCGTGGGCCGCCTCGAAGGCCTTCGCCCGCGTCACGCGGACGTCGCCGAGAGCTCGCGAGAGCCGCGGCACGAAGAAGCGCTGCAGGGTCATGTGCGCCAGCGTAGGCGCGCGCCGATCAGCACTCTCGGTCAAGATCAGCGTCGCGAGCCTGACCGCTAGTAGTGCGGCGCCGGCTCCGGAGTTCCGCCCGTCCCGCTTCCTTGCCCGCCGCAGGCACCGGCAAGGAGGACCGCTGCAAGGAGCGCCGCGATCAGCTTCATCATGTGCATGGTACGCACGGCAGCGGCTCCCGGATGCGTACCGGCACGCAACATGCGTCTGATCGGCCGCGGTGCACGACGGGGTAGCGCCTCACGTCAAATGGTTCACCGACCCGGTACCGCACCCCACGGACTGGTCACTCCTGTTGTCCATCCCGGTGATCGTCGCCCTCGCGATCGCGGTCGGCGCCGCAGGCCTGGCGTACGTCCTCCAACACCTCCTCACCGAGCCGAAGATCATGACAACGTTCGACCGGTTCGCAAAGATCGCTCCGGCGGTGCTGGGCCTGCATGTCGGCATCGCGCTCATCGCCTCCGCCCTCCTCGGCGTGCTGTTCTCACCGAACCTTCGGCCGGCCGGCGACCCACTTGGCCACGCCATCCTCGTGGTCGAAGCGATGTGCGGCCTCATGCTGCTGCTCGGCCTCGCGACGCGGGCCGCTGCGGTCCTCCTCGCGCTGCTCGGCATCGTCGCGATGCTGCCGTTCAGCGCCGAGAGCATCCTCGAGAACGTCCAGATCCTCGGCATCGCGATCTTCGTCTTCATCGTCGGGCGCGGCCCGGTCTCGCTCGATCGCCTGCGTCGGGTCAAGCCGCCGATACGGAACCCGGCCGCGCCGACCTGGGCGCTCGCGCTCCTTCGGGTGTGCCTGGGGTTCGCCATCGCGTTCAGCGCGCTGACCGAGAAGCTCCTCGATCCCGAGCTCGCGAACGCGCTCCTTGACCAGAAGCCGTTCCTCAACATCGCGCGACCGTTCGGGATCGACGATCCGCAGTTCGCGTTCCTCGCCGGCCTCACCGAGGTGGTGATCGGCGGGGTCATCATGTCGGGTCAGCTGACCCGCCCGGTCATGGCGACCGGCGCCGTCCTCTTCACCATGACTGTGCCGGTGTTCGGGTGGACGGAGCTGCTCGGCCACCTGCCGTTCTACGGGATCATGTTCGTGCTGTTCATGGCGCCGAACGCGAACTCCTGGCGCGCGAAGCGGAGCCTTCGGCCCGCCGCGTGGTCGCGCTAGCTGGCGGCGCCCTTCGGCTGCCGCACCGGCAGGGACAGCTGGAACGTCGAACCCTGGCCGGGACCGACGCTCTCCGCGCTCACGTGGCCCCCATGCGCTTCGGCGAGCAGACGCGTGACGTAGAGGCCGAGACCCACCCCCTGCGCACCGATCGTCTTGGCCGTCTGGGCCTGGCCGTATTTCTGGAACAGGACCGTGAGGTCCGCGCGACCCAACCCGACCCCATGGTCCTTGACCACGATGCGTGCGTCGGCATGACCGGTCGCAACGGTGACGAAGACCGACGCTCCTGCGGGTGAGTACTTCACCGCATTGCCGATGAGGTGCGTGACCATGAGCCGGACTCGGTCGGCATCTGCCTCGACGACCACCGGCTCCGCCTGCAGCACGAGCTGCACCTGGCCACGGCCGATCTCGCGAGCGACATCGGTGACCAGCTCGGTCAAGTCCACCTCGGTGAGGCTCAAGCGGAACCGTTTCGCCTCGAGCATGTTCACGTCAAGGACGTCCTCGGCCATGCGCTGGAGCTCGCGGGCCTGATGGTCGAGCGCGATCCGCGCTTCGGTGATGATGCCGTCCGGCTCGCGCCGAGACGCGATCGCGCCGGTGACCGACGTGATCCGCAGGGCGGTCTGGCGAAGCTTGTGCGCGACGAGCGCGAGCGAGTCCTCCCGGTGCCGGTCGACTTCCGCGAGGCGTCGTCCACGCTTGTGGTAGAGATCGACGAGCACCGCAACGCCGATGAAAATGGTCGCGCGCGTCGCGACGTTCAAGGCCATTGACGGTATCGAGAAGCCGTCCTCTTGGATGGTGTCGAATGTCCAGGCGATGGCACCGATCGCCGCGACGAGCCCGCCGGCCACCCGGCCGGCCACGAGCGTCGCGACGAGGAGCGGGACCAGATAGAAGATCTCGAACGAATATTCGTTCGAGGTGACCCGGTCGAGCCAGAGGATCCCGAGGATCGTGCCAACGCCACCGAGCGTCCAGATCGCGGGGGAGAAGCGGCGAGCGGCGATCACGCGGTCAAGGATGGCGCAAAGGCACGTCCAGCCCATCCCCCACCGGGAGGTACCGGCCCTACGTCAAATGGCGGATGTCAGGCAGCCGTCACGCACCCTGGGGCGAGCCGCTCGGATCCAACGACACGAAATAGGAGTCGCAGGCCATGTCGATGAGGTCCGGTGTCAGCTGGGCCGGGCGGCCAAGGAAGCGAGCGGTGTCGGTGAGCTGCTCGAGAATGTCGCGCGGGTGGCACGAGCGCAGTCCGAGGTTCTTGCGGCGGTAGTGCGCGAGGATCTGGGACATCGCCTCGGACTTGTACTCGATCTGCTTGCGTGCGCACATGCGCTTGAAGATCTCCTCGTACTGCGCGACGGTCGGCGCCTCGATGCCGATCTTGTAGCGGATGCGCCGCAGGAACGCCTCGTCGACGAGGTCGGCCGGGTCGAGATTGGTCGAGAAGATGATGAGCATGTCGAACGGGATCTCGAGCTTCTTTCCGGTGTGGAGCGTGAGGTAGTCGACGCGCTTCTCGAGCGGGACGATCCACCGGTTCAGCAGGTCCTTCGGGGACACGCGCTGCCGGCCGAAGTCGTCGACCATGAAAATGCCGCCGTTCGCCTTCATCTGGAACGGGGCCTCGTAGAACTTCGAGGTCTCGTCGTAGATGAGGTCGAGCGTCTCGAGGGTCAGCTCGCCGCCGGTCATGACGATGGGCCGCTTGCTCACGATCCAGCGGTGATCGAAGCGCAGACGGTCCGCGACGACCGGATCGAGCGCCGCGCGGTGATAGACCTGGTCGTACACCTTGATGATCTGCTGATCGACCTCGACCGCGTACGGGAGGACCACCTCGCCGCGCAGCAAGGAGACGAGGACCTCGGCGATCGTCGTCTTGCCGTTGCCGGGAGGGCCGAACAGGAAGATCGACTTGCCGGAGTTCACCGCCGGACCGAGCTGGCCGAGCGTCTCGCGCGGGATGACCATGTGGGAGAACGCGTGCGCGAGCTCCTCCTGGGTCACCGAGATGTTGCTGATGGTCTGGCGCTTCACCGCGTCGAGGTACGCCTGCAGCGGCACCGGCGCCTTGCCGACGTACTGGCTGCGGTTGAGCGCCTCCTGCGCCTTCTCGGAGCCGCGGTCGACGATGACGAACTGGTAGCTCGCGGAGGAGAGCCCGGAGCCGCCGCGGATCTCGACGAGCCGTTCGCCCTTCAGGAAGTCCATGACCTTGTCGATCACGTTCGTGATCGGCAGACCGAGGGCCGTGGACAGCTCGGCCATCGTCATCTGGCCGCGCAGGTACAGCGTCTTGAGCGCGAGGTCGGCGATGAAGCTGAGCGTCAGTCCCGTCTGCTCGATGGACTGCGGCTCGGGCGGGAGCGGTATCTCCGGAGCGGGCGCGGCACCGCCGAGCGGCGTGGACGGGGCCGGGCGCGTCTGTGGCTGGTACACGGCTATCCCTTCCTCATCCCGCGTGGATTAACGCTCGACGCCAGCGAGCATAGCCTCGAAGCCTTCCTCGTCGACGACCTTGACACCGAGTTGCTTCGCTTTCTCGAGCTTGCTGCCGCCACCGGGACCTGCGACGAGCAGATCGGTCTTCGCGCTGACCGAACCCGCGGCTTTCCCACCACGCGACTTCACCAACGCCTCGGCGTCCTCGCGGCTGCGCTTCTCAAGCTTCCCGGTGAACACCACCGTCTTCCCGCCGAACGGCCCGCTGGCGGCCACGCGGGGCACCGGAAGTACTGGTAGGACGCCGGCACGTACGAGCTTGTCCATTCCGACCATCTCGGCTGGATCGCTGAGATAGCTCCGGATCGCGTCGGCGACCTTCGCGCCGACGCCGTCGATGGACTGCAGGTCCTCCGCGCTCGCGGACCGCAGCGCCGCGAAGACCTCCGCGAGGCTCGCGTCCGCGGGCACCTTGCCGGCGACCCACTCCGCGAGATCCTCCGACGTCGACCACCCGACCTGCGGTATGCCGAGCGCGTTGATGATGCGATTGAGCGGCCGGTGCTTGGCGGACTGGATGCGTTCATGGATGTTCGACGCGCTCTTCTCCGCGAACCGGTCGAGATCGAGGAGCTGCTCCTTGGTGAGCGTGAAAAGATCGGCGGGCTCGTTCACGAGGCCTTTCGCCCGGAGCTGCTCGATGAGCGCCTCGCCGACCCCTTCGATGTCGAAGCCGCCACGCGACACGAAGTGGCCGATGCGCTGGCCCGTCTTCGCGGGACAGACGGGGTTCGCGCAGCGGTACGCGACTTCGCCCTCGCGATGCTCGACCGGTCCGTCGCACACCGGGCAGTGGTCCGGCATGACGAACTCCGGCGTGCGCTTCGGCGGCCGCTTCCCTTTCGCGACGATCGGGGCCTCGACGCGAACGACCTCCGGGATGACGTCGCCGGCGCGCTGGATGATGACGCGGTCGGCGACGCGGACGTCGAGCCGGCGCACCTCGTCGAGGTTGTGCAGGGTCGCGCGTTTCACGGTCGTCCCGCCGACCAGCACGGGCGCAAGCCACGCGACCGGCGTGAGGACGCCGGTCCGCCCGACGTAGACCTTGATGTCCTCGATCGTCGTCGTGGCCTGCTCCGCCGGGAACTTGTAGGCGATCGCCCAGCGCGGGCTTCGTGAGACGAAGCCGAGGACCTCCTGGTCCGCCACGAGATCGACCTTCACCACGATCCCATCGGTGCCGTAGTCGAGATCGTGCCGCTTCGTCTCCCACTCCGCGATGAACGCGAGCACCGCATCGATGTCCCTGGCCTTGCGGACGTTGGGATTCGTGCGCAGACCGAGCTCGCGAAGGCGCGCGAGCAGCGCGTGCTGCGAATGCACCTCCAGACCCGCGGCGCTGTACACCCACATCGCGAGATTCCGCTTCGCGGTCGCCGCGGGATCCATCTGGCGCACTGCCCCGGCCGCCGCGTTGCGTGGGTTCGCGAACGGGGGCTCCTCGCGCTCGATGCGCTCGCGGTTTGTCGCGTCGAACGCGGCGTTCGGCAGGTACACCTCGCCGCGGACGTCGATGCGCCCCTTGATCTTCTCGCGCAGCGTGAGCGGGATCGACTTGATGGTGCGCAGGTTCGCGGTGACATCCTCGCCGATGGACCCGTCGCCCCGCGTCGCCCCCTGCCGGAAAGCGCCATCGACGTACGTGAGGTTGATGGCGAGACCATCGATCTTCAGCTCGCAGACGTACCCGACGGCCTCGCGGCCCAGCACCTTCTGGATCCGCTGGTCGAATGCCCGGACCTCCGCTTCACCGAACGCGTTGGCGAGCGAGAGCATCGGATTCGGGTGCTCGACCGGCGCGAAGCGGGTGGACGGCGGCGCGCCGACCCGCTGCGTCGGCGACTCCGGCGTGACGAGCTCGGGATGCTTCGCCTCGAGCTCCTGGAGCTCGCGGAGGAGCGCGTCGTACGCGGCGTCGTCGAGCGTCGGCTGGTCGAGGATGTAGTACTCGTAGCTCGCCTTCTCCAGGCGCTCACGCAGGTCGGCGACGCGCTTTTCGGCAGACGAGGCGGCCATCGCTCGATTGTCGCAGGCGGGGAATATCGTCAGGCCGTGAAGCGGAGCGCCATCGGCGCCGCCATCGCCATCGTGCTGTGCACCTGTACGCCGCAGACCGCGACGCCGAGCGCGTCGTCGACCACTGCCGCGCCGACCGCATCGCCGGCGCCGATCAGTACGGCCACGCCCTCACCGACCGCGAAACCCTCCCTGACGCCCGTCGGCGCGGCGCCGCAGGCCATTCGCTTCGCGGACGTCCTGCACGGCTGGGTCGGCACTCAGGACGGGATCATGGGCACGAACGACGGCGGCGCGACCTGGGATCGGCAGCTGACCGCGGGCCAGATCACGAAGCTCTGGGTCTACGACGCGAGGCGGGCCTGGGCGCTTGGGGCCGACCACAACCTGTACCGGACGGCGGACGGCACGCACTGGACCCCCATCGTGCCGACGCCGAACCCGCCGATCGCCGAGATCGACGCGTTCAACCCCGACCTCCTCTGGGCGATCGGCGCTGCGACCCCCAGCGGACCGTGTTGCCGTACGCCGCAGGTCGGCAACGTCATGCGCTCCGACGACGGCGGCGGGACCTGGCAAGTCGTCGGCACGCACACGATGTGGTCCGTCTGCTTTGACACGGCGACCGATGGCGTCGGCGCCGAGGGCAGGCAGCTGTTCCGGACCGCCGACGCCGGCCGCACGTGGTTTCCCATCGCGACGATCCCGGTCCCTGACGTCGGTGGGCCCCCGTGGTACCCGACCGTGACGTGCCCGAACGGATCGGCCTTCCGCGTGCAGGTGACAGCACCGGACGCCGCCGCCGGTCACGGGCCGTACCTCGTCTATCGCACGAACGACGCGGGGCGCACCTGGACCCTCGAGTTCCGCGAGCCATACACGCTCGGATCGGTCACGCCGCCCAATACACCGCAACTCGGCTCGTTCCCGTCCACCTTCGGCGCGTTCGCCGGCGGCCGGACGTGGTTCATCACGTGTACGGGCGCGCTCGACGCGCAGGAGTTCCTGCTGCTCGGCGCGACCGGCGAGATGCTCGGACGCGGCCCGGTGCCGATCCCCGGCTGCGCGGTCTCGGGCCAGGTGATCGACCAGAGCCACGTCGTCGCGATCGCGGGCGCCACGAGCACGGTCATCGCGACGGACGACGGCGGCGCAAGCTGGCACGCGATCTACAGGGGCAGCCCGCGGCAGTAGACCCGGTCAGCTCTTCGTCAGCCCGGCGAAGCTCGCCATGAGCTTCTTCACGCCCTTGCCGGCGAATGCGACGGTCACCTCTTCGTCGTCGGGGCGGTGCGCGCTCGAGACCACGATGCCCGCGCCGAACGCCGGATGCACGACGTGGTCGCCCGCGCGGAAGCGCGTCTCGCCAGTGGCCGTGACGCTTGCGGCGCGGTTGACCTGCGCGGCGCTCGGCTCGCGGCCGCTCCAGGTCGAGGGCACACCCGCGAGCGCGGCGCCGCGCCGTTCGGCACGACGCTCCTCGTAGCGCCCGCGGCCCCGCTCCCAATCGAGCTCCTCCCACTGGTCGCGCTCCTCGGTCTCGATCTTCCCGCGTACCTCGATGTCCGAGGGAAGCTCGCGCAGGAACCGCGACGGCGGGTTCTCGTTCGTACGGCCGAACAGCTGGCGCCTGCGGGCGAATGTCAGGTAGCAGTGGCGCATGGCCCGGGTGATCGCCACGTAGCAGAGCCGGCGCTCCTCTTCGAGCTGACGCTCGTCCTCGAGCGAGCGGGCGTGCGGGAAGACGCCTTCCTCCATCCCCGTCACGAAGACGACGGGGAACTCAAGCCCCTTCACCGCGTGCATCGTGATGAGGGTCGCCGCGGGCTTCGCCTCGGCGAACTCGTCGACGTCCGAGACGAGCGCGACCTCCTCCATGAACGAGGCCAGCTGCTCGTCCCGCGGCAGGTTCACGTAGTCCTCGGCGATGGTCCGCAGCTCGAGCACGTTCGCGTAGCGCTCCTCACCCTCGGCCGTCCCATCCTTCAGGTACGCGGCGTACCCGGAAGCGCGCACGACCTCGTCGACGATGTCCGGCAGGTCCTTGATCGCAAGCTCGTCGCGCAGGCGCGCGAGGAGCCGCCCGAATGCGACCATCGCGGCCGCCTGCCGCTTCGGGATCTCGGCTGACTGCTCCGCGTCGAGCAGCGCCTCGGCAATGGGCACCTGGCGCGCCTTCGCGAACGCGACCAGGCCGGCCTGGCTCTTCGCGCCGATGCCGCGCGGCGGCGTGTTGAGCACC
The DNA here is from genome assembly GCA_038227105.1 of Candidatus Limnocylindria bacterium. Classification (GTDB taxonomy): domain Bacteria; phylum Chloroflexota; class Limnocylindria; order P2-11E; family P2-11E; genus UBA4735. Next base: position 24,573 of record JBBRQB010000007.1, on the reverse strand, counting down.
CGCGCGATGGCAACGCTGTCGACGGGGTTCCGCAGCAGGCGCAGGTAGGCGAGCACGTCCTTCACTTCGCGCCGCTCATAGAAGGACACGCCACCGACCACCTGGTACGCGAGGCCGAAGCCACGGAACACATCCTCGATCGCTCGCGACTGCGCGTTCGTCCGGTAGAGGACCGCGACGTCGCGCGCGTTCGTGACCTGCCCCTCGCGGCGGAGCCGCTCGATCTCACGGGCGATGGTCTGGGCCTCGTGATGCTCGTCGTGGGCCTGGATGACGGTGACCGGGTCGCCGCCGGTCTTCTCGGTCCAGAGCTTCTTCTCTTTGCGCGCGGCGTTGTTACGCACGACGCTGTGCGCCGCGTCGAGGATCGTCTGGGTGCTCCGATAGTTCTGCTCGAGCTTCACGACCACGGCGTTCGGGTAGTCGCGCTCGAAGTCGAGGATGTTGCGGACGTCGGCACCACGCCACGAGAAGACGGACTGGTCGTCATCGCCCACGACACAGAGGTTCTGCTTGAAGCCGGCGAGGTAGCGAAGCAGCTCGTACTGCGCCCGGTTGGTGTCCTGGTATTCGTCGACGAGGATGTGGTCGTAGCGGTCCTGCCACTTCTCGAGGGCCCGGTCGCTGGTCTCGAACAACCGGTTCGGGAGCACGAGGAGGTCGTCGAAATCGACCGCGTTGTTCTCCTTCAGCAGGGCCTCGTACCGGCGCCAGACCGTCGCCGCCACGCGGTCGAGCTGGCCCTTCGCGTCGTTCGCGAGGTCGGCCGGGCCGCGCAGCTCGTTCTTGGCGCCGGAGATGACGGACCCGACCGCGCCCGGTGAGAACAGGCGCTCGGAGACGCCCGTGTCCCCCATCGCCTGCCGCAGGAGCGCCCGCTGGTCGGCCGTGTCGTAGATGGCGAAGCCGCGGTCGAGGCCGATCTCGGGGCCGTCGCGCCGCAGCAGGCGGGCGCAGAAGGCATGGAAGGTGCCCGCCGTGAGGTCGGCGAGGGCGGCGTCGCCGACGAGCTTCTGCAGGCGGCCGCGCATCTCCTTGGCCGCCTTGTTGGTGAATGTGACGGCGACGATCTTCCGGGCGGGGACGTCGAGGTCGCGGATGAGGAAGGCGATCCGGTGCGTCAGGACGCGCGTCTTCCCCGAGCCGGCACCGGCGAGGATGAGGAGCGGGCCGGACCCGTGCGTCACCGCGGCGCGCTGCTCGGGATTGAGGACGTCGAGGATCGGGTCAGGCGCGGCGCTGCTCATCGTTCGATGGTACGGAGCCAGCCTGCCGCGCATGTTCTTCCGGGCGCGTGGATGGACGGTGGAAAACTCTCGCGGGTCGTGGACAAATTCGCCTGAGAGGCTGTGACTTGGTGGATAAAGCCGTTGTCGACCTGCTCGGTGCCGCGCTATGTTTCACCGCGACCCGAGGGGTCTGCCAAGAGGAACGGATCCGGAGATTCCATCAACGGAGACGGGCCTCAGGAGCGCAACCGGAGATAGCATCAAAGGCGGTCCGAGAGGATATCGAGGATCGGCTCCACGGCCAGGTCGCTGCGCTTCGAAGCAGCGACAGGGCACGGAGGCAGGTCGCTCGGGTCGCTTCTTGTCCGAAACATCCACGACCGTCCGGCCTGCGTACAGTCACCGGATGACCCCAGATGATGGCCCGGCCGATGACGTTCTGATGATCGCGCTGGCCGCGCAGGACGTGTCCGCCCTGGCGACCCTCTACGACCGCTACGGGCGCCTGGCGTACGCCCTCGCCTACCGCATCCTCGGTGAGAGCCCCGCGGCCGAGGACGTCGTCCAGGACGCGTTCATCTCGGCCTGGCGCGGCGCCGCCGGCTACCGCCGTGAACGGGGCAACCCCCGCGGCTGGCTCCTCTCCATCGTCCACCACCGATCGGTCGACGTGCTCCGGCGCAAGACCGCCTTCCGCCCGGCGCCCCTCGAGGTCGCCGAGCAGCGCGCCTCCGACGAGGACACCGCGGCGTCCGCCGAGCGCAACGTCGAGCAGCAGACCGTCCGGCGGGCCCTGCAGACGCTTCCCGAGGCCCAGCGGCGGACGATCGAGCTCGCCTACTTCGGCGGGTACACCCACGTGGAGCTCGCCGAGCTCATGGGGGTCCCGCTCGGGACGGTGAAGGGCCGCATGCGCATCGGGCTCCAGAAGATGCGGCGGTCCCTCGAGGGCCTGCGGTCATGACGGAACACGTCACCGATGACCTCGAGCTGTACGCGGTCGGCGCGCTGCGGAGCGCCGAGGCCGAGCGCGTCGCGCTGCACCTCGCAGCCTGCCCGGTCTGCCGTGAGGAGCTCGCTGAGATCTCGACGACGGTCAACGCGCTTCCCGACATGGTCGAGATGCGGGAGCCGCCGGCCGGCCTGAAGGAGCGGATCCTTGCGGCGGCGGCCGCGGAGCTGCCGGCGGTACCAGCCCCGACGCGCGAGACCGTCTGGTCCTTCCGACCGGGGCGGACCTGGCTCGCGACGGGCGCGCTCGCCGCGGCCGTCGTCCTGCTGCTCGGAACGGACCTCAATTCGCTCCGGGAGCTGAACGTCGCGACGGCGGAGCGCTCCGGGTACGTCGCGGTCCTCGAGAAGGTCTCGCACGGCGGCCGGACCTGGTACATGGCGGGCCTCGACCAATGGCGCGGTACGGGCGCGACGCTGTTCGCCCCGGCCAAGCCGGACTCGACCGCGTTCGTGCTGTTCCACGATCTGCAGACGAGCGTGCCGAACGGCGCGGTCTACGCGGTCTGGCTCGTCGACGCGGATGGCCATTGGGTCCGCGGCGCGAACTTCACGCCCGACGGCCAGACGGTCCAGAGCGTCGACCTCACGATCCCGGTCGACACGTACACCCAGTGCGCGGTGACGCTCGAGATGGCCACCGAGGGCAAGCGTGCCGGCCCGCTCGTCATGCAGTCCCGCATCGCGCCACCGACGCAGTAAGAAGCACATAGAAAGAAACCCGGTCCATCGAGGACCGGGTTTCTTTATTGCCTTGGTCGCCATGACCGGGATGAGTCGGCCTGATGCGCTCGCTTCGCTCGCGCTCAGCCGCTAATTCGGCGAAGCCGAATTAGTAGTCCATCCCGCCGCCACCGGGCATCGCCGGCATCTTGTCCTTCTCCGGGAGGTCGGTGATGAGGGCCTCGGTGGTGAGGATCATCGCCGCGACGGATGCGCCGTTCTCCAGAGCGGAGCGGGTCACCTTGGCCGGGTCGATGATCCCGGTCTTCACGAGATCGACGATCTCGTTCTTGATGACGTCGTAGCCCCAGGTCCCGGACTTGGACTCGGCCTGCTTACGGCGAACGCCTTCGAGCATGACGCCGCCATCCTGGCCGGCGTTCGCTACGAGCTGGCGGAAGGGCTCCTCGAGCGCGCGGCGGAGGATGTTCACGCCGGTGAGCTCATCGCCGCTGGCCTTGACCGCGTCCAGTGCCTTGACGGCATTGAGGAGCGCGACCTCACCGCCGGGGAGGATGCCTTCCTCGACGGCAGCGCGGGCCGCGGAGAGCGCGTCCTCGACGCGGTGCTTCTTCTCTTTGAGCTCGATCTCCGTGGCAGCGCCCACCCGGATGATGGCGACGCCGCCGGCGAGCTTCGCGAGACGCTCGTTGAGCTTCTCCTTGTCGAAGTCGCTGGTGGTCTCCTCGATGAGGGCCTTGATCTGCTTGACGCGGGCGAGGATGCCCTCCTGAGAGCCGTGGCCCTCGACGAAGGTCGTCTCATCCTTGTTGGACGTGACCCGGCGGGCACGGCCGAGGTCGGCGACAGTGGTCGAGTCGAGCTTGCGACCGACCTCCTCGCTGATGACCTTGCCGCCCGTGAGGATCGCGATGTCCTCGAGCATCGCCTTGCGACGGTCACCGAAGCCCGGGGCCTTCACGCCCAGGACGTTGATGGTGCCGCGCAGCTTGTTCACGACGAGCGTGGCGAGGGCCTCGCCGTCGATGTCCTCGGCGACGATGACGAGGTTCTTGCTGACCTGCACGAGCTTCTCGAGCACCGGCAGGATGTCGGTGATGGCGGAGATCTTCTTGTCGGTGATGAGGATGTAGGCGTCCTCGATGACGGCTTCCATGCGGTCGGCATGCGTGACGAAGTACGCCGAGATGTACCCGCGGTCGATCTGCATCCCTTCGACGTATTCCTTCTCGAACTCGAGACCCTTGGACTCCTCGACGGTGATGACACCATCGCGGCCCACCTTGTCGTGGACCTCCGCGATGAGCGCGCCGATCTCGGCGTCGGCTGCGGAGATGCCCGCGATGTTGGCGATCTCCTCCTTGCCCTTGACCTCGACGGCCTGGCTCTTGAGCTCGGCGACGACGGCGTCGACGCCCTTCTCGAGACCACGCTTGAGGAGCATCGGGTTGGCGCCCGCGGCGATGTTCTTGAGACCCTCGGTCACGATCGCCTGCGCGATGACGACGGAGGTCGTCGTGCCGTCGCCGGCGATGTCGTTCGTCTTGGTCGCGGCCTCCTTGAGGAGCTGCGCGCCCATGTTCTCGAACGGATCCTCGAGCTCGATCTCACGCGCGACGGTCACGCCGTCGTGGGTCACGGTCGGGGCGCCGAACTTCTTGTCGACGGCGACGTTGCGGCCCTTCGGGCCGAGGGTCGTCTTGACGGCGTTCGCCATCTTGTCGACGCCGGACTTGAGGGAGGCTCGCGCCTCCTGGGTGAACTGAAGCTGCTTTGCCATATTTCCTCTTCTCCCTATGACTCGATGAGCGCGAGCACGTCGTCCTGGTTGAGGACGAGGAGCTCTTCGTCGTCGAGCTTGAACTCGGTGCCGGCGTACTTCTGGTAGAGCACGCGATCGCCGACCTTCAAGATCATCTCGGTCTTGTGGCCGTTCTTGTCGAGGCCACCCGGGCCGACCGCCATGACCTTGCCCTCCATGGGCTTCTCCTTCGCGGTGTCCGGGAGCACCAGACCGCTCTTGGTCATCTCCTCGCGCTCGAGGGCCTTGATGACGACGCGGGAGCCGAGCGGCTTGAGCTTGAGCTTCTCTGCGACTGCTGGCATGTGACTTCCTCCGTTGGCGTTGTGCGTGTTTTGGCAGGGCGAGGCCTTGTTTTGGGCCTTCGGCGTGGACTTAGCACTCCCCCTGACTGACTGCTAACAGAGTACCGACGGGTGCCGGAGGGTGTCAAGCAAGCCCTGTCACGCGCTGGGCGGGCGAGCGACCGCCGACCGGATGCCGCCAGGTTCCCTATCTTGGCGGCATGAAGATCGACCGCCTGGAGACCTGGGTGCTCGAGGCCGAGGGGCCGGGCATCGAGTTCGGCGCCGGCACCTATTCGACGTTCAAGGCCATGGTCGTCGCGATCACGACCGACGACGGCGTCACCGGCTGGGGCGAGTGCATCGCCCGACGCGCGCCGAAGGTCCTCGACACCGTCGTCCGCGAGCTCCTCTGGCCCACGATCGCCGGCCGCGATCCACACGACGTCGAAGGGCTCTGGGACGAGATGTTCACGCTCCTGCGTCCGTGGGGCCACTACCGCGGGTTCGTCCAGGAGGGCATGAGCGGCATCGACCAGGCGCTCTGGGACATCCTCGCGCAGGCTCAGGGCATCCCGCTCTACAAGGCGCTCGGCGGGGCGGGCCGGGCGAGCGTGCCGGTGTATGGCTCGAAGATCTACACCGCCGATCCCGCGGCGATGGCGAAGCAGGCGAAGCAGAAGGTCGACGAGGGCCACGTCGCGCTGAAGATCCAGATCGGCCGCTCGGCCGAGCGCGGCGGCTGGCGCGGCGACGTCGAGATCACACGAGCCATCCGCGAGGCCGTCGGTCCGAAGATCGACATCGGCGCCGACGTGAACAGCGCGTACGACGCGGCGACGGCGATCAAGGCCTGCCACGAGCTCGCGAAATACGATCTCTGGTTCATCGAGGAGCCGGTCTATCCGGACGACATCGACGGCTACGAGATGATCCGCCGTTCCCAGCCGATCCCGGTCGCGGCCGGCGAATCGGAGTTCGGTATCTTCGGGTTCCGCGAGCTGCTGAAGCGGCGCGCGATCGACATCGTCCAGCCCGACGTCGCGCGCATCGGCGGCTTCACCGCCGCGAAGCGGCTGGGCGCGCTCGTGCACGCGCACAACGTGAAATACGCACCGCACACTGGGTTCTCCTGCGGGCTGGCGCAGCTCGCGTCACTGCATCTCGCGGCGGCCGTGCCGAACCTGGCAAGGCTCGAAGAGATGTTCATCATCAACCCGCTCACGGACATCTTCGAGGAGCCGCTCCCAAAGTCGAAGAACGGCATGGTCGCTCTTCCGACGAAGCCGGGAATGGGCCTTGCGGTCGATCGGAAGAAATTGGAGAAGCACCGGGTCTCGTGATCAAGCCCTGGCGGGTCCTCGCGCGCCGCGTCATCCTCGAGCGGCCGCCCTGGTTCACCATCGGCGAGCAGGACGTCGAGCTGCCAGACGGAACGGTGCTCAACGACTTCAACTGGATCACGATGCGATCGTTCGCGATCGTCGTGACGCTCGACCACGACGGCAACACCATCTTCGTCCGCTCCTTCAAGCTCGGCGTGGGCCATGCCTCGCTCTCCCTTCCGGCCGGCTACCTCGAGGAGGACGAGGCGCCCCTCGACGGCGCGCAGCGCGAGCTGCGCGAGGAGACCGGCTGCGAGGCCGGGGAGTGGATCTCACTCGGCAGCTACGTCGTCGACGGCAATTACGGCTCGGGGAAGATGCACGCCTTCCTCGCGCGCGGGACGAAGAACGTCTGTGAGCCGAACAGCGGCGATCACGAGGAGCAGGAGCTTCTCAGCCTGCCGTTCGCCGAGGCGATCGCGAAGCTGCGCGCGGGTGACGTGGCACAGCTCTCGACGGCCGCGGCGCTCGGTCTCGCCGAGATAGCGCTGGCCGAGGCCCGCTAGGACCGGCGGATCGTCTCGGCCGCGCCCTCGACGCTGACCCGGCCCGCGCGCACGCCCTCGAGCAGCGCGACGAGCTCATCCGACACGGGTTGCTCGGCCGCGCGGGTCAGCCGCTGATCTCGGAGGAGCAACACGAGGTGCGTCGCGAAGATCGCGCCGAGGAGCACCGCGGGCAGGACCGCAGTCATGGCGGTCAGCGCGGCGTCCTTATCGGCCACACCCGCGATGACGGTGATCGCGTTGTACAGGACCACGACGCTGCTGATGAGCCCGCCCACGAGCGCGAGGCACACGACCGTGAAGAGATAGAAGCGACGCACCGCGGACTCCGCGGTCGTCCGCGCGTTCAACGCACGCCACGCCGGCGCGTACGCGGCGAGCCCGATGAGCGCGAGCGCCGCGGCAGTCGTGAGGTCGTCGGTCAGGTGCGCTGCGGCCACGACATCGCGCTCGAGCAGCGCATGCCATCCGAGCCCAAGGCCGCCGACCACCAGCCCCAGGCCGGCCAGCGCCGGGAATGCGCGCAGCAGTCGGGTCGTCGTGACGGCCGGATGACCGTTTCGACCGCGGTCTCGCAGGAGCAGCGTCGCGTGAATGAGGACCAACAGCGAACCGGCGGCGACCGCGGACCATGGGCCGGTGAAGTCACCGACCCGTGATGCGTCGCGCGCGAAGTGGACCGCACCCGCTATCAGGTACGCGACGCCGACCAGCAGGATCGCTGTCCCGAGGCCGTAGCCGAGAAGGGCGTATGCGAGCCGGTCGCGCGATGCGACCCATCCTCGTTGCCACGAGAACGCGAGCGACCACACCGTCAGCGCGAGTCCAGCGGTCAGGAGACCCGCGAGAAGGGCGCTTTCCTGATACCGAAACCGCGTGACGGGCAGCCTGGCGCTCTGGAACAGTCCGCCAGCGCTGCTGGCGGCGTTGGCCACGGAGAAGGAAGCGACCGCCATCGCGACGAGCATCACGACGATGGCCGCCCGGATCCGCGGGTCCGGTGTAGCCGCTGGCGTCCGCGTGATCCACGACGCGGCGATCGCGCCGATGATCGCCGCGACGATGAGGATGCTCACCTGGATGGTGACGTCGGCGAACGGATCCGCGGAATACGCAGCGAACGCCGCCTGGCCGGCGAAGAGCACGACCGCGAGCGCGAACGCGACCCACAGATTCAGGTACTGGTGCCGTACAGCGGCGGCGCGCTCCGCCGGATCCGCGAACGAGCGCGCGATGGCCCAGAGGTGCGCCGCGCCGACCGGCACCGCGATGACAAGGAGTGCGACCGCGAGTGACACGTTGCGTGAGACGCCGTTCGCCGGCGGCCGGAAGCCCCAGCCGAACGATTGGAGCAGGAGGCGCAGCAGCACGGCGCCGGCGACTGCGATGGCGATAACGGCGACCGACAGCGCGGAGTAGAGGTAGAACCGCCGGTACGCCGCGCTCCGCGATGGCGCGATCACGTTGTCAGCCTAGACCGGAGCATCCGCGATCTCGATCACCGACGGATCCCAGCGATTGGTCCGGCGATCGATGACATTGAGCGGGTTCGTGTCGACCACGAGGCCCGCGTCGGTCTCGGCGATGTGGAACAGCTGAAGCGGCTTCGGCGCCGGGTCGCGGATGACGATCGCGGTCCGCTTGTCGTAGATCGACCCGTGGCACGGGCAATGAAACCGGTCCTCGCTTGAGCTGAATGGCACGGCGCAGCCGAGATGCGTGCACTTTCGGTACGCCGCGATGATGCCGCCGGGCGGATGGAGCAGGAAGAAGTGCCCCTGGCGGAACAGGATCGGCGCGTCGCTCGTCCCTGCGAACGCCGCGAGAACCTGTGCTTTCGTCCCCACATTCACCGGCACGCCCAGGCCGACGATCTTCCGGACCTGCATGAACGGCACGACCGCCAACCCGGTCTCCACGAGTGCGAGCGAGGCCGCGCCAAGGAAGCCGAGCCGGAGGAGCTGTCGCCGGCCGACGTGCGCCTGCGTGCCGGTGCGGATCATCCTTGTCCTCCTACACTCTCGTAGTAGGACGGTACTCCGGCGCCAGCGGAACGCAATGGGCCGGTCGTTACGGGTTGAGTCGCGTCTCCTGGCCACCGTTGGCGGGCGCCTCGACATCGACGACCCAGCGCACTGAGTTCGCGCAGGGGCACGCGCCGCCGACGCGGGCGAGGCGGGGCATCGACTTCAGCGCTGCCTCGAGCGGGACGGTGCCGTTCGCGACGCCGCGCTGCAGCTCGGCCCAGTGCCGGACGTCCACCGACGCGAGGTACGCCTCGGGCAGGTGGTCGCGGACGTGCGTGATGTAGCGGTCGACGTCCTCGAACGTCGATCCATCGACGCCGAGCATCTGGAAGGCGTACTCGCCGCGCCGCCGGAAGAAGCCGCGGTGCGGAAGCTTCAGAAGATCCTCGTCCCACGACAGACCATCGATCGTGCCGCGGTCGGCTTTTACGCGCGCGTACAACGCGTCGGCATCGTCGCGCGAGAGGTCCGGGAACCGCGCGCGCACGTAGCGCTGGTTGATGTCGTCGAGCATCTTCTCGACCTCGGCGACGTACTCGTCCTGCGCGACGCGATTGGTCTTGTCCTTGAGCCCGAGCGTCACGTTCGTCTTGCCGCCGCGCTCGTCACCGAACATCTCGAGGCCGCGGCCGAACCACTTGTTGATCGCCTTCTGGAGCGCCGGCATGGTGATGAGTGCATCGGGCTTCACAGCGGCCTCGGCCCAGCGGCGCATCGGGATGACGCCGGCGGCGAGGTGGAACGCCTCCTCGCGCAGCATCGGCGGCATCGACGCGGCCATTGGTGCGTACGCATTCACCCGCTGCATCGTGAGCTGGTACTTCCCCACGCGGTCGATGAACGCGGCGAACACGACGTTGTCGACGAAGCTGTCGTACTCGAGATTGAACGCGGCGAGCACGTGCGAGCCGGTCTTCATGGAGAGGATCTCCTCGACCATGTCCTGCGGCTTGGTGTCCGAGACCGGCGACCAGTCCGCGCTGGTGAGGAGGTGGATCATCTGGTAGCCGTGCCGCAGCTCCTCGGCCATGACGCGCAGCACCCAGGCCTGGTCCTGCGGGTCGCTCGCGCGCGCTAGGGTCGCCTGGTGCTGTTGGATCGAGCCGAACTCGGTCGAGGCCTGCGCGCGGATGATCGCGAGCAGCTCTTCGGCGGCCTTGGGATCGAGCTCTCTCGGGACGATGGCCTTCGGCTGTCCCTTGCGGTCACCGACCTCGATCTGCTCGGGCATGTTCTGCTGGATGCGCGCGCAGAGACAGAACGCCTCGTCCTTCGGGAAGTACGTGTCCCACTGCTCGGGCAGCTTCGTGTAATCGGGGAAGTTGTGACGCTGCCAGTGCAGGACGGCCTCGTGGTACTGGCGCGGAAGCTGGCTCTGCTGGTCCGCCATGCTGCCTCCCGTCGCCACTAACTAGTTAGTCAGGACCTCGAAAGTCTACGCCGCACGTGCACCGCGGACCGAGAGCCCCTGCAGGCCGAGCGTCTGGAACGCCGCCGAGACCTCGGCGACGCTCGCCCGGCCCTCCGGCCGGAACCACGTGTAGACCCAGAAGCACATGCCGAGGATCGCGAATGCCGCGACCGCTGGGTCCACCTTCCGGAAAAGGCCGGCCGCAGTGCCGTCGCGCACAACGCGCTCGAGGGCCGACGCGATCTTCCGCTCGATCTTCGTCACGCTGCGCAGATGCTCCGGCGCGAGGTGGCCTTTCTCCTGGAAGTACACGGTGAAGAAGGATGGCCGCTCGGCCACCAGACGCACGAACGAGTCGATCATCTGCGTCAGCTTCCGGTCGGCCGGTGCGCTCGAGCGCTCGATCGCCGAGATCGAGGCATCGGCGAGCTCCAGGGTCTGCGTCGAGATCTGGAAGAGCAGCTCCTCCTTGTTCTCGACGTAGTAGTAGAAGGCCGCCTTGGTGAGGTCGAGGTGGTCGGTGACGTCCTCGACCGTCGTCCCGACGAACCCGCGCTGCTGCATGAGCAAGGCGCCGGCGTCGAGAATGGCCTGGCGCCGCGGTCCCGAGCGCGGCTCGTCGCCCGCCGCGCGCGGCCGCGCTCGCAGGGTCCGGCCGTCGGGGCGCTTCGGCTTGACCTTCTTCGCGGGCCCGCGCCGAGCGGGCAAAGCTAGAGCCGCTTCTCGAGGGCGGTCACCGGCGCGGGCGTGAACTGCATCTTCTTGAGGAAGCCGGCGATATCCTCGTCCCGCGTCGCGACCATCGTCCGCGCGATGTGCGCGCCCTGCGCGCGGAAGTGCGCGAGCAGCGCATCGATGAGCTTGGTTCCCAGGTCACGGCCGCGCACCTCCGGATCCACACCGAAGAACTCGATCCATCCGGTGGGCTCCTCGAGGCCGAATTCCCCGCCCCGGACCTCGCCCATCATGAAGCCGGCGACCCTGCCACCGACCTCGGCCACCTGCGACGACTCGGCGTCGCGGCGGAGGTAGTAACCGACCCGCTGCTCCCAGACCTCGGGGCGGTAGCGCTTCGTGATGCGCTCGTCGATGCGCGTGATGCCCTCGATATCGAGCTCGGTCATCGGTCGGATGCGGACGTCATCGGTCACGCGCGCAGGATAGCGGCGCGTAACGAGCCAGAATTCGGGATCAAGCGCGTGTCGGCTCGCGGCGACGGGTGACCCCCGTACGTTCGCCGCACATCCACCATCTGGATGAGCGTGTTACCGGAGAACGCGAAAACCCCACTGGAGCGGTGCATCCGGCCAACATGGCCGGCCGGCGAACGAGCGAGGCCTGACCAAGCCGTCCGGGTGGACGCCGAGTGACGGCTCTATGAGCGGACAGCTCGATAGTTCGAGGCGGGAAGGGAATGACCATCCACACCGCCCGGCTACGGGCTCTCCACGTGCTTGTCTTCGCCGCGCTGTGCCTGGCCGCCCTTGGTGCGCCGGCCGCGGCGGACGACGGGACGACCGCGCCCCCGGCGCGCGCCATACCGCTCGCGCGCGCGATCCCGCGCACGTTCAGCACCTACGAATCGCTCATCGCGACCGCCAGCGCGGTCGCGAACGATCAGGTCGCCCTCTACGGGCAGCTCGAGGCAGCGCGTGACGAAGCCGATCTCGCGAAGACGATCCTCGGGACGGTCACCGATCCGCGCCACCGCGGCGGGCTCGTCCGCACCTTGAGCGACGTGGCGGACCCGGCAGCGCCGGTCGCCGCGCTTCGTGCGGCGCTCGCCGCCACTGCGGCGACCGAGGCCAAGCTTCTGGCGAGCGGCGCGATCGCCACGCCTCCCGCGGCCACCTGGAAGCGGCCACTCGCCGGGGAGATCAGCCAGCCGTTCGGTCCGACCTACCTGGGCCTCGAGCCGGCGCGCCTGTACAAGGGCGTCTTCTCCTGGCACTTCCACGACGGGGTCGACATCCTTGCCCCCGCCGGCACGCCGATCATCGCGCCCGCTCGCGGCCGCGTCGTCTTCGCCGGTCGGATGGGTGACGGCGCCCAGGTCGTCGTGATCGCGCACGACAACGGACTCGTCTCCCTGTATGCGCATCTCGAGAACGGGCCGCTCGCGCCGACGGTGAAGGCCGGCGACCTCATCGAGGCCGGCGACCGCATCGGCGCCGTGGGTCTCACCGGGCTCACGACGGGCTACCACCTGCACTGGGCCGTCTACCGGAACGGCGAGCCGGTCGACCCCCTGAGCACGCTCGGCGGCTAGCGCCGCCCCCCGAGGAGCGCCACGAGGTCGGCGAGCTCCGCGGGCGTGAGTGCGCCGGCGAACGACGGCATCGCCTGGCCCTTGCCATTGAGGATCGTCGTGACGAGCTGGTCGTGCGAGAGTCGCGTCCCGACGGCGCTGAGATCGGGCCCGCGGCGGCCGCCGGCACCACCGATCGCATGGCAGGCGAAACAGTCCTTCTGCACGAACAAGCGCGCGCCCGAGGCCTCGGTGGGCGACAGGCCTGCCATGACGGCCGGCGGCAGCGAGGCGCCCTTCGTGGATACCGGAACCCAGGGTGACGCGATGCCCGCGAGCGTGAGCGCGCCGTATGCGATCACGCCGAGACCGACCGCGGCGACGGCCATCGGCCGGCGCGCGAGGTGGCGCTCCCCACCTGGACGCACGAGCGGCAGCAGGAACAGGAACCCAAAGGCGAGCGCCGGAAGTCCGATGATGACGATGGACTCGAGGCCTTTCGGGATGATGGCGAGCAGCGCGAAGTAGCCGAGGAAGTACCAGTCGGGCCGCGGGTCCGCGACGATGATCGTCGGGTCCGGCGGCTTGCCAAGCATCGGTGCGCCGGCGATGACCGCGAGCACCACCACCACGAGGATCGCGACGAACGACACGACCGCATCGCGGACCGCCGCGTCCGGGAAGAACGGGATGCCGCGCGCCAGGAGCTCCTTGTATCCCGCCAGGTAGGTCCGCGAGTTCACGCGCTCGCCCGGGACCGGCGGCTCGCTGATCCCGCGCTTGACGACGAGGTAGAGGTGAAGGCCCAGCAGCCCGAAGATCGCGGCGGGGATGAGGAACACATGGGTGGCATAGAACCGCGTGAGCGTCGCACCGCCGACGTTCTGACCCGCGACGACGAACGTCGCGAGGAAGCCCCCGATGATCGGCGTCCGCGCGGCCTGCTCCGCCGCGACGACGATGGACCAGAAGGCGTCCTGATCCCACCGGAGGAGCTGCCCGGTGAATGCCATCGCGAGCGTCGTGAGCAGCAGGAGCGAGCCGCTCATCCAGTTCGCCTCGCGCGGGAACTTGTACGACGCGAACAGGAAGACCTGGGTCATGTGCACGAGCACCAGGACGACCATCCCGCCGGCGCCGAAGTAATGGAGGCCGCGCACGACGCGGCCGAGAACGGCCTCGTTGCTGATGAACTGCAGCGAGTCGTACGCGCTGTTCGCGGCGGGGACGTACGTCATCGCGAGGCCGACGCCGGTCGCGACCTGGACGATGAACATCGCGAGCGTCGCGCTCCCGAAGACGTACCACCAGCCGACCGGCCCATCGAGCGCGGCGGGCACCGGATGCGTGAGGACCGCACCGACCGAGTCCTCGAGCTCGAACCGCAGCCCGATCCACCGGCCGATGGCGCGCACGACCCGTCTCACCCGGCCGACCCGGGTGTCGGCAGACGCTGCACCTTCACCTGCAGCTTGCCACCGGAGACGCGCCACTCGCGCTCGTACAGCGGGCGCGGCGGCGGCCCGCCCGCGACCGTGCCGTCGGCGTAATACACGCCTCCGTGACACGGACAGAGGAACAGCTTCGCACTCGGCCGCCAGTCGACCGGACAGCCGAGATGCGTGCAGTTCACGTTGAAGACCTGGAACGTGGCTGCGTCGACCTGCCGGACCCAGAGCGCCGTCTTCGCCGTCTGCCCCGCCCACGCGAGAGGAGTGGGGTCGTCCAGCTGCACGAGGGTCGTCTGGCCGGTCCGGAACATCGTGAGGTCGCCGACCGCGACGTACGAGTCCGGCTCGCGCTCGAAGAGAGGTGCGATGAGATAGCCGATGATCGGCACGCCGACGAGCGCGGAGATCGCGCCTGACAGACCGATCGTGACGCGCGTGAGGAACCGGCGGCGGTCCATCAGTCCTTCCCGCGGACGGCGTCCGCGGCCCACGCGGCGATGGCGTAGATCGTGACCAGCGCGCCGGACACGACGACGAGCCAGTGGGTCACGACACCGGCGCATGCGATCGACACACCGAGCGCGAGCGTGACCGGCCAGATCGAGGGCCGCGGCAGCTCGTGGCTCATCCGATCGCCGTCCCGATGTACACGACCGAGAACACCACGACCCACACCGCGTCGACGAAGTGCCAGTAGAGCGAGATCGACTCCCACGCGACCGCCGGCACGCGGCGCGGTCTCCAGCCTGCCGCGGCGATGAGCGAGCTCAAGAGCACCAGACCGATGAGCACGTGCAGACCGTGCAGCCCGGTGAGGGTGAAGAAGGTCGTGCCGAAGAGCGCGGTGCCCGGCCGGATCCCCGCCTCGAGGAGCCGGAGGTACTCGAGGCCCTGGCCCGCGAGGAACGCCGCGCCGAGGACCGCCGTCACCAGGAGCCACGCCCGCGAGCGCCGTGCCGCGGCAAGGGCCACCGTCCCGCTCGACGCGAACAGCAGGACGCTGAACAGGGCGGTCCGTCCGATGTCGAGCTGCGCCTTCGCCATCGCGAGCCCCTCGCTGCGGAAGACGGCGTATGCGATGACGATGCCGAGGAAGAAGATCGACTCGGACGCGATGAACAGCACCATCCCGAGGGTGTGGCGGTCGCGCATGAGCGGCACCGCGCTCGCTCCAGCCGTCATCCGGGATCCATCCGATCGGGGTGCTTGCGGTCCCAGAGCGGTCGTTTGCCGCCGATGCGCGGCTCGTGCTCGAAGTTGTACGCGGGCGGCGGCGACGTTGTGGACCACTCGAGCGTGTAGGCGTCCCACGGGTCATCGCCGGCGATCTCTCCTCTGCGCAGGCTGCGCACGACGTTGACCGCGAGCACGAGCGTGCCGCCGGCGATGAGGAACGCGCCGACGGTCGAGACCAGGTTGGACCACTCCCACCCGAGGCCGGGCGGGTAGGTCCACACCCGGCGCGGCATGCCCTGGATACCGAGCCAGTGCATCGGCAGGAACGCGAGCGTCAGGCCGGCGAAGGTCAGCCAGAAGTTCATCAGCCCGAGCCGGTGACCCAGCAGCCGGCCGGTCACTTTCGGGAACCAGTAGTAGAGGCCCGCGAGGACGGCCATGAGCGTCCCGCCGAACAGCACGTAGTGGAGGTGCCCGACGACGTAGTACGAGTCGGTCGTGTACAGATCGAGCGGCACGACCGCGAGCGACACGCCAGTGAGCCCGCCGATGACGAAGGTGGCGATGAAGCCGAGCGCATAGATCATCGGCATCTCGAGACGGATGTGCCCGCGCCACATCGTCGCGAGCCAGTTGAGCACCTTCACGCCCGTCGGGATGGCGATGAGCATGCTCGTCGCGGCGAAGAACGCGTTCTCCGCGTCACCAAGACCGACCGCGAACATGTGATGCGCCCACACGCTGAACGAGAGGAAGCCGATCGCGATGCCCGACGCCGCGACGAACCGGTAGCCGAAGAGCGGCTTGCCGCTGAAGACGGGGATGATCTCTGAGATCATGCCGAACGCCGGTAGCACGACGATGTAGACCTCGGGGTGTCCGAACGACCAGAAGAGGTGCTGCCACAGGACGGCATTCCCGCCGCCCGCTGGGTCGAAGAAGCGGCCGCCGAGCTGGCGGTCCACCAGCAGCATCACGAGACCGGACGTGAGGATCGGATACGCCGCGATGATGAGGAAGCTCGTGACGAGGACCATCCAGCTGAACATCGGTACGCGACCCATGACCATGCCGGGGCAGCGCATGAGCAGGATCGTCACGGCGAGGTTGATCGCACCGATGATCGTCCCCGCGCCGGACACGAGAAGACCGAAGACGTACCAGTCCATTCCGGTGCCGACCGCGTGCGAGGGCTCGGTGAGCGGCGCGTAGGCGAACCATCCGGCATCGGGCGCGCCTCCGGCGAAGAAGCTGAGGTAAAGCAGCACGCCGCCGAACAGCGTCAGCCAGAACGACAGCGCGTTGAGCCGTGGGAATGCGACGTCCTCGGCGCCGATCTGCAACGGCACGACGTAGTTCGCGAAGCCGACGAGCAGCGGGATCGCGACGAGGAAGATCATCGTGATGCCGTGCATCGTGAACAGCTGGTCGTAGGTGCTCGGATCGAGCACTCGAAGGCCCGACGACGCGAGCTGCACGCGCAGGAGGAGCGCCTCGATCCCCCCGACCACCAGGAACGCGAGGCCGAGGAGGACATAGAGGACGCCGATGTCCTTGTGATCGACGGTGCGCAGCACGCCTGCCGTCGCGAAAACGCCGGAGCGGCGGACGGCTGCTGCGGTCACCGGAGGCTCCCGAGATACGCGACGAGCGCGTCGAGATCCGCGGGCAGCAGCGGCACCTTCGGCATGAGCGAGCCCGGCTTGTAGCGCTGCGGGTCGGCGATCCAGGTACGCAGGCCCTCCGGGGGTTCGCGAGGACACCGCCGGCGATGGTCGTTCGCGTCGCGACATGCGTGAGGTCCGGTCCGATCGCCGTCCCGTTCACCTGTCCCCGCACGACATGGCACGACGTGCAGACCGCGGCCGCGAAGACCTCCTGCCCGCGCCCCGCTATGCCCGAGGCCGGCGCCGCCGGCGCCGCCTGCGCCGCGAGCCACGCATCGAACTCCCCGCGAGGCTGCGCGACGACCCGCACGCGCATCCAGGCGTGTTCGATGCCGCAGAACTCGGCACATGCGCCGGAGAACACACCCGCGCGGGCGGTGAACAGGCGGAGCACGTTCGTCTGCCCGGGGATGACGTCCATCTTCGCGCCGAGCTCGGGCACCCACAGATCGTGAATGACGTCGGCGGACGTCAGCTCGAATTCGATCGGCACGCCGGCCGGGATATGCGGCTCGTTCGCGGTAACGGCGCCGTTCGGGTAGCGGAACTCGAACCACCACTGGTGGCCGATGACGCTGACCTTGAGCGGCGGCTCGAGGCTGCCGAACGTCGCCCCACGGCCGATCTGCGACAGCGTGACGAGGCTCAGGCCGAAGACGACAGCGAGCACCACGAGCGGCGCGGCGGTCCACGCGATCTCGAGTCCCCGGTTGCCGTGGATCTGCGGGGCGAGCCCGCGCGAGCCCGGACGCGGATCGCGGTAGCGGATGGTGAACACGATGAGGGCGCCGAGAACGCCGGCAAAGATGAGTGCCGCGATGGCGCCGACGATCAGCGAGAGCACGACGATCGGCTCGAGGGAGCTCCCCATGCGCGCTCACGGTATGCCGGTTGGCGCGGAGCGCAAAACGGGGGCGGCCCGGTGGCCGCCCCCGTACGTTCGTCTACCGACGCGCCGGTCAGGCCGCCATGCGCGCCGTGCGCCGGCCGCGGGTCGCGATCAGCAGGACCGCGAGGACGAGGAGCGGGATCCAGCCGAAGACGAGGAGCCAGATCGCGAGGTCCGCGAAGCCCCGCAGCATGAGGGCGAGCGCCGTGAGCGCCGCCGCGACCGTGCGCGCCGGGTCCCAGGCCGGGCCTGGCGGGGTCACGCTGACCGCGACCGCCGGGGTGATGCTCATCGTGATCGTGGAGAACTGCGTGCGTGACGCGATCGAGTTCACCTGGCCCTGCAGCTGCTCGATCTGGGTGCGCACGCTCGAGAGCGCCACATCGATCTTGAGGATCTCGTCGATGGTCGCGGCGCGCGTCAGGAGCGCGTTGTACCGCTGCTCCTCCGCCTGCTTGGCGGTGAGGCGGGCTTTGAGGTCGACGAATTGGTCGGTCACGTCCTTGCCGTCGACCGTCGAGGAGACGACCTCGCCGTCGAGGCCGCGGATCTGGCGGAGTGCTTCGGTGAAGCGGTCGGACGGGACGCGCATCGTGAGGCTCGCAAGGTGGTTGTCCTTGCCACCGCTCTGGCTCACCCCGATGACGTCACCGCCGAGGGTCAACGCGATGGCCTGGGCCTTGTCGGCCGTGACCCACGGGTCGTCCGACCGCATGGAGACGTTCGCGGTGAGGATCACCGAGCGCGTGACATCGAACGCCTGCGGGATGGGCACGCCGTTGGTGCCGACCGATCCGTTCGTCGTGGTCCCGGCCGCGTCGGCCGGTGCCGGCTTCCCCACTGCGACGTTCGCCGGTGCGGCACCGCCGCCCTGCCCCGGTGCGGAGGAGGTGGTCCCGGCGCCGCTCGAGCACGCCGCCAGGAGGAGGATCGCGGGAACGAGCCACGTCAGACGCTTCATCTTCACGACCTGCCTTCTTGCCGGCGTGCCGGCCACGAAGGCAGACGCGGTCAGGCCCGGTTCGGTTCCGGAGGCCGCTTTCGGGCCTATTTCCAGCGCTCGCCGAAGAGCGCTCGGGCGGTCTCGGCGGTCGTCGCGATGAGCGCCGCGAGGTCGGCGCCGCGTTCGGCGGCGACGGTCCGGTACGTGACCGCGACGTGCGCGGGCTCATTGCGCTGCCCGCGATGGCCCTCGGGGGCGAGGTACGGGGCGTCCGTCTCGACGAGCACCGGTCCTGGATCGCGCGCCGCCTCGCGCAGCGCGCGGTTGGCGCGGTACGTCACCGGGCCGGCGAACGACGGCACCAGGCCAAGCGCGCGCCACGCGGCGATCTCGGCCGGACCCTCGCTGTAGCAGTGGAGCTGGCCGCGGAGCACGCGCCCCTTCACGAGCGCGCGCACGACCGGACCGGCGTCGCGGACGTGCACGACGACCGGAAGGCCGAGCTCGTCCGCGAGATCGAGCTGTGCGAGGAACGCGCGCTCCTGGTCGGCCTGCGGAGCGCTGCGTCCCGAGAGATCGATGCCGATCTCGCCGATCGCGACGACGCGCTCGTCGGCCGCGAGCCGGCGGAGCGCCGCGAGCGCGACGTCATCCCATGAGACCGCGCGATGGGGATGGATGCCGACGGCGACGCGGACCTCGGGATGGACCCGCGCGATCGCGATCGCGGCCTCGCTCGAGGCAACGTCCTCGCCACAGGTCAGGATCCGCGTGATGCCGGCATCGCGCGCGCGACCCAGCACCGCGTCGAGGTCATTCGAGAAGCGTCCATCGGTGAGGTGCGCGTGCGCGTCGATCAGGACGCTTTGGCCACCTCGAGCCTGGGGAACAGGGGCGGTCCCGCGTGCACCTTGCGCCCCGGCTCGAGCAGACCCCAGCGTGCGACCTCCGGCCACGGCGCGTGCTCGGGCGACGGCAGGCCGAGCTGCGCGCAGATCGAGTCCGCGACACTGGGCATGTACGGCCAGAGCGCGTGCGCGGTGATACGGAGCGCCTCGAGACCCGCATACAGCGACGACGCGACGAGCTGCGCGTTCGCGGGGTCCTTCGCGAGCTGCCACGGCTGCGTCACCTGGTAGTGCTTGTTCGCGGCATCGACGAGCGAGAAGATCGCCGCGAGCGCGTCGGCGAAGTGCAGGTTCGCGGCAGCCACGTCGTGCGCTTCGACGGCGCGATCCGCGGCGCCATGCACCGCGATCTCGGACTCGCCTTCACCATCCCGGCGCGGCACGAGCCCTTCGCAGTAGGTCTCGACCATCTTGAGCGTGCGCGACACCAGGTTCCCGAGTCCGTTCGCCAGATCCGCGTTAAAGCGCGCGTTGAACTGCTCGGGGCTTATCGGCGAATCCTTCTCGAACGGCGCTTCGCGCAGCACGAGGTAGCGGATGGCGTCGGTCCCCCACTCCTTTGCAGACGCGATCGGATCGATCATGTTCCCGCTGGACCGCGAAAGGCGGCTCTCGCCATACGAGAGGAAGCCGTGAGCGAACACCTTCTTCGGGAGCTCCACGCCGGCCGCCATGAGCATCGCCGGCCAGAAGATGCAGTGGAAGCGCGTGATGTCCTTCCCAATGACATGGACGTCGCACGGCCACCACTTCTTGAACAGCTTCTCGTCATTCCCGAACCCCACGCCCGTGGCGTAGTTGATGAGCGCGTCGAACCACACGTACACGACGTGGTCCGGGTGGTCCGGGAACGGAATGCCCCACGTGAGGTTCTTACGGGAGACGCTCACGTCCTTGAGCCCGCGCTCGAGCCACCCGAGGACCTCGTTGCGGCGGATCTCCGGCTCGCAGAACTCCGGATGGTCCCGATACAGGTCCTTGAGCTTCTGTTCGTACTTCGAGAGCCGGAAGAAGTAGTTCTCTTCCTTCAATCTCTGGATGTTCGACGGATCGTCGGGATGGATCGGGCAGCGCCCGTCGATCAGGTCGCCTTCTTCATAGAACGCTTCGCACTTGATGCAGTACAGGCCCTCGTAGGTAGCGAGATACACATCGTCGTTCTCTATCCAGCGGCGGACGAACTCCTGCACGCCGTTGACGTGGTCCGGATCCGTCGTACGGATGAAACGGTCGTATGAGATATTCCACGTATCCGCCATCTGTTTGAACTCGGCGGCATGCGTGTCGACCAGGGCGCGAGTCTCAACACCCTGCTCCTTCGCAGCACGCTCATTCCGAGGCGCGTTCTCGTCCGTTCCGGTCAGGAAGAAGACGTCGCGGCCGCGCTGACGGTGAAACCGCGCAAGCGCATCCGCACCCGCGAACTCGTAGGCGTGGTGCAGCCCGGGTCGATCGTTGACATACGCGATCGCCGTCGTGACATAGAACTTTTGAGCCGCCACCTCGGTATTCTAGGTCGGAGATAGTGGTAGAACGCGGAACGGTCGCGCGCGCGTTGCTGGCTGTGCTGACCCGTCTGCTGCTCGTGATCCTGACCTTCGTCCTCATCGTCGTGCTCTCGCAGGTGGCAATGGTGTCGGCCCGCACGCGCATCGAGCGCTCGGACCTGCCGGCCATCGCGGGACAGGCGTGGGAAGGGACGCAGGACTACTTCACGAGCCTGGCATCCGGGTCGCTCGGCGAAGCGACGTCGACCTCGATCCTCGGGGGCCAGCGCCGGGCGATGGGCGACCTGCTGCTCGATGCCTACTCCAAGAGCATGATCCTGGTCCTCCTCGCGATCGGGCTCGCGACGGCGGTCGGGGTCCTGGTCGGCGTCCTCGCGGCCGCGACGCGAAGCGCCCGATGGCGAGCCGCCCTGCTGACGTTCACGACGCTGACGGTCTCGCTCCCATCGTTCCTCGTCGCGATCCTGCTCATCCTGTTCGGCGCGGAGCTCACCGCGCGCGCGGGCATCCGGCTGTGGCCGACCTTCGGCTACGGCATCGATAACCACCTCATCCTGCCGGTGGTCGTCCTCGCGCTCCGCCCGTTCGCGCAGATCGCGAACTTCGCCCACGTCGCGACCGACGAGGTGCTCCGCCTGG
This sequence comes from Candidatus Limnocylindria bacterium, assembly GCA_038227105.1. Taxonomy (GTDB): domain Bacteria; phylum Chloroflexota; class Limnocylindria; order P2-11E; family P2-11E; genus UBA4735. Next base: position 2,806 of record JBBRQB010000007.1, on the reverse strand, counting down.
ACTACATCCGCACCGCGCGCGCGAAGGGCCTCGCCGAGTCGGTGATCTTCTCGCGCCACGCGTTGGCGAACGCGGCCGTCCCGATCATCGGTGCGGTCGCGACGGGACTCTCGATCGCGCTGTCCACGCTTCCGGTGGTCGAGGTGTTCTTCTCCTGGCCAGGCCTTGGCTTCGCGCTGCTCCAGGCGGTTCGGCGATTCGACGCGGCGACCGCCGGCACGCTGCTCGGCGCGCTCGCCGCGACCATCGCGGTCGTCCGGTTCGGGCTCGACGCGCTCGCCGATCACTTCGCGCAGCGCGCGACGGGCGCACCCGCGTGAGGCGCGCCCTCAACTGGCAGCTCATCGTCGGGGTCGCGCTCATCCTCGGGTGGCTGATCGTCGGATTCGGTGCGCCGTTCTTCACGTCCGCCGATCCGCTCAAGGAGCACACGTTCGTCCAGCTCGGAACGCGGTCGCTCCCCGCGCCGTTCGAGCCCGGCCAGTTCGGCTACGTCCTCGGCTCCGACCGTCAGGGGCGGGACCTCTGGGCGACCGTCATGTTCGGCGCCCAAGCGACGTTCACGCTCGCGTTCATCGTGCTGGCGGCACGCCTCGTGATCGGCGTGACGCTCGGCGCCGTCGCCGGGTGGTTCGCCGGCAGGTGGATCGACCGCGTCATCTCGGCGCTCATCGACGCGTTCGCCGCGTTCCCCACCCTCCTGTTCGCCGTGCTCTGGATCTTCGCCTTCGACATCCGCTCGGGCCTCCAGGCCTTCGCCGCGTCGCTCACGATCACGGGCTGGTGGGGCGTCGGGCGCGCGGTCCGCGCCGCGCTCGTTGACCTGCGCGGCCGTCCGTTCCTCGAGGCCGCGCGCGCCGAGGGCCTCTCGGAGTTCGCGACGTTCGCCCGCCACGCCGTCCCCAACCTTCTTCCGACCCTGGCGATCACGTCGGCACTCGAGGCGAGCGCGATCCTCCTCATCCTCGGCGAGCTCGGCTTCCTCGGGTATGTCGTCGGCGGCGGCACGAGCGTGCCGATCGACGACCTTCGCGGGTCTGGTCGCGCCTTCTTCTTCGCGTCGCCCGAGTGGGGCGCGATCCTGGCACAAGGACGGTTCGAGGTCTTCCGCGCGCCGTGGATCGCGCTCGTGCCCGCGGCGGCGTTCGCGAGCGGGGTGCTCGCTTTCAACCTCGCGGGACACGGCCTGCGGATCTTCTTCGAGCGAGCGCCGGTCGCGCTCGGCAGGCTGCTCAATTGGCGCGTCGCGACGGTCGTGGTCGCGGTCGTGCTCGTGTTCCGCATCGTCACGCCGCTCGTCGGCCCCGCGGCCGCGCTCACGGGCGTCGCGAAGCAATTCGACGGCGGGCAGGCCCGCGCGAACCTCGCGTACATCGCCGATCCCGCGCGCGGCGGGCGCTACACCGCGTCGCCCGGCTACAGGGAGGCGGCAGCGTACATGGCCGACCGGTTCAAGGCGCTCGGCCTCGAGCCCGCGGGCGACGACGGCACCTATTACCAGAGCTTCAAGATGTCGGACGTGGGGCTCACCGCGATGCCGGCGTTCCAGCGTGTCGGCGCCGACCCGAAGACGTACCGCCCGCGCATCGACTTCAACGAGAGCATCGGTGGCCGGCGCGGCGGCGGCACGGTCGAGGGGAACGTCGTCTACGTGGGCGGCGGCAACAAGATCCCCGGCTACTCCGATTACGAGGGCACCCACCCGCAGGGGAACATCGTCATGATCGCGGGCCCAAGCATCGCGAACCAGGATCGCATCGACATCGCCCGCCGGGAGGGGGCGATCGGCGTCATCCAGGTCTCGTTCGGCGAGCTCATCAAGCCCTCGTACTTCGCGGCATTCGAGGCCGAGACGATCCCGGTGATGACGATCTCCGCCGGCGTCGCGAACGAGCTGATCGCCGCGTCGGGCAAGAACATCGTCGGCCTCAACCAGTCGCTCATCGACCGGCTGCGGCGCGCGCAGACGCGGCCGAGCCTGCGGCAGGAGATCCCCCAGCCCATCTCGTTCGACACCGCCACGCGGGTCCGCTTCACGGTCCCGCTCGGGCCGATCCACGAGATCGCCGGCCAGAACGTCGTCGGCATCCTTCGGGGCGGCGACCCGCAGCGCAATGACAAGTTCGTGCTCGTGGGCGGGCACCTCGACGGGATCGGGACGGATCCCGACGGCACGGTGTTCCCAGCCGCGAACGACAACGGCTCCGGGCCCGCCGTGACGCTCGAGATCGCCCGCGTGCTCGCCGCCAACCGGTCGATGCTGAAGAACTCCGTCATCTTCATCGCGTTCGCCGGCGAGGAGGAGGGCCTGCAGGGGTCGGAATACTTCGCGAACCGCTCGCTGACGACGCCGTTGCGGCCGTCGAACATCCTCGCGTTCGTGAACCTGGACGTGTCCGGCTGCTGCGGCGACACGCTCGCCGGCTCCGATGAGAACTTCGCGATGCACGCCCGCCTGGCGAGCGCCGCGGACCGCCTCGGCTACGCGTTCGGCTACGTCCCGGCCGTTGGCGGTAGCGACCACCTCTCGTACACCCGGCGCGGCGTGCCCGCGGCGATGGTCGGCTGGACCGAGTTCGGGCCGTTCCACACCACGGGCGACACCCTCGCCACCGTGACCGCGGAGCACCTCGCGATGGCCGGACGCGTCGCGACCCAGACGATCCTGGAGCTCGCCGCGACCAACTAGGTGAGGTTCCTGCCCATTTCTGAAACACGCTCAGGCAGCCGCACGGAGGTCCTCCAGCCAGGTGGTCAGATGCTGCAGTGCGGGGATGTTGTCGAAGCCTCGATCAGTGAACGGAGT
>JBBRQB010000006.1:0-58225 GCA_038227105.1 Candidatus Limnocylindria bacterium | reverse complement strand
CGTAGTCGGTCGCGAAGCTGGCCTGGCTGCCAACAGCCAGTCCAAGGCCTGCGAGCAGGATGGCGAGCAGCAGGCCGCCGCCTGCGAGGATGAGGTCGAGTGTCCGGCGTTTCATGTCGTTCTTTCTCCGATTGCGTTCTGTTGTCAGGCTGAGCCCAACAGTGCGCTCGGGGCCGTGCCTGAAACAGGTCCGAACGGCTCTAAACCGGGCGCCGATTGGCCCATCTGGACCGGGACGAATGGCGTCCTTCTGTGCGCACAAGAGGAGCGGATCGCTCCGCTCCTCTTGATGCAAAGGAAGTACGCGCATCGTTAGCCGGCGGTCACGACGATCTCCCGCACCACGGCGTTGCCGTTGAGGTGACGTTCGACGTGTGGAGCGAGTGTGGTCATGGGATGGGCACCAACTGATTGATGACGCGGCGCACGCCACGCGTCCGCGAAGCGAGAGCTTCAGCCGCAGTACGAAGCGCCGCCGACCCAATGCCTCCCCGCAGTGTCGCAATGCCAGCCCGAACGCTGACCTCGACATCGCTACCGTGTGGGAGGCTCCTGATGATGCAGCTCTCGATCTCGTGCTGGAGCACGAGGTCGCTCGGTGCCTCGACAGCCTCGATCTGGTTGCTGACCGAGACAACGCCAGGCACAGACGCCGCGGTGGTCTCGGCCCAGCCGCGCTGATCCCACCGGTCGACGGTCCCTCGCAACGTCACAGTGCCGTGACGCACCACGCAGTCGATCTCGTCCGCGTTGAGCAGCGGGTTCCACCCGAGCGCACGTCGCACCCCATGCGCAAGCTGGGTATCCGTGCGCTCGTGGCCGGACTCGGCGATCGTGACTTCGTTCGCGATATCCGTCACTCCGGGTGCGCGCAACGCCGCAGCGGTCGCGACCTCGATCTTCGAGGCGCTGGACACGACGCCGGTCAGGGTCACGACGCCGTCGTTGACCTCGACGCCGACCTCCGCTGGCTTCAGGCGACCGTCCTGGTTGAGCTCCCGGAGCACCTCGTGCTGGAGCCGTTCGTCGGACCGGGTAGCGATCGTCGTCATGCGACCGCCGTGCTGTGGAGCACCGGCCGCGGCTGACTCTCACGGCTCAGCACGGCCCAGCCGCGCGCGATGAGCACCGAGCAGCTGGCCTGCAAGAGGACCTGGCGGGCGACGCTGCCGGCGAAGAAGCGGGTCAGTCCGGTCTGGCCACGCGAGCCGACCACGATGAGGTCCGCGTCGAACTGGCGGGCGGCCGTCAGGATCTCGCCCGCGGCAACGCCGGTCGGTGCGGTGGTCAGCACCGGACGCCCGGGTCGCTCGAGCGCGCGACCGCGCTCGGTAAGCGTGAGCAGCGCTCGGTCGCGCTCCTCGTTGAGGCGCACGGTGTACTCGTCGTCACCGCCAAAGTGCGGGAGGACGCCCGAGGCGAGGGGCTGGCCCATGTCGATGACGCTCACGACCTCGAGCGCGCTCTGGCCAAAGATCGGCCACTCCTGGACGAGCGCGGCAGCAGCGGATGCGCCTGGCGAACCGTCATCCGCAAGCACGATCCGATCCGCGGTGGCCTCGCGGGCGACGAGCACGGGGCACGGCGCCCGATCGATCACGGCGGCCGACACCGATCCGAGCAGCGCTGAAGCGACGCGCCCGTGTCCTCGCGTGCCCACCACGATGAGGTCGGCTTCGACCGCTCGCGCGCACTCCACGATCGCGCTCGCGGGATGTCCGATCACGCAGCGCCAGCTCGCCTTCGTGCCCTGGAGCGAGATGCTGTCGGCAATGGAACGCAGCTCGCTCTCGTGCTCGGGTACCGCGCGCTCGAGCAACGTCCCCGAGAGGTCGAGGCTATTGGCCTGCAGCACGCCGAGCACCTCGATCTCTGAGCCCTGGGGCCACAGCGTGTCGCGAACGAATCGACGCGCCATTTCGTCGCTCCTGGTGACGTCGGCCGCGAACAGCACTTTCATCGCAGCTCCTCCCGTGTCCGACCGTTCAGACGGCCGCGAGCACTCCTTGGCGGGCATGGTTGAGCAATCCCCCGACCCGAAGGATCTCGCGCTGCCGGGCCGACAGGTCATGCCGCAGCTCCAGCACCCTGCCGCCAACGGCGTTGGTCAGCCGGACCGGTCCGCCGGCGTCGAGCTGAGCCGCCACGTCCCGCATGTCCAGCAGGTCGCTCGGTGTCAGGTGGTCGTAGTCCACCGGGTCAGTGAACGTGAGCGGCAGGATCCCGAAGTTCACGAGGTTGGCCGCGTGGATGCGGGCGAACGACTTTGCGATGACCACGCGCACGCCGAGGTAGCGCAGAACGATGGCTGCGTGCTCGCGCGAGCTGCCCTGGCCGTAATTGCTCCCGGCAACGATGAATGAGCCCGGTTGTTTCTTGGCCCGGTCGGCGAAGGTCGGGTCGACGGTGGCGAAAGCGAAGGCCGCGAGGGCTGGGATGTTCGAGCGCAGCGGGAGGACCTTGGCGCCCGCCGGCATGATGGCGTCTGTCGAGACATCGTCCCCGAGCTTCAGCAGGAGCGGTCCGCTCAGCCGGTCTGGCAGGGCAGTGAAGATCGGGAGCGGCGCGATGTTCGGCCCGCGCACGATCTCGGCCGCGGGGTTCGGCGGGTTCGCGATGACCTGGGTGTCGTCGATGAGGTACTCGGCCGGGATCAACGGGATCACTGGGTACGGGATCGCGAGGTCGCGCGGATCACTGATGCGTCCTGCCAGAGCGCTCGCGGCGCAGACCTCAGGACTGGCGAGATACACCCGCGCGTCCGGCGTGCCGGAGCGGCCCTCGAAATTGCGGTTGAACGAGCGGAGCGAGGCGGAGCTGGAGGCCGGCGCCTGGCCCATCCCGATGCATGGCCCGCAGGCCGACTCGAGGATCCGGGCTCCCGCACGAAGGAAGGTCTCGATGATCCCTTCGCGCTCGGCCATGAGAAATGCCTGCCGTGATCCGGGGGTGATCACCAGCGAGACGTTCGGGTGCACCGTCCGGCCCTCGAGGATCTTCGCGGCGATCGCAAGGTCGTGGTAGCTCGAGTTCGTGCATGAGCCGATCGCGACCTGCTCGACCAGCGTGCCCGCGACCTGCTCGACCGTGATCACGTTGTCGGGCGAATGCGGACCTGCCACCAGCGGACCAAGCGCGTCAAGGTCGATGACGATCTCGGCGTCATACGCCGCGTCGGTTCCGGCGGCGATCGCACGCCAGGAAAGCTCAGGCCCCTGCGCCTTCAGATAGCGCAACGTCTGGCCGTCGCTTGGGAAGATCGAGGTAGTCGCGCCGAGCTCGGCGCCCATGTTCGTGATCGTTGCCCGTTGCGGGACGGAGAGCGCTTCGACGCCCGAGCCCGTGTACTCGAAGATCCGGCCGCGGCCCCCACGAACACCTTCGCGACGGAGCAGCTCGAGGATGATGTCCTTGGCCGACACCCACTGACCGAGCCCGCCGATCAGGCGCACCGCGACGACCTGCGGCATCGTCATCGTGAACGGCTCGCCGGCCATCGCCATGGCGACGTCGAGTCCGCCGGCACCGATCGCCAGTACGCCCATGCCACCGGCGGTGGGCGTGTGCGAGTCCGACCCCAACAGGGTCTTGCCGGGGGCAGCAAAACGCTCAAGGTGCACCTGATGGCAGATGCCGTTTCCCGGCCGTGAGTAGTGCACGCCGAACTTGGCGGCTGCGCTCTGGAGGAACCGGTGGTCGTCTGCGTTCTCGAAGCCGGTCTGCAGCATGTTGTGATCGACATACGAGAGCGCCAACTCGTTGCGCACGTGATCGAGCCCGAGCGCCTCGAACTGGAGATAGGCGAGGGTGCCCGTCGCGTCCTGGGTCAGGGTGTGATCGATCCGGATGGCGATCTCAGTGCCGGCGATCAGCTCGCCCTCGACCAGGTGCTCGCGGAGGATCTGCCGGGTCACTCCGAACATCACGACCTCCGACGGAGCTCGGTGAGCTCGTCACGCGAGGTCTCAAGACGTTTGATCGCCGCGATCAGGCCGACCACGGCGACAAGCGCGACGACCGGCACCGTGACGGCCACGAGCAGTGCGACTGCCTCAGCGGTCATGGGGCCGACCCCGTGGCGTGGGCTGATCGGCGGCATGCGCGAAGAGCCGGGCAGCGACACCGCCACCGACGATGGCGAGCAATATCGCCGCCGCGACCAAAAAGAAGAGGAGCGGTCCGAGATCCATGGCCACATCGTCACTCCGGGCCGGCAGCGGTGGTAGGGCCGAAGGTCACTAGTAGTGCGGGCGGTCGGTCCCGTTTGTGCCGGTTTCCGGACGGTCTCGGTCGCCAGTTCGACTCCGGCCCCGCCGCTTGGGATGCTCGCGCGGTCTGATTGACGCCATCGCCGTGATTAACGCCCAGCTCGCTGTACGCCTACGAAAGTGCAGCGATCTCGCGCGCGATCACGATATCCTCACGGGCGACGATACCCAGCACCGCGACCGGGCCTGTGACGAGGACGCCGTCTCCCTCGACCGGGTCCTCGTCCGGGGCCCGGATGCCGATCGATGCGAGGCGGCCGATGATGCCGGCGCGGACCGGTCCAGGGTGCTCGCCGATACCACCAGTGAACACGACCGCGTCCAACCGCGGAAGCGTCGTCGCGGCAGCCGCGATCGCTGCGGCCGCTGAACGCTCGAAGATGGCGATGGCAAGCGCGGCGCGCTCGTCAGAACGTGCCAGGTCCAGGAGCTCGCGCATATCCGCGGTGCGACCGGAGACGCCGAGCAGACCGGAGCGGTGCTCGAGCACGTCCTCGAGGCCCGCCACGTCAAGTCCGTGGTCCCGTTGCGCCGCCAGCAGCACGCCGGAGTCGACCGATCCGGCGCGTGTCGCCATCACCAGTCCTTCCAATGGCGTCATGCCCATCGAGGTGCCGACCGAGCGACCGTGCCAGACCGCGCTCACCGAGCAGCCCGCCCCCAGATGCGCGACGACCAGACCCAGTTCGTCGCGAGCGAGCAGGGTCGCCGCGCGCTCGACCGCCCACGTGACCGAGAGGCCGTGAAACCCGTAGCGCCGGTATTTCCACTCCGAGTACCACTCGTACGGGAGCGCGTACACGTGCGCTTCCTTCGGCAGGGTCGCGTGGAACGCGGTATCGAAGGCTGCGCCCTGAGGCACCCCGGGGAGCGCCTGCTGTGCCACGGTGATCACCTCGGCGGCGACCGGGTTGTGCAGCGGTGCCAGCCGCGCGAGGTCACGAATGCCCTGCAGCACAGCGTCGTCGAGCAGGGTCGTGCGTGTGAAGAGCGAACCGCCATGGACGACGCGATGACCGACCGCGCCGACCGAGCCGAGATCGACGCCGGCAGCCGCGACTCCCGCTAATACCAGTTTGAGCGCACCAGCCGCCTCGGATGGGCCGTGCATCGGAACGGTCAGGCTCGCTGCAGCGTGATCCGAGCCGTGGGCGAGCACACTTGCCTTGAGCGTCGACGAGCCGGCGTTCAGGACGAGCACCTGGTCTCGCATGCCGCGAGCGTAGGTCGTCGGGCCACCTGTCGCAGCGCGGCCGAGGGGAGCCACACATGACAACCACCGCGAAGCGAGATGTGTCGGGGCCATTGACCCCCGACGAGGCCGCGCGCATCGACGCGTACTGGCGCGCGGCGAACTACCTGGCCGTCGGCCAGATCTATCTGCTCGCCAATCCGCTGCTCCGCGAGCCCCTCCAGCCCGAGCATGTGAAGCCGCGGCTGCTTGGTCACTGGGGGACGACGCCGGGACTCAACTTCATCTACGCGCACCTGAATCGGGCGATCAAGACGTGGGACCTGGAGGCCATCTTCATCGCCGGGCCGGGCCATGGTGGTCCCGCGGTCCTCGCGAACGTCTACCTCGAGGGCACCTATACCGAGACCTACCCGGACGTATCACGCGACCTGGTGGGCCTGACGAAGCTCTTCCGTCAGTTCTCGTTCCCCGGAGGCGTGCCGAGCCACGTGTCCGCGGAGATCCCGGGATCGATCCACGAGGGTGGCGAGCTCGGCTACTCGCTCGCGCACGCCTATGGCGCGGCGCTCGACGATCCCTCTCTCCTGGTCTGTTGCGTGATCGGCGACGGCGAGGCGGAGACGGGCACGCTGGCGGCCTCGTGGCATTCGAACAAGTTCCTCGATCCGGTCCACGACGGCGCGGTGCTGCCGATCCTCCACCTGAACGGCTACAAGATCGCGAGCCCGACCGTGCTGGCGCGCATGCCAGAGCGCGAGCTGCGCGCGCTCCTCGAGGGGTACGGTCACGCGCCGATCTTCGTCGAGGGCGACGACCCGGCCGTCATGCACCAGCTCATGGCTGCAGCGCTTGATCGGGCCGTCGCGGAGATCCGCCGCATCAGGGATGACGCCAGGGCGGGTCAGGCGCGCAGGCAGCCGTCGCCGATGATCGTGCTCCGGACCCCGAAGGGCTGGACCGGACCGAAGGTCGTGGACGGCAAACCCGTCGAGGGCACCTGGCGGTCTCACCAGGTCCCGATCGATGCCGCACGGACGAACGCTGCCCATCGGAGCCTGCTCGAGCAGTGGCTGCAGTCGTACCGTCCCGAGGAGCTGTTCGACGCGAACGGAACCCTCGTCGCGGAGCTGGCCGCGCTCCCGCCGACGGGCGCACGCCGGATGAGCGCGAACCCGCGCGCGAACGGCGGCCTGCTGCTCAAGGAGCTCGATCTGCCGGACTTCCGCGCCTACGCCGTCGCGGTCCCGGCGCCGGGCCTGACGGTGGCCGAGCCGACTCGGGTGCTCGGGACGTTCCTGCGCGACGTGATCGACCGCAACCGGGATCATTTCCGGCTGTTCGGACCGGACGAGACCTCGTCGAATCGACTCGACGCCGTGTTCGAGGTGACCGACCGCGTCTTCAGCGATGAGATCCTTCCGACCGACGAGCACATCGCGCCGAGCGGACGGGTCATGGAGGTCTTGTCGGAGCAGCTCATCGAGGGCTGGCTTGAGGGGTATCTGCTCACCGGGCGCCACGGCCTCTTCAACTGCTACGAGGCGTTCATCCACATCATCGACTCGATGTTCAACCAGCACGCCAAGTGGCTCAAGGTCACGCGTGCGCTGCCATGGCGCCGACCGATCGCGTCGCTCAACTACCTGCTCTCGTCACACGTCTGGCGCCAAGACAACAACGGGTTCTCACATCAGGACCCCGGGTTCATCGATCACGTCGTGAACAAGAAGGCGGAGGTCATTCGCGTCTACCTCCCGCCGGACGCCAACACGCTGCTCTCGGTCGCCGACCACTGCCTGCGCAGCCGCGGCTACGTGAACGTCATCGTGGCCGGCAAGCAGCCTGAGCTGAATTGGCTGACGATGGACGAGGCGATCCTTCACTGCGAGAGCGGCGCAAGCATCTGGCAGTGGGCGAGCAACGACCAGGGTCAGGAACCCGATGTGGTGCTCGGGTGCTGTGGCGACGTGCCGACCCTCGAGACCCTCGCCGCGGCCGATCTCCTGCGGCGGCACATTCCCGACATCCGGGTGCGCGTCGTGAACGTGGTCGACCTCATGCGACTGCAACCCGACACGGAGCATCCGCACGGTCTGTCAGACCAGGACTTCGACGCGCTCTTCACCACGGACAAGCCGGTGATCTTCGCCTATCACGGGTACCCGTCACTCATCCACCGTCTGGCCTATCGGCGCACGAACCACCCGAACCTGCACGTCCGCGGATACAAGGAAGAAGGCACGACAACAACGCCGTTCGACATGGTGATGCTGAACGACCTCGACCGGTTCCGGCTCGTCATCGATGTCATCGATCGCGTTCCGGGCCTTCGCCAGCGAGCGGGCCAGGTGCGGGAGCTGATGGAAGCGCGGCGGCACGCGTGCCGGGCATACACGCGCGAACACGGTGAGGATGCGCCCGAGATCACGCAATGGAAGTGGTCGGTCCGCCGTTAGGGCGAGGCTCACCGCCCTGGGCGGCTGTGAAGGGGTCATCTGACCCATTCGCACGTGCCGTTCGGCTCTGCCGCTCGGCTGCGGCGACTGCGACTCTGAGCGCGTGACAACGACGATCCCTCCGCTGTACCCCGGCGTGCGCGCGATCGTCGACGGCTCCGAGGCGATCGCCCATGTGGAGACCCGGATCACGGAAGGGGCGTGTACGTACCCGATCACGCCATCGACCACGATGGCAGCGATCTATCAGAGCGCCGTCGCCGACGGTCGCAGCGACCTTTGGGGGACGCCATTGCGGTTCCTCGAGCTCGAATCCGAGCACAGCTCGGCGTCATCGGCCGAGGGCTTTGCCCTCGCGGGCGGGCGCGTCACCAACTTCACCGCAGGCCAGGGCCTCATCCTCATGAAAGAGGTCCTCTACGTGATCAGCGGGAAGCGGCTGCCGGTCGTCTTCCACGTCGGAGCGCGCGCCCTGACGAGCCAGGGGCTCAACATCCATGCCGGTCACGACGACGTGATGGGGGTCGCCGACACGGGGTGGGGCGTCCTCTTCGCCCGCAACGTCCAGGAGGCCGCCGATCTCACAGCGATCGCGCGGCGCGCCGCCGAGGAGCTGCAGATCCCGTTCCTATGCGTGCAGGATGGCTTCCTCACGACCCACACGCTCGAGGACATCGTCCTTCCTGAGGATGCGCTCCTGCGCGACTACGTTGGCGATCCCCGCACGCGGCTGCGCGACTACACCGATCCGCACGACGCGCTGATGACCGGGGTCGTGCAGAACCAGGACAGCTACATGAAGGGCCGGATCGGCCAGCGCGCCTTCTACGACCGGATGCCGGAGGTCGTGACCGCCGCGATGGACGAATGGGGGCGGCTCACCGGCCGTCGGTACGGACTCATCGCGCCCTATCGCTGCGAGGACGCCTCGGTGGTGTTGATCTCGATGGGGACCATCGCCGACACCGCGGTCGCGGTCGTCGATCACCTGCGGGCGCAGGGCCGTGCCGCCGGCTGCATCGGCCTGACGAGCTTCCGGCCGTTCCCGGCAGCGGCGCTCGCAGCGGCGCTTGCCGATGTCGGGCGCGTCGTGCTGGTCGAGCGGACCGACGAGCCGGCGGCGGCGGATAACCCACTGACCCGTGAGCTGAAGGCCGCCCTCGCCGATGTTGCCGCGGACGGCGGGCGCGTGCCACGGGTCCACTCCGTCAGCGCGGGCCTCGGCTCGCGCGACGTATCGGCCGCGGACCTGGTGGCCGCGATGCTCTGGGCGGACGGCTCCCCGCTCCCGCGCCAGTCACGGCGCGCGACCGTGGGCATCCGGCATCCGCTCGCACTCGCTCCGATCCCAACGGACGTTCGCCCTGCGGGCGCCTACAGCGTCCGCGGTCACTCGATCGGCGGTTTCGGCGCCGTCACGACGAACAAGCTGGTCGCGACGATCGTCGGCGAGCTGTTCGGCCTGCACGTCCAGGCCTATCCGCGGTACGGCTCGGAGAAGAAGGGGCTGCCGACGACGTTCTACCTCACCATCGCGGAGGGTCCGATCCGCGAGCACGCCGAGCTCGAGCGGGTCGACTTCGTGCCGCTCTACGACGTGGCCGCGTTCGCCCAGGGCAACCCGCTGCATGGCCTGGCGGACGGCGGCACGGTGTTCCTGCAGACGCCACTGCGCGACCCGAACGCGATCTGGTCGAGCGTCCCGGCGGCGGCGCGTCAGCGCATCCTCGGGCACGGGCTGCGGCTGGTCGCGTTGGATACCGCGGCGATCGCGAGGAGCCGCGCACCGCGTGCCGACCTCGTCGTCCGCATGCAGGGGGTCGCGCTCGTCGGCGTGTTCCTGCGGGTCTCGCCGTTCGCGCGGCGCGCCGGCCTCGATCGAGATGCACTGTTGGCCGCGGTCGAGCAGCGGCTCCACCGGTTCTTTGGCAAGCGGGGCGAAACGGTGATCGAGGCGAACCTTGCGGTCATCGCCGCCGCCTATGACGGCCTCATCGATGTGACAGCCGCGATCGGCGACCAGCCGGTCCTGATCGAGGCTGCGACATGACCGAGCGCACCGTCGACCTCCGCTTCGACCCCGAGGCGTACGCGACCGGCTTCCGGACGACGGTGATCGACGCGTACCGCGCCGGGATCGCCGACGAGGAGCTGCCGGCCGACAGCTGGGTCGCGCGCAGCATCATCCCGCCAGGGACCGCAGCCGGCAGGGATTTCAGCCGGCTCGCGCCGACGATCCCGGTATTCGATCCGGCCAAGTGCGTCGGATGCATGGCCTGCGTCAACGCCTGTCCGGATACGGCGCTGTACGCGGTCGCGTTGCCGGAACCGCAGCTCGCGGACGCGGCGAAGATCTTCGCAGCGCCCGAGGACCCGGACGACCTGGTGACGACGCACTTCGCGCACACTCGCAAGTACGCCGACGTGCCGGCCAAGAAGGGCCTCGAGCCGGCGCTGTTCGGTCTGTTCGTCGATCCAGCTCACTGCAAGGGTTGCGGCGAATGCGTGGCCGTGTGCGAGGCGCTCGATTACGGCGCGCTCGCGATGGTCGAGAAGTCCGCTGGACCCGGCGGAACGGACGGAACGCTCGAGCGCTACGCGCGGGACCTGCGGTTCTTCCGCACGCTCCCGCTCACGCCCGAGGCCTATCGCAGCGAGAAGGCTCTTGCCGACCTCATGCTCGGCGAGCACGCGATCGGCTACGTCGGCGGCGCGGGCTCGTGCTCGGGCTGCGGCGAGGCGACCGCGATCCGGATGATGGTCGCAGCGATCCGCCAGGTCGCCGGGCCCGAGAGCCTGGGCATCGTCGCATCGACCGGCTGCAATACGGTCTTCTCGAGCACCTACCCGTACAACCCGTACCTGGTGCCGTGGACGAACTCGCTGTTCGAGAATGCGCCGACCGACGCGATGGGGATCCGGGCACGTTGGGACCAGGGCGGCCATCCGGAGCGGCGCCTGTGGGTCATCGGTGGCGACGGGGCGATGTACGACATCGGTTTCCAGGCGCTCTCGCGGATGCTCATATCGGGCGCCGACATCAAGGTCCTGGTCCTCGACACGCAGGTGTACTCGAACACCGGTGGCCAGGCTTCGACCGCGAGCTTCGGCGCGCAGGTCACCAAGCTTTCGGCCTTCGGCAAGGCCGTGCACGGGAAGCCCGAACGGCGGAAGGAGCTGGGTCGGATCCTGATGGCGCACGGTGAGGTGTTCGTCGCGCAGACAACGCCCGCCCACATCAATCACTTCTATCGCGCGATCCACGACGCCAACGAGTATCCCGGGCCGGCGGTCGTCATCGCGTACAGCGCGTGCATGCCCGAGCACGGGATCCCCGACGACGCCGCGACCGCCCAGGCGAAGCTCGCAGTCGAATCCCGCGCGTTCCCGCTGTTCACCTACGACCCCCGCCGCGGCGCATCGATGCGCGAACGCCTCTCGCTCGTCGGGAACCCGTCGCCGCGCGACGATTGGGCGACGCTGCCCGACGGCACGCCGCTCGACTTCCTCGCCTTCGCCAGGAGCGAGGGCCGTTTCGCGCCGCACTTCGGCCCCGACGGCACGCCGAGCGCAGAGATCATCGCGACGCGTGCGGACCGGTTGGCGAACTGGCGAACGCTGCAGGAGCTCGCCGGCTCCGGTCCGCGCTAGGTGCGCCGCCCGACCGACGCTTCCGTCACGCACCCGGTTTAGGCACACTGCGACTCATGCGCATCGGCATCCTCACCGGCGGCGGCGATGTTCCCGGATTGAACTCGGTGATCAAGAGCGTCGTGTATCGGGCAACGGCCTCGGAGGCCGAGGTCCTCGGTATTCGTCGTGGCTGGGAGGGGCTCACGCATGTTCGCATCGGCGCAGAGCTCGATCCCGACTACGTCCGGCCCCTGGATCGCCTGAACACGAGGTCGATCGACCGGACCGGCGGGACGATGCTGCATACCTCGCGCACGAACCCGCAACGGATGCACACGTCCCGGCTGCCGGCGGGACTGTCGGCTGACGAGCGAGCAACGCTCGCGGTCGCCGACGTCCTGTACGACCTCACGCCGGTGGTGTTACGCAACATCGCCGGGCTCGGGCTCGACCAGCTCGTCGTCATCGGTGGCGACGACACGTTGAGCTTCGCGCGCGTCCTGTCCGACCGGGGCGTGCCGCTCGTCGCGATCCCGAAGACCATGGACAACGACGTGCAGGGGACCGAGTACTGCATCGGGTTCTCGACCGCGGTCACTCGCGCCAAAGGCGCGATCGATCGCCAGCGCACGACGCTCGGATCGCACGAGCGGATCGGCATCTTCCGGATCTTCGGTCGCGACTCCGGCTTCACCGCCCTGCACACGGCGTATGTCACCGCGGCCCGCTGCCTGATCCCTGAGGCTTCGTTCGACCTCGACCGCCTCAGCACGATGCTGGTCGAGGACAAGCGCGCCAACCCCAGCCGCTATTCGTTCGTCATCGTCGCCGAGGGTGCGACCTGGCGCGGCCAGGCCCCGGGGGAGATCGGTGATGCGGATGCGTTCGGCCACCGGCACAAGGCGGACGTGGGTGAGGCCCTTGCCGAGGAGATCCGCCGCCGTACCGACGAGGATCCGCTGGTCAGCGAGCTGACCTACGACCTGCGCAGCGGCCAGCCGGATGCCTTCGATCAGATGGTGGCGATCACCTTCGCGAACATCGCGGTCGACCTGCTGGCTGATGGTGCCAGTGGGCGGATGGTCGCGCTGCGCGACGGCCGCTACGCCCACACGTCGCTGCCGGACCCGGCACTCGGCGCGCGTCGGGTCGACGTCCAGCGTGACTACAACGCTGAGCGGTTCCGGCCCAGGTACGAAGGCCGGCTGGGCCGCTCGGTGTGGATGCACCAAGCGTCTGAATGATCCAGTGAACCGTTCGTCGTTTCGCTACCGTGAGACCGCATGCAACCGCTGACCGACATCGCGTGCTGGGATCTCCTTCGATCGCAGCGCCTTGGCCGCATCAGTGTCGTGATCCCGCCTCGGCCTGGGACCCACCGGGCTGACACGGCGCCGGAGATCTTCCCGGTGAACTACGCGGTCGGCGAGAACGCGATCGCGTTCCTGACCGCACCGGGCACGAAGCTGTCCGCGGCGCTCGGGCGGGCGTCGTTCGAGATCGATGGCTATGACCCCGAGACGCGCACGGCCTGGAGCGTCGTCGCCAAGGGGATGCTCCACGAGATCACCGATGGGTTGGACGACCGTTCGACCGCTCTGCGGGAGCTGCCGCTCCACGTCGACGCGCCGGGTGAGCACGCTCATCGCATGGCCTTGTTCGTCAACGAAGTGACCGGCCGACGATTCACGCCCCGCGAATGATCACTTCGCCACTCACCGTGGCGTCCGAGGTCAGTGGCGCAGCGCGCCCATCGGCGGCCACGGTGTGACCGCCTCGATGCGGATGCGCGCGTCGACAGCGATCGCGGCGGAGGCGAGCACCATCACCGGATTGCAGTCGAGCTCCGCGATCTCCGGATGCGCCTCGACCAGGGCGGCGATCCGCAGGATCGTGTCGATCAGCGCGCCAGTGTCGGCTTTGGGGCGTCCGCGGTAGCCGTCCAGGAGCGGGTAGGTGCGGAGCGAGCGCACCATGTCGTTCGCATCACGGTCGGTCAATGGGGTCACTCGAACACTCACGTCCTTCGTCAGCTCGACCGAGGTGCCGCCTGAACCGCACACGACGACCGCACCGAACGATGGGTCGTGGACCACGCCCACCAGCATCTCGACGCCCGGACCGACCATCGACTGAACGAGGTACCCCTCGATAGCGTGTCCGGCCCTCACCAGGTCGGCGGCGAGCTCCCGCGCAACCGCCATCGTGGCCTGGGCTCCCGCGAGGCCGAGACGGACAGCGTTCGCCTCAGTCTTGTGCAGCAGGCTCGGCGCGATCGCCTTGAGGGCGACGCTTCCGCCAAGCTCGTCCGCCGCATCGCCTGCCGCTTCTGGCGTCGCGGCGATCCGGTACGGCGCGATCGCGACCCCGTAGCAGGACAGCAGCTCCGCTACCTCGCGTGGCCCGAGCCACCCGCCGCCGTCCTGGATCTTGGAAGCGATGAGCGTCGATGCGCGCTCAGCGCGGATGTCCGCGAACGTCGGGACGGTACCCTCGGGCCGTGCGCGCCACTGCGCGTATGCCGAGGTGTGCGCGAGTGCGCGCGCCGCGTCTTCCGGATACGGATAGACGGGCACGTGTGCCTCGGCCAAAACAGCTTGGGCGCGATCCCCGGACATGAGCACAGCGATGAGCGGGATCCGTCGCGGCATCTGGTGCGCCGCGGAGGCGATCGCGGCAGCGACCTCGGTGAGCCGGGTCACGAGCGGCGGGATGAAGATCGCAACGATCGCATCGACAGCGTCGCTCGCGGCCAGCGTCGTGATCGCGCGGGCATATTGGTCCGGAGTCGCCGAGGCGATCATGTCCACCGGAGTCCCGACGGACGCCTCTGCCGGCAGGAACTCTCGCAGTGCGGCGCGAACGGTCTCCGGCAGCGGCGGCACCTGGAGACCGCGGGCTTCGCACGCGTCGGCGCAGAGGATCGCGGGCCCACCGGCGTTCGTCACGATCCCGACGCGTTGCCCGGTCGGCAGCGGCTGCGTCGCGAACAGCGCCGCGGCGTCCAGGAGCTCGGCGAGGGTCTCGGTGCGGATCACGCCGACCTGATCGAACAGGGCGTCCACCGTCACATCGGAAGCGGCGATGAGCGCTCCGGTGTGCGAAGAGGTCGCCCGCGCACCTGAGACGGAGCGGCCGCTTTTCACCGCGAGGATCGGTTTGGTCCGGCCGATCTCGCGCGACAGGCGCGCGAATTTGCGTGGATTCCCGAAGGACTCGAGGTACAAGAGCATCAGGTCGGTCGCGGGGTCGCTCGCCCAGTATTGGATCAGGTCGTTGCCCGACACATCAGCCTTGTTGCCGACCGAGACAAAGGAGGACAGACCGATCCCGCGCCGCGCGACCTCGTCGATGATCGCAAGACCCAGCGCGCCGCTTTGGGACATGAAGCCGACACGCCCGGCCGGCGGGAAGCTCGGTCCAAAGGTCGCGTTCATCCGGATTCCGCTTGCGGTGTTCATGATCCCCATGCAATTGGGCCCGACCAGCCGGATGCCTCCGTTGCGGCAGATCTCGAGGAGCTCGTGCTGGAGCTGCACGCCGTTCGGTCCGACCTCGCCGAAACCGGCGGAGATGACGACGAGCGCACGCACACCTTTGGCTGCGCACTGGCGCGCCGCCTCGATCACGCCCTTGGCCGGGACGACGATGACCGCGAGGTCGACCGGTCCGGGAACGTCGCCGATCTCCGGATAGGCCACGACCGATTGGACCACCGGTGCATGGGGGTTCACCGGATACACCGGACCGTTGAACCCGGTCGCGAGGAGGTTGTGGAACACCTCGCCACCGATCGTGCCGCGAGAGCGCGATGCCCCGATGACCGCGATCGAGGTCGGTGCGAATAAGGCGCCGACGCTCGCGGTGATGGCGATCCGCTCCCGTCGTTCGAAACGATCGCGCGCCGCGGCCGACAGCGAGGTCGGGAACTCGAACGCGATCTGACCGTCGGATCGTGAGCTGCGGAGCGCCAGACCGCTCTCGCGCAGCACATCGATCATCCGATCGTTCTCCGACATCACGTACGCCATGAACGGGCCGATCCCATGCGATTCGGCGTGCTCGGCGAGGTGTGCCAGGAGCAGCGTCCCGAGGCCCTTGCCCTGCCAGTCGTCGGCAACGATCCAGGCGACCTCCGCCGAGTCATCGGGCCGCGCGTAGTAGGCGGCGTGCGCGATGATCCGATGGTCGGCCCCCGCGTTCACGACGAGGGCGTGGGTCCGGACGTAGTCGACCTCGACCGCGCGCGAGGCCTCGCGTCCCATGTCCGTTCCCAGCGAGAAGAAGCGGTGCAGCCTCGACTGCGGCTCGAGTGCCGAGAGGAGTGCCAGCAGCGCCGGCCTGTCCTCGGGCCGCACCGGCCGCACGCGGACCACGCCTCCATCGCGCAGCACAACGTCGGCTTCCCGGTGCGCGGGGTAGGTGGAACGCAGATCGGCGCTGGTCATCGAGGCACCGTACCCCTCCAGCGCGCTCTCGCCTACTTGACCAGATCGATCTCGCGCTCCCGAGCGCCTTTCGCCGGCACATCGTTCGACCAGGCGTGGAGTGGCTGGATGTCCAGGAGCAGCCGACCGCTACACCGTGGGCACAGCGGCAGCCCCAACGCATCCCAGCGTGGCTGGGTCTCGAGGTCGGCTTCCGCCAGCGCTTTCCGCAGCGTGAGTCGGTCAAGCGCCGCGGTCGGCAGCCGAACCTCGGCCGTCTGGTGGCCGCAGAGCAGGCAGTGCAACGACACCATTCCCATGTGGACGCGCTGACTGGTCGCCATGTCGCACCCCTACGTTGCGAAGTACCTCGAACCGATCGCGGCACTACCGATTCAAGCGGTAGGTCCCGAGCGCCGGCAGGGCCATATGACACCAGTACGACGTGACAACCGACCCTTGTTCGCATGCCAGCCGGCCACGATCGTGGTCGCGTGCGGTCCGACCGCGCAAGGAGGACACGAGATGTACGGTCCTGGCATCGGCTACATGCCCGATTACATGAACTGGATGATGCTCGGCACCTGGGTGTTCTTGGCCCTGGTGTTCGCGCTCGGACTGGTCGTTCTGCTGCGGATCGCCCGGCCGGCGGACGCAGGACGCAACCCGAAGCAGATGCTCGACGAGCGGCTCGCGCGCGGCGACATCGACCCCGAGGAATACCGGTCGCGCCTGGCACTCCTCAAGGCCTGAGGTGCCGGCGGAATTGAAGCGGCCCCGTGTCGCGCTCGTCGTCAGCGAAGACGCTGACGTACGGGCGGATTGGGCCCGGTGCTTCGAGCGCTTGGGCCTGCGCACGTTGCGGTGCTCCGGGCCCGGGGTGCTCTGCGCGCTGCTGGCGGGGGACGCCACGTGCCCTCTACACGATGAGGCGGATCTCGCCGTGTACGACCAGTCGACCATCGCTCCTGAGCTCACGCTCCGCTTGATCCGGCCGCGCCGGACACTCCCGATCGCCTTCGCGAAGGACCGTTTGAACGCTGAGGGCCGGCACGAACCCCAGATCACGTCACTCGCGTCCGAGGCTCAGGAACGGGGCTGCTTCGGCTACGTCCCGGTTCGGTAGTCCGATAATCCAGCAGGTGAACCTCGGCGTCCTGGCGGGTCGGCGCGCGTACCCACCGCGACTGATCATCGCGGCCGTCGTTCTGCCGGTCCTGATGCTTGCCGGGCTCGTCGGGCTCGACTACTGGGTCCTCGAACCCTCGCTGACATCGGTCGTTGGCCACCTCGCATTGTTGGCGATCGGTTCCGCCGGCATCGTCACCTTTTCCATCGCGATCCTCAGCCGGCTTGGCGAGCTGCACGAGCGCGAGGTCGGACAATCGCGGCGGCTACGCGCGCTCAACGAGGCAGGGTTGGCACTCAGCGCGGAGCTCGAGACCGAGACGCTGCTGCACAAGATCGCGGATCTCGCTCGGATCGTGGGCGATGCGCAGTACGCGGCACTCGGCACCTTCGACGAGACGGGCGTGGTCACGCGGTTCTACACGTCGGGCATCAGCGCTGAAGCCCATGCGCGGATCGGCCACCTTCCGGTGGGGAAGGGGATCCTCGGCCTTCTGCCGCGCGCCGGCCGGCCGATCCGGCTGAAAGATCTCCATGACCACCCTGCTTCGGTCGGCTTTCCGCCCGATCATCCACCGATGAAGAGCTTCTTGGGTGTGCCGATCCGGTGGCGCGGCGAGAGCGTCGGCAACCTGTACCTCACCGAGAAGCACGGCGGCGCCGAGTTCAGCGTGGAGGACGAGGAAGCGCTCCTGGCACTCGCGGCGCAAGCCGGGATCGCGATCGAGAACGCGCGGCTCTACGCGCAGACCAGCCGGTTGTCCGCTCTCGAAGAACGACACCGTATCGGGATGGACCTTCACGACGGCGCGATCCAGTCGTTGTACGGGCTCGGACTCCTGATCGAGGACGCCTCTGCCCAGATCGAGGCCACGCCCGCGGTGGCGCGTGCCCAGCTCGCACGGTCGGTGGATCGGCTCAACGCCGCGATCGCTGATCTACGCAGCTACGTGCTTGGACTGCGGCCGATCCGGGGCAGTGATCGGCCGCTCCACGAGTCACTCCCGAACATCGCCCAGCAGACCGCGACCAATGCGTTGCTCGAGGTCGATGTCGATGTGGACCAGGCAGCCGAGACGTTGTTGGATCGTTTGGCGAGAGAGGCCGTGTTCTACGTCGCGGCCGACGCGCTCGGCAACGTCTCGCGGCACGCCCGGGCGAGGCATGTCACCGTGCGCCTGCTGCGAGAGTCCGAGAGCGTGATGCTCGAGGTCACCGATGATGGGGTCGGGTTCGACGCTGCCCGATCCGTCGACGGCCTGGGTTTGCGGAACATGCGGGAACGGACCTTCAACGTGGGCGGCAGGCTCGATGTACGTTCTACGCCAGGCGCGGGCACGCGGCTGCAGATGCGGCTACCGATACGCACGGAGGTACCGGCATGACACGGATCCTCATCTGCGACGACCACGAGGTCGTGCGCGAAGGACTGCGGGGTCTGCTCGGTCGCCAGGACGGGATGACCGTGGTCGGTGAAGCGGGGTCCGTCGCGGAGTCGGTCGATGCGGCCGCCAAGCTGAAGCCGGATGTCGTGATCATGGACGTCCGGCTGCCGGATGGCTCCGGCGTGGAGGCCTGCCGATCCATCCGCGAGGCCCGGCCTGACACCAAGGTCATCATGCTCACGTCGTACTTGGATGACGATGCGCTGTTCGCCGCGATCCTCGCGGGTGCCTCGGGATACCTGTTGAAGCAGACTCGTGGCCAGGCGGTCGTCGACGCGGTCACGGCAGTCGCCGCCGGCAGATCCCTGCTGGACCCAGGTGTCACTGAGAAGGTGCTCGAACGCATCCGCTCGAGCCGTGGTGAGGACCCCGCGATGGCGTCGCTGACCGAGCAGGAGCGCAAGGTGCTCACCGGGCTGGCGGAAGGCAGGACGAATCGCGAGATCGGGGAAACACTGTTCCTCTCCGAGAAGACCGTGAAGAACTACGTCAGTCGCATCCTCGACAAGCTCGGTCTCTCACGCCGCGCTGAAACCGCGGCCTATATGGCGAAGCACCAGCCGCGGGAGTAAGTCTCGGGCCGTTCGGCCCACGTAAGTCGGGACCTGTGGCGCTTGGTGGGTCGAGCTGGCAGTCCTAGCGTGCCGATATGGATAACGGACTCGCAGCCGCGACGCCGGAGTCTGACGATCCAAGGTCCGACCGGGATTTTCGGGATGGTCACCGCGCTCATCGTGTCGGCCTAGCCAGGTCCGGCCCTTGGAGCAGGGAGCGCGTGGATTAGCCGGTCCGACGACCGGGCGGCCCGCCATCGCCTTCCACCCGTCGCCGTCTTCGTAGCGACCTCGCTCGCCATCGCCCTGACCGCCGGCTTCGGGCTCGGGCTCTGGCTACTGCTCGCGCGCGTGTGGGGCGTGACGCTGCTCGGCGCGAGCTGGCTGGCCCTCGTCCAGGTGCACGGGCTCGTCCAGCTCTTTGGCTTCGCCGGTCTGTTCGCCGCGGGCATCGCCCTGCACGCGATCCCCCGATTCCGCGGCGCGCCTGCGGCGAGCGCGCGTCTTTCGTGGACCATCTACGCCTCGACCGTCGCCGGCCTCGCGCTCCGCGCGATCGCCCAGCCGTTGGCGGATCTGCCCGGCCGCGACGCCGTGCTCGCGCTGAGCGGCCTTCTTCTCGTCGGCGGCACGGCCACCTTCGCGGCGAGGATGGTGCGCGCGCTCGCCGGCGGCCGGAACCCCCATCGCGCGGACGAGCTGCTGATGGGCGCGGGGATCGTCGCCCTGCCGGTGGCTGCGCTGCTCGTCGCGCTCGAGATGACGGGCACGGCCCCGGTGATCGTCGACCAGACGTCGGACGACCGGGCGCTCTGGGTGCTGCTGCTCGGGAGCCTCGCGACGATGATCTTCGGGGTCTGGGCGCGCCTCGCGCCGGGATTCATCGCCTCGGTGCCGGCCCGGCCGCGTCCGCTGCTCGGCGGTGGCGGCCTCTGGCTCCTGGGGGTCGCGCTCTTCGCCCTCGGCGTCGGGGCGGGAGCGTGGGCGATGCTCGCCGGCGCGGTGGTCATCGCCGTCGCGGTCGGCATCTTCGGTCCGAGCATCGCCCGCCAGCCCCTGGCCGGTCACGCCCGCCTGACGCGTATCGGCGTCCGCTCGGCGTTCGCGTGGGCGTTCACCGGCCTTTCGATCCTTGCCGTTGCGCCACTCGGATTCACCGGTGCGTACCTGCAGGTGTCGGCGGCCCGGCACGCGCTCGCGCTCGGATTCGTGACCATCACGATCTACGCCGTGGCTTCGCGCGCCTTGCCGGCGTTCCTCGACCGGCGGGCGTGGAGCGCGCGGCTCCAGGTCATCATCCTGGTCCTCGCCAACCTCGGCGTGGCCGCACGCGTCGGACCGCAGCTGTTCGATGCCGCTGGCTCCTGGAGCGGCGGGATCGTCGGGCTCTCGGGCATCCTCGCGTACGCCGCGCTGATCCTCTTCGCGGTGAACGTGGCCCGGACCGTGCGCGGACCGGCGGTCGCGGTCGCCCCGGCCGCAGCGGTGCCGATCGAGGTCCGTTTCACGCCCTCGGTCCCGCCGGAAAGGACCTTTGGCCCTCCCAAATGAGGACCTCCGGTAGGCGTGAGGCCCCGGGGTGCTGGGTAGGGTGAGCCAATGAATGAAACGCACACCCAGCCCGTCCGTCGCTACCCGGCGCCCTTCGAGCCGGTGGGCTTCGCCTATCGCAGCCTGCTGCTGACCGTGATCGCCGTCGCCGTGATCTTCACCTCGACGGTCCTCGTGTTGAACGCCGCGAGCCAGACGAAGCCCGTGTCCGCAGCCACGATCCCCATGCCGGCCATGGATCACACCGGCGCGCCGGTGGCCGCGCCGGCCGCCGCGGCCGTCGCGCCCGCCGCCAGCGCCAAGCCGGTCACGGTCGCCGAGATCTCGCGGTCGGCGGCCGACGTTCCGCCGCCGATCACCCGGACGACCCCTGCCACGGTGGTCGTGAACCTTGAGACGAAGGAGGTCGTCGCGAAGCTCGATGACGGCCAGACCTACAGCTACTGGACCTTCGGGGGTACCGTGCCCGGCCCGATGCTGCGCGTCCGGGTCGGCGACACCGTCGAGCTCCACATCAAGAACGCGGCCGGCGACGTCATGCAGCACAACATCGACCTCCACGCGGTCACCGGACCGGGTGGAGGGGCGACCGCGACCTCGGTCATGCCGGGCCAGGAGACCAAGTTCACTTTCAAGGCGCTCAGCCCGGGCATCTTCGTCTATCACTGCGCGACGGCGCCGATCCCCCTGCACATCATCAACGGCATGTTCGGGATGATCCTTGTCGAGCCGGTCGGCGGGCTGCCCAAGGTCGACCACGAGTACTACGTCATGCAGAGCGAGCTGTACACGACGACGCCCTTCGGCGTCGCGGGCCACAAGGAGTTCTCCAATGAGAAGCTCCTCGCCGAGCAGCCCGACTACGTGCTGTTCAACGGCCGGGTCGGCGCGCTCACCGGTGCCGGCGCGCTCAAGGCCAAGGTCGGTGAGAAGATCCGCATCTACTTCGGCGTCGGCGGCTTCGTCCCCTCCAGCTTCCACGTCATCGGGGAGATCTTCGATCGGGTGTACCCGGAGGGTGCCCTCGGCAACCCGCTCGAGAACGTCCAGACGACCACGGTCCCGGCTGGCGGCGCCGTGGCGGTCGAGCTGACCCTGCAGGTCCCCGGCAACTACACGCTCGTCGACCACTCACTGCAGCGGGCGCTCAACAAGGGTGCCGCCGGCATCCTCCAGGTGGAGGGCACGCCCGACCCCTCGATCTTCGACGGACCGCTCACCGCACCAGGGCACTAGGAGGACCACGATGAACGCAGTCGAGACCCCCGTCACGGGCCCGACCGGGACCGGGCCGGCGAGCGAGTCGCTCACCGTTACCGATAACCGGACCGGAAGGCAGTACGACATCCCCATCGAGGACGGCGCGATCCGCGCAACGGCGCTCAACAGGATCAAGACCTCGGCGGACGATCCGGGCCTCCTGACGTACGACCCCGGATTCATGGCGACGGCCGCAGTGAAGAGCGCGGTCACGTACATCGATGGCGATGCCGGGATCCTGCGTTACCGCGGCTACCCGATCGACGAGCTCGCCGACCGGTGTGGGTTCCTCGAGGTCGCGTCCCTTCTGCTCGACGGTGAGCTCCCGACCGACCACGAGCTGGCGGCGTGGAGCGACGAGGTCACCCACCACACCTTCATCCACGAGAACATCAAGAAGTTCATCGACGGCTTCCGCCACGACGCGCATCCGATGGGCGTTCTCATGAGCACTGTGGCGGCCCTCTCGACGTTCTACCCGGAGGCCAAGCACATTGACGACGCGGCCGGCCGACGCAAGCAGATCGTGCGGCTCATCGCGAAGATGCCGACGATCGCCGCGTTCGCGCACCGGCATGCCGTCGGGCTGCCGTACGTCTACCCCGACAACGACCTCGGCTACGCCGGCAACTTCTTGAACATGATGTGGAAGACGACCGAGCTCACGTACCAGCCGGATCCGATCCTCGAGCGCGCGCTCGAGGTCCTGTTCATCCTCCACGCGGATCACGAGCAGAACTGCTCGACCAGCACCGTGCGGGTCGTTGGCAGCGCGCGCTCGGACCCGTATTCGGCCGTCGCCGCGGGTGTCGGCGCGCTCTACGGACCGCTGCACGGCGGCGCCAACGAGCAGGTGCTCCGGATGCTCGAGGAGATCGGCTCGTTCGACCGGATCCCCGAGCACATCGCGCGTGTGAAGGCCGGCGACGTGCGGCTCATGGGCTTCGGCCACCGGGTCTACAAGAACTACGACCCCCGGGCCCGGATCATCAAGCGCATCGCGGACCAGGTGTTCGCGGTCACCGGCCGCAATCCCCTCCTTGATATCGCGCTTGAGCTGGAGAAGATCGCGCTCAACGACGACTACTTCATCAGCCGAAAGCTGTACCCGAACGTCGACTTCTACTCCGGGATCATCTATCAGGCGATGGGCTTTCCCGTGGAGATGTTCCCGGTGCTTTTCGCCATCGGTCGCACCCCGGGCTGGCTCGCGCAGTGGGAAGAGGGGTTGCTCGATCCGGACCAGAAGATCGCCCGTCCGCGCCAGCTCTACACCGGCCCTGGCGAACGCCACCAAGGGAGCGCCTCATAGCGACGCGAGCCAGGCGCGTCCGTGAGGGGCGCGCGTCTCCACCCGTACCGGCGCGCCGCGGCGGACCGAGCCGCGCGCAGCTCGCGATCGTTGGAGCGGTGGCCATCCTGGCAGTCGTGGGATTCATCGCGTTGAGCAGCGCGACACCACAAGCGCCGGCACCGCTCGCGCCGGAGATCCGCGCCGCAGCCAACGTCCTCGGCGACACGAACGCGCCAGTGACGATCGAGGAGTGGGCCGATTTCCAGTGCCCGGCCTGTCGCATCTTCGCGACGACCACCGAGCCGCAGCTGCGGAGCGAGTATGTCGCGACAGGGAAGGTCCGCTTCGTCTTCCGGCACATGGCGTTCCTGGGGCGTGAGTCATTGTGGGCTGCCGAGGGCGCCGAGTGCGCGGGCGAAGGGAACCGGTTCTGGGACTTCCACGACCGCCTCTACGCAGCCCAGGGAGGGGAGAACAGCGGGACATTCTCCAAGGCGAACCTGCAGAAGATCGCCGACGCGCTGAGCCTCGGGTCCGGGTTCAACGCGTGCCTGACCTCTGACCGGTACAGCCAGAGGGTGCGCGACGAAATAGCGATCGGTCCGACCAAGGGCGTGACCGCGACGCCGACGCTCTTCATCAACGGCCGCAAGCTCGAGGGCGTGCAATCGATCGAGCAGCTGCGCGCGATCATCGATCCATTGCTGAAGTGAGCGGGTCGCGCGGACGGACCGCAGTCGTCGCGCTCGGGGCGATCGGCACCGCCGTCTCGGCCTACCTGACATGGGTGCACTACTCCGGCAGTCTCGCGCTCTGTGTCGGCGCCGGCGGCTGTGAGGTCGTGCAGGCGAGCCGCTACGCGATGCTCGGTCCCGTGCCCGTCGCGGTGCTCGGCCTCGCTGCGCTCGCGGCGATGACTGCCCTCGCCTGGTGGCGGTTCCGTGCGAACGGGCCCGCATCCGCGCTGACGGGGCTGTTCGCGCTCTCACTCGCCGGGACGGTCTTTGTTGCCTATCTGACCTATCTCGAGGTGTTCGTGATCCGGGCGATCTGTCCCTGGTGCGCAAGCGTTGCGATCGCCGTGGTCGCGATCCTCGTGCTCACCGTCAGAGAGGCCTTCGCGACCGATCGGGACATTCCTTCCGCCGGATCGACCCGACCATGAAGAACGCCTTGCCCATCACACGCGATCTGAACGCGTTGACTGCGACGTTCGAGATCCCGCTCGAGCATGTGTTCTGTCCGTGCTGCGCGGATGATCTCGAGGCGGCGATCGGGCGCCTGCCCCACGTCATCGAGGCGCACGTCGATGTCGCGCGGAAGGTCGCGACCGTCACGGTGCACGCCGGAATGACCGATGCCGCCAGCCTCGCGCGCGCGGTCGTCGGCTGCAACTTCCAGAACCCGGTCCCGCTGCCGATGGCGGAGGTCAGCTCGCACGAGTCGATGCACCAGGCGGCCGCCAAAACAGCCGCCCATGGCGGGCGCGAGGCGGCGGGACACGATATGTCCGATCCCCGGATGGCCGAAGCGATGGAAACGGATATGCGCCGCCGCTTCTGGATCGCGCTCGCGTTCTCGATCCCCGTGATCGCGTACTCGTCCCTCGGTACCCTGCTCCTCGGAGGCCGGGCGCTGCCGGCGCCGATCGACCGGAACTGGATCCTCCTGCTCTTCGCGACCCCGGTCGCGCTGTACGCCTCGAGCGTGTTCCACATCGGAGCCTGGCGCTCGATCCGCTCTGGCGTGCTGAACATGAGCGTGCTCGTCTCGCTCGGGATCCTCGTGTCGTACCTCTTCAGCGTCGGTCTGACGTTCACGGTCGGCGGCGATACGTTCTACGAGGCGGCCGTGATGCTGGCCACCTTCCTCCTGTTCGGACATTGGATGGAGATGAAGGCGCGGAAGGGCTCCTCCGATGCGGTCCGCAAGCTGCTCGAGCTCACCCCGAGCGAGGCGAACGTCGAGCGCGATGGCTCGATCGTCCGGGTGCCGGTCGCGGAGGTGCGCGTGGGGGACACCCTCGTGCTTCAGCCCGGTGAGCGTGTCGCCGTAGACGGCGAGGTCGTCGACGGACGAACTTCCATAGACGAGTCGATGGTCACCGGCGAATCGATCCCCGTGGAAAAGGAAGCCGGGGCGCAGGTCGTGGCCGGCACGGTGAACCAGACCGGATCGATCCGCTATCGGGCGACCAAGATCGGCGCCGACACGGCGCTCGCTCGGATCGCGCAGCTCGTCGAGACGGCCCAATCCTCGAAGCCGCCGGCCCAGCGGATCGCCGACCGGGCCGCCCACTACCTGGTCATCGTGGCGGTCGGTTCGGGCGTGCTCACGCTCCTGTTCTGGTACTTCATCGCGCGGGAGCCGATCCTCTTCGCCCTGACCCTTGCCGTCACCGCCGTCGTCATCGCCTGTCCCGACGCGCTCGGCCTGGCGACCCCGACCGCGGTGATGGTCGGGACCGACATCGGCGCCAAGCACGGGATCCTCTTCAAGGAGGCGACCAGCCTCGAGCTCGCATCACGCATCCAGACCGTCGTCTTCGACAAGACCGGCACGCTCACCGAGGGGAAGCCGCACGTCACCGATCTTGCGACGGTGCCGCCATTCACCGATGAGGAGCTCCTCGGTCTCGTGGCCGGCGCCGAAGCGCGCTCGGGCCATCCGCTGTCCAAGGCACTCTTGGACGCCGCCACGTTGCGGAAGATCTCGGTCCCGACCGAGGTATCCGACTTCGCAGCTCTCGCGGGCCGCGGCGTCGAGGCCACGGTTGCGGGACGGCGCGTGCTGGTGGGAACCCAACCGCTGATGGCCGAGCGCGGCGTCGACACCGGCGCGCTCGGCGATCGGATCGCCCAGCTGCTGGGGGAGGGCAAGACGCTCTCGATCGTCGCGATCGATGGGAAGCTCGCCGGCGTCGCCGCCATCCAGGACACCCCGCGCCCGAGCGCGAAGCGCGCGATCGATGGCCTCCGCTCGCTCGGCATCGAGGTCGCCATGCTCACAGGTGACAACCGCCAGACGGCCGAGGCCGTCGCGAAGCAGCTCGGCATCACGCGGGTGCTCGCCGAGGTGCTACCTGAGCACAAGGCGGAGGAGGTCAAGCGGCTGCAGTCCGAGGGCACGTTCGTCGCGATGGTCGGAGACGGTATCAACGATTCGCCTGCCCTCGCACAGGCCGACCTCGGGATCGCGATCGGCGCGGGCACCGATGTGGCGGTCGAGGCGGGCGATCTCGTGCTGATGCGTTCGGATCCCGCCGACGTGCTTGGGGCGATCAAGCTTTCGAAGGCGACTGTCAGGAAGATGAAGCAGAACCTCTTCTGGGCCGCGATCTACAACGTCGTCGCCATCCCCATCGCGGCGGGCGTGCTCTACCCGGCGTTCGGGATCCTGCTGCGGCCCGAGTTCGGCGCGCTCGCGATGAGCGCGAGCTCGATCACGGTCGTGACCAACGCGCTACTCCTTCGGCGGACGGAGCGCGAGCTCGCGTAGTGAACGCAGGTCAGCGGCACAGTCGTGCTACTACTGGGATCAGGCAGGCGGCACCAGGAAGCGAGGAGGTCACCATGACGTTGCGAACACCCACACGCGGCTACGGGTTCGGTACCACGATCGCAGCTCCCTATGGCGAGACCGTCGAGCGCACGCGGGCGGCGCTCAAGGAGCAGGGTTTCGGAGTCCTCACCGAGATCGACGTGAGGATGACGATGAAGGAGAAGCTCGATGTCGAGTTTCGGCCGTACGTGATCCTCGGCGCGTGCAACCCACCGTTGGCCCATCAGGCCCTCTCGGCGGATCTGGGCGTCGGGCTGCTGCTTCCGTGCAATGTGATCGTCTACGACAACCAGGACGGCACAACGAGCGTCGAAGCCATGGACCCCGAGGCTGCGCTCGGCATCATTGGGGACGACCCGGCGATCGCGGCGGTGGCCCGCGAAGCCAAGGCCCGGCTCGGCAAGGCCGTCGACGCGCTGCGACGCGATAGCGCGGCGAGGCCGAGTCCGGCATGACCCTTCCGTCATGCCGCCTGCCTCGTCGTCGCATCTACTTCAGCGATTCGCTGGCGATCGGGTCCTGAAGCCGCCGCGGAGATCCCATCTTCGCCGGCAAGGCGGGCGGACGACGCTCGCAGAAGGAGTCCCGAAGTGATGAATTGGTACACGGACACGCCCGGCTGGATGGGTACATGGATGTGGGTCCCGGCCCTGCTCATCGTGGTCTTGCTGGTGGTCGTGATGACCACCCTGCTCCGGGCGAACTCGAGGTCCGGACCGGCGGGGGTCAGCGCCCTCGATACGCCGCTCGCGATCGCGGGCCGACGGCTCGCGATGGGTGAGATCACCAGTGACGAGTACGAAAAGGTCCGAGCGACCCTCAGCAAGTCCTAGCCGGCTCGCGAGCACGTCGGCTGAGGCACACCTCGCGTACCCCCTTTGCAACCGCCCGTTGCCACGCCTTTCGGGGCGCCGCTGGTATCTCCGTAGACTGAACGAGCCGGTTTCCTCCGAACACCGGCATGAGAGTGCGCGTCTGCCGGTGCAGGCCACGGTCTTCAAAACCGCTGACGGGGCGTTGCACGTTCCGTGGTGGGTTCGACTCCCATGCACTCTCGCAGGTGGGCGCGCGTTAGACCGGCTTGGGCTGAGCCCTCGACCAGGCGAAGAGCTCCTGCACGCCGAGCGGGGGAGCCACGACGTAGCCCTGCACCATTTCGGCGCCCGCATCGCGCAGCAGCGTGAGCGCGCTCTGGTCCTCGGCGCCGACTCCGATGACCCGCCCGCCGAGCTCATTCGCTCGCGCGACGAGCGCACGGAGCGTCGCGCCGGTCCGGGGATCGCGCGCCGCTCCGGTGACCAGCCTGCGGCCCAGCTTCACGAAGTCCCAGCGCGCACCGCTCGCTGCTTCGAGCTCCGCTGGGGCGGTCACATCGTCGAGCGCGAGCTTCACGCCGCCCTGCCGGAGCCGAGCAAGGCCTTCGGCCGGCCAATCACCGCCCGCAAGGCTCGTCGCGCTCACCTCGAGCGTGAGCTTCCCGGGATCGCCCTGCATCTTCAGCGTCCGCTCGAAGAGTCGAAGGAACGGCTCGTCCCGCAGCATCGCCGCACCGACATTCACGCTGACACCGATGGCCACGCCGTCCTTCTGCCAGACGGCGGCCTGAAGGAGCGTCTGCCGGATGACCCAGGTGTCCAGATCGCGGATAAGACCCGCGCGCTCCGCTGCCGCGATGAACTCCGATGGGGGGATGATGCCGCGCGTCGGATGACGCCACCGCACAAGCGCCTCCACGCCACGGAGCTCGAGCGTCGCGAGCGACACGCGTGGCTGGAAATGGAGGACCAGCTCGTTCTCGGTGATCGCCCGCTCAAGCTCGAACCGAAGATCGACACCGCTCATGGAGTGAGCGTAGGCCCAGCGCACGGCGCGTTGCATGCCGACCCGGCGCGGACCCCTAGAGTCGGATCGTGACCGCACCGACCGCGCGCGACGACCTCGCTGAGGAGCTTGAAGGGCAGACCACCGATCTCGCGACCGATGTGGAGCCCGGGCGCACCTCGGCCCTCGCGGCGCTCCGGTATCGCGACTTTCGGTTGTTCTGGTTCGGCCTGCTCGTCTCGAACGTCGGCACGTGGATGCAGATGTTCGGGCAGGGATACCTCGTCGTCCTGCTCGCGGTGCGGGATGGGGTGCCGCAGCTCGCGCCGCTTTACCTCGGCCTCGTGGGCCTGTCCCGCGCGATCCCCGGGCTCGCGCTCGGGCTGTTCGGCGGGGCGCTCGCCGATCGCACGGACCGGCGCCGGCTGCTCCTGGTGACGCAATCCGCCGCCGCGATCACCGCGGGCATCCTCGCGACCCTATCGATCACCGACAAGATCAACATCGTCGAGATCCTGCTGCTCGCCGCTCTCAACTCGACGATCTTCGCCTTCGATGGACCGACGCGGCAGTCGATGGTCCCGCGGCTCGTGCCGCAGCGGGATCTCATGAGTGCGATCGGCCTGAGTTCCGCGGCCTTCAACGGTCCGCAGATCATCGGTCCGGTCCTTGGCGGGCTGCTATTCGCCCCGTTCGCGGACAGGCCGACGTTCGGCGCGGGGATCCTCTTCTTCGTCAACGCCGTGTCGTACGTCGCCGTGATCGTCGCGCTCCTGCGGATGGGCCCGGTCGCCGTGACGACCGGGCGCGGGGTCTCGGTCCTCGATTCCATCCGTGAGGGCCTCGCCTACGTCAGGCAGGACGTCGTCGTGCGCTGGATCATCATCCTGTCGGCTTGCGCCGCGCTGTTCGTTCGGCCGTACCTCCAGCTGCTCCCGGCGGTCGCGCACGAGCTCCTTCACGTCGGCGCAGTCGAGCTCTCGTGGATGCTCGCGGTGTCCGGCGTCGGCGCGCTTCTCGGTTCCTTATCCACGGCGATGCTCGGTCGCTTCCGGCGCCGGGGCATTCCGCTCATCGCGTCGATCACCGGCTCCGGCGTCTTCCTGGTCGCGTTCACGGCGGAGCGTTCGCTCGTGCCGTCACTTCCGATCCTGCTCGTCATCGGTTTCGGGTCGATGATCTTCCTCGGGATGGCGAACGGCATGCTGCAAACTCGCTCTCCCGATCATCTCCGTGGCCGCGTCATGAGCGTGTACACGATGATCGCGATGGGCCTGATGCCCCTCGGGTCGATGGTGATGGGCTCGATCGGGAGCGTCGCCGGGATCGGTGCCGGCCTGCTCGTCGGCGGGATCGCCTGCACAGGGGTCGCGCTCTATGCAGCAGTGCGGATCGCTCCGCTCCGCGAGCCGATCAGCTGATGCCGCGCATCCCGGCGTTCGTCTTCGCCGTCGCGCTCGGCAATCTCCTCGTTCCGTTGAACTCAACGATGATCGTCGTCGCGCTGCCGCTCATCGGCCGCGACCTTGGTGCGGACCGCGTGACGCTCGCGTGGCTCATCACGTCCTACCTCATTGCCATGGCATCGTTGCAGCCGATCGCGGGGCGTCTCGGCGATCGATTCGGGCGGCGGCGCTTCATGCTCGGCGCGCTCGTGTACTTCATCGTCTCGTCGGTGGGCTGCGCGCTCGCACCGAACCTCCTCGTGCTCGTCATCTTCCGGCTGCAACAGGCCATCGCCGCTGCCGGCATCGTCCCGAACAGCCTTGCGCTCCTCCGCGGACGCTCGGTGGACGGGAAGGCCGGCACGTACTTCGGGATCTCGGGCGCCACGACGAGCATCGGCGCGGCCGTCGGCCCGTTGCTCGGCGGGCTGCTCTCGGGGATCGACTGGCGGCTCATCTTCCTCGTGAACCTGCCCCTCGCCGGTTTCGCGCTCGCCGTCGCCTGGCGCTCGCTCCCGGCCGGCGACCCGCCGCGGCGAGACACGAAAGCCGACGTGCCCGGCGCGATCGCGCTCGGCGTGCTCCTGTCGCTGGCGGCGTGGACGCTCACCGAGGCCGGCACGTCGACGCCGCTCGTCACCATCGCTCTGCTCGCGGTCGTCGGGATCGGCGCGGCCATCTTCGTCCGTTACGAGTCACGGCACGCCGATCCGGCGCTCCCGCCGTTCCTGTTCGGAATACCGGCGTTCACCGGCGCGAACCTCACGATCGCGTTCTCGAACCTCGCGCTCTACGGCACGTTCCTCGCGGTCCCGGTGATCCTCGCGGGCTCTGGTCCCGGCGCCACGATCCGCGGCGGCATCGCGATCAGCTCGCAGTCGATCGCGATGATCGTCCTGTCACCGGTGAGCGGTGCGCTGGTCGACCGCGTTGGGGCGCGCTGGCCGACCGCCATCGGCGGAGCCCTCATCGCTCTCGGCCTCGCGATCCTCGGACTGTCCGGTCACGCGTCGGACTTCGGCGTGCTTCTCGTGTGCCTGCCGATCACCGGCGCCGGCGTCGCGCTGACGTTCCCGGCCACGCGGATCGCGGCGCTCGATTCCGTGCCGTCGCGATACGCGGCGCTCGCGTCGGGCGTGACGTCCTCGTCCCGCTACTTCGGTGGGATGATCGGCGCCCTCGTCGCGGGGCTCGCGCTCGTCGAGGTGACCGAGTCAGCGGCGTCACGGCTGTTCTTGATCCTCGCCGCGTCCGGCATCGCCGCGGCCGTGGTGGGCTCGCGCCTTCCGCCGCATGTCGCGTCATCCAGTGGTGCCGAGGTCGAGGCGCCTGCGCTCTAGATCTTCGTTGCGATCCGGCGCACGGTGCCGGCGGTCCCGTCGACCTCGACGATCTCGCCGTCGATGAGCAGCTCGAGCGCGGTGCCGGTGCCACAGACCGCGGGGATCCCGAACTCGCGCGCCACGAGGGCGGCGTGCGAGAGCGCGCCGCCGACGTCCGCGACGATCGCGCTCGCCATGTTGAAGAGCGGGACCCAGCTGACCGTCGTCGATCGGCACACGAGGACATCGCCGTTGCGGAAGCGCGCGAAGTCCGTGGGGCCATTGAGGAGCCGCACCGGTCCCCGGCCGGTTCCCGGCGACGCCGCGACGCCGCGGAGCAGGTCGGTGTCGCGCTGTTCGACGCGATAGGCCAGGTCGCGGATCGATGAAGATGGCGCGGGAGCCGCGAGCGGCGCGCCGACATACCGCGGCGGCCGCAGCCGCCGGTTCCGCTCGAACTCCGCGCGGCGCTCCGCAACAAGTGCGCGGCGATCTGCGCCGGACGCGAGCGCCTCGCGTACCTCGGCGATGTGGAGGTGACAGATATCCTCCGGCTCGGCGATCGATCCGGCGCGGACGAGCACGTCGCCAACGCGCAGGACGAACCGGCGCGTGTTGGCCTGGCAGAGCCGGTCGATCCAGTAGTTGTGCTCCTCGGTGAGCGCACCCGCGGCCTGCGACGGTGCGAGGACCTCATCGAAGCGCGCGAGATCTTCGGGTCGGTCGCGCAGCTCATCGCGCGTGCGCGCCTCGAGCGCGGCCCCGTCAGCAAGAAGGCGAGCGCGCCGCGCCGCGGGGCTCTCACCCGTCGCGCGCGCGATGCGCGCGAGCTCGACCAGGAGCGAGCGCGGCTGATCCGACCACGACGGGCTATCGATGTAGAAGCCCACCTGACCGACGTCACCGTGCACGGCGAGGAACGCATCGATGGCGGCGCGGATCGGCGCTCCGCCAGCCACCGCAGCGAGCTCGTCAAGGGTGCGGACGTCGTCGATCGCCTCAGCGACCGCCGGCGTCGCGCGGATCTCGCGAGCGATGTCGTGCAGCGTCTGCTGCATCGCCTGGAGCGTGTCGGCGTGGCCCTGCACCAGCCCGGTCGCATCGGTCGCCGGCCGGCCGGTGAGGGAGGCGTACACGGTCGCGAGCTCTTCGAGAAGCGAGTAGACCGGCGGGACGATGAGCATGTGCATCAGCCAGATGTCGTTGATCCGCGGCCACAGCTCGTCCCACGCCCGGAGCGCGCTCGCGCGATCGTCGAAACGCGCAGCGCGCATCCACGCGAAGTGCCCGAGCACCGCCGGCAAGTACCGCTCCTTCCAGTCGTGCGCGAGCGTCCGGGCCGCCTCACGGCGGCGCTTCAGCCCGAGCGCCTGCTGCGCCGGCAGCTGGTCCGCCGGAACGAGCGGCCGGCTCGCCGCGTACATGTACCCGTGGAATCGGCGATAGAGCATCCGGACCGGCGGCCCGAAGACGTCGTTCGCCTTGTCCAGTCCGAAGGCGGGGCCGTTGATGACGTAATCACAGGAGAGGCGCGGCAGGCACTCATTCATGTGGACGTCCTCGCGCGTCCAGCTGAGCGAGGCGTCGGCGGGATCGTCCCACTCGACGGTGAAGTCCACCGGCGCGCGGAGCGTCGTGATCGGCCGCGACTGCAGCAGGTAGAGCATGCCGCCGGCGAACGCGCACTCGATGTCCACCGGTCCGCCGCGCTCGGCCTCCAGGGCGATCGCGAGCGACGACACCTCGCGTACCTGTGCGTCGGAAAGAGCCGCCTGCTCGCCGGAGATCGTGCGCTTCACGATCGCGAGGTCGGCCTTGCGGATCGCGAACGAGTCCGGCGTCACCGTTCCGGACGCGATCGCCTCGCCGAGCCCGAAACAGGCGTCGACGACCACCGTGTCGCGGTCGCCCGCGACCGGGTCGGCCGAGAATGCGATCGCCGCCGCGTCCGCCGGCACCATCTCCTGCACCAGGACGCCGACGCGCGGCGAGCCGGCGATGCCGTGCTCCCGCCGGTACGCCGCGGCACGGTCGGACGCAGCGGACCGCCAGCACGCGAGCACCGCCTCGGTGACGGCGTCGGGGCCACGAACGTCGAGCACGGTGTCGTGCTGCCCGGCGAACGATGTTTCCGCGCCGTCCTCGCCGATCGCGGAGGACCGCACCGCGACGGCGGTGTCCGTACGGCCGGTCCGCCGGCAGAGCTCTTCGTATCCCGCGGCGACGAGCGCGCGGAGCGCGGTCCCTGCGACGGCATCGCCCGCCAGGGCCGCGCCGAGCTGCTCGTGGGCGCTCGCATCGAGGCAGAAGCCCGCGGGCACGCGGTAGCGCGCCGCGAGCCGCGACAGCGTGGCCGCCTTCGCGCCCACCCGCCCCGCGTCGGACGATGCGTGATCACCGAGAAAAGCGGTCTGCATCACGGTTCGCGGAAGTGTACCGACGCGGTCCGTACACTCCCAGCCCTATGGCACGTGTAACGGTGAAGCTCCACGGCGCGTTCAGCGAGTTCGCTGGCGGCGCGCGCAGCGCGCCCGTCGACGCGACCGACGTCGCGTCAGCGCTCGCGGCGCTCGTCGCGCGGTTCCCGACGCTCGCCGAGCGCCTGCACGACGAACACGGCAGGATGCGTGAGCATGTGAACATCTTCGCGAACGACGAGGACATGCGATATCTGGATGGTGAGCGCACGCCCCTCAAGGACGGCGACATCGTCCACATCGTGCCGGCAGTGTCCGGCGGGGAGGGGTAGCGATGGCTCGTGGTGTGTTGGTGCTGCTCGGAACGAAGAAGGGTGTCTATATCTACCGCAGCGGCTCGGCCCGCGAGCGCTGGCGCCTCGAAGGGCCGTACTTCCCGGGACAGCCCGTCTATCACGTGGCCTTCGATCCGCGTGACGGCCAGTCGCTGTTCGCGGGCATCAATGGGACCTGGGGCGGCCCGCGCGTCGAGATCTCGCGTGACCTCGGCAAGACCTGGAAGCCGGGGAAGAACCCGGCGTTCCCGAAGGGCGACGACCGGACCTTCAGCCGTACCTGGCACATCGAGGCCGGTCACGCCAAGGATCCCGATGTCATGTGGCTCGGCAGCGAGCCGGCGTCCCTGTTCAAGAGCACCGACCGCGGCGAGTCGTGGGAGTCGGTGCGGTCGCTCAACGACCACGAGGACACGAAGTACTGGGCCCCGGGCGGTGGCGGGCTCGGCCTCCACTCGATCATGGTCGACGCGGCCGATCCGAAGTCGCTGGGCATCGGCATCAGCTCGGCCGGCGTCTACGAGTCGGCGGATGGCGGAAAGAGCTGGACCAGGCAGAACGCCGGCCTCGCGTCACCGGTCCCACAGGGACCCGAGGGTGACTTCACCTGCGTGCATCACGTTGTCGCCAGCCCGACGGTCGGCGGCGCGCGGTTCCAGCAGGCGCATACCGGCGCGTACTTCAAGGATGCCGGCGACAAGAAGTGGACGAACGTGACGAAGGGTCTTCCGACCGACTACGGCTTCGCGTCGGCGATCCACCCGCGCGATCCGAAGATGGCGTATCTCTTCCCGCTCGAGTTCCCGATGCGTATGTCGCCCCCGGCGACCGGTGCGGGCGTGTGGCGCACGAAGGATCGTGGCAAGACCTGGACGAAGCTCGCGAACGGATTACCGCGCGGCGCGAGCTACGAGGTCATGCGTGAAGGGATGGCGACCGACCGTCTGGATCCTGCGGGCGTGTACTTCGGGACGACCAACGGCGAGATCTGGGGAAGCGCCGACGAGGGACGGAGCTGGAGCCTCATTGCGCAGCATCTCCCGCCGATCCTGTCGGTGGAGACTGCGACCCTCTAGACGCCTCACCGCCCTTGCGGCCGGAGCGGCCGCGGTCGGCGAAGCAGTGCGCGCAGACGTAGCTCTCCTTGTCGGCGGTCCCGGCCAGACGGATGTACGCATCCTGCCCGCAGTCGATGCATGCCGACGGTCCGATGTGATCGATGTCCAACGTGTTCACGCTCCCTTGAGAAACTTGGCTGTGCAGGACGTCGGCCACGGATGAAAGTCGTCGGTGTCTTTCGTCGCTCCGGCGGCACCGTTGAGCCCCTGCCGGGCCCTTGACGACTCCTCCGGGGCTCCTTTAAAGTTAGAACATCCGTTCTATGGAGGCCAGGCCAGATGGACGGGTAACGGGGAGCGTGCGTGGAAACGGCGCTGGCACAGGCGATCGCGAGTGTGGAGGGGCGGTTCGGCACCCACGTGCTGTCGCATGGCGCTGCCATCGAGCGGCGCAGCGATGAGCGACGCATCCAGACCGGCAGCTCGCTCGACGCACTCACACCCGGCCTCGCCGCGGGCGCACCGCTCGCGTTCGTCGGGACCGGAAGCACCGGCAAGGTGGCACTCGCGTACCGTGCCGCGGCAGGCGCGCAGCGCGATGGCGGCAGCGTGCTCTGGGTCGATCCGAGCGCGACATTCGATGCCGCCGCGGCGCAGCGGTCGGGGATCGATCTCAGCAGGCTGATCGTCATCCGCGCACGATCGCGCGACGACGTGCTCCTTGCCGCTGGCGCGGGGTTGCGCAGCGACGGCTTCCGGCTCGCGGTCGTGGACACCGGCCCGCAGCTCGTGCCCGGCACCTCCATCGACGATCTTGCGCCGCTCATTCCGATCGTGCGCTCGTCACCGGCCGCGCTTCTCGTCATCTCCGACGTCCGCGCGCGGCGCCTCGCGATTCCCACGTTCTCGTTCGCGCGCGTCGCGTGGCAGCAGCGCTTCGGACACACCACCGGCTGGACAGCGCTCGTCGCGGAGCGCGCGCTCTTCCACTTCGGTGCGCTCGGCACCGAGCCGACCGACGTCGGCATGCGCCGCGAGCTGTTGGAGAGGACCGGATGAAGGCGTACCTCGCGATCGCGATCGGCGAGCAGGCGCCGCGCGCGCGCGTCCTCGCCGCGCTCTGCGCGATGCTCCCGCGTGTCGGCGTCGCGGACGACGGCGCATTCGTCTGCGATCTCCGCGGCACCGAGCGGCTCCTCGGCGCGCCGCTCCGTGTCGCGCGCAACGCCATCAGCGCCTGCAGCGCGGCGGGGGGCGTGACGGCAGCGGGCGCGGTGGGCACCACGCCGTTCGTCGCGCGCGTCGCGGCGTCGCGAACGCCCGCGGGCAAGGTGAGCGAGATCCCGGCGGGCGGCGAGCGCGCCTTTCTCGATGTCCTGCCGCTCGACGTGCTCCCGCTCCATCCCAAGGTCATCGAGGAGCTCGCGCTCCTTGGGGTGCGGCGGATCGGCGAGCTGCTCGCGATCCCGGCCGGTGACGTGAGCGACCGGTTCGGCCATTCCGCCGCCATCGCGTACGCGCTCGCCACCGGCGAGCTCATCGAGGACGTGCGCGGTGTCGCGCCGCGCCGGCGCATCCGCGCGAAGCGCACCTGGGATGCCCCCGTCGATTCGCGCGAGCGGCTCATCTTCGCCCTTCGCGCCGCCGCGGACGAGCTCGCGGAGGCGCTGCGGCACGACGGGCTCGCGGCGCTCCGGGTGCGGCTCGTCCTCGAGCGCGAGGAGCTCTTGCCACTGCGGCTCGAGCGATCGCTCCTGCCGCCCTCGGGAGAATCCGCGGCGATCATCCGCTCGCTGCGCTGGGGCCTCGAAGAGATCCCGACCCTCGGCCTCGTCACGTCGGCCGTGCTCGAGATCACGGCCGTCGAGCCCGCCCGCGGCCGTCAGATCGGGCTGTTCGCCCCGGATGGCGCGCATGCCGAGGAGGCGATCGCGGTCGCGCAGTTCCTGCGCACCCGCCTCGGCCCCGGGGTCGTCTTGCAGCCGCGCGTCGTCGACGCCGAGGCCCGCCTGCCCGAACGCGCCGCCGAGTGGGAGGAGGTGGTCCGGTGACGAGGCTCTTCGCCGATCCGTTGCCGGCCTACATGGAATGGCACGAGGGCGAGCCCGGCGCCCTGCGCGTGGGCCACCGGCGGTTCGTCGTGATCGAGGTCGTGCGGCGCTGGCGCGTGGACGGCGAGTGGTGGGCCGACGGGATCGCACGCGAGTACCTGACCCTGCGGACCGCCGACGGCTCGCTCTGCGACGTCTACGGCGATCGCCGCCGGGGTGAGTGGTTCCTGCAACGCGTCATGGACTGAGTGCGTGCCGGGCTTCGTCAACCTGCATACCCACAGCAGCTACTCCTTTCTCGACGGCGCATCCTCGGTCGACGACCTTGTCGACGCCGCCGTCGCGCTGGGACATGACGCGCTCGCGCTCACCGACACGAACGGGCTCTACGGCGCGGTGCGGTTCTGGAACGCGGCGCGCGAGCGCGGGATCAAGCCGATCTTCGGCGCGGAGCTGCGCCTGGTCGATTCCGATCCACTCACCGTGCTCGCGCTGGACCGCAGCGGCTGGACGAGCCTCTGCCGCATCGTGTCCGCCGCGCAGCTCGCGGGCGAGAAGACCAAGCCGATCGCCACGTTCGCGCTCGTCACCGAGCATCCCGAGGGGCTCGTCGCGCTGTCGGAGAGCGACGACGCCGAGACGCTCGCGCGCCTGCGCGAGGCCTTCGGGGAGCGCCTGTACGCGGAGCTCGTCGACCGCTGGGGTCCAACGGACATCGAGCGCTGCGACGTGCGTGCCGAGCTCGCGGCCGAGCTTGGCATCGCGACGGTGGTCACGAACGATGTGCACTACGCGCGGCCCGGGGCGCGGCAGCTCTACGACGTGCTGCGGTGCATCGATCTCGGCTGCACCGTCGACGAGGCGGGGAAGCGGCTTGCCGCGAACGGCGAGCGCTGGCTGAAAGGTGAGGTGGACCTCCGCGCGCGGCTTGGGCACCATCCCGCGGCGTTCGCGAACGCGCGCGCGATCGCGGACCGCTGCGACCTCGACCTCGCGTTCGGGTACCAGCGGCTGCCCGGCTTCGCGGTCCCCGACGGCTATACCGCGTTCTCCTTCCTCTACGCGCTGTGCCAGGACGGCGCGCGCGCCAAATACGGCGGCATGACCCCCGCGGTCTCGAAGCAGCTCGCGCACGAGCTCGACGTCATCCACCGCTGTGGCCTCGCGGAGTTCTTCCTCATCAACTGGGACATCGTCCGGTTCTGCAACGAGCGCCGGATCCCGGCGCAGGGCCGCGGGTCCGCTGCGGACTCGATCGTCGCGTACGTGCTCGACATCACGAAGGTCGATCCGATCGCACACAACCTGCTCTTCGAGCGGTTCCTCACCGAGGACTCGCACACGATGCCGGACATCGACCTCGACATCGCGACGAACGATCGCGAGGAGGTCATCCAGTACGTCTATCGGAAGTACGGCGACCAATACGCCGCGATGGTCTGCAACGTCGTGACCTATCGCTCGCGCTCGGCATCAAGAGAAGTGGCAAAGGCGCTGGGCTTCAGAACGGAAGTCATCGATCTCATGGCGAAGTCGCTTGACACCCCACGCTTCGATTCCCGAATGGTCATGAGGCCGGCGGGCGGGTCCTCGCTCGGGAGCCTCGACGGCCGTCACGACCAGAACGTGAATGAGGTCCCGAGCGAGGGCCCGCCCGCCGGCCCAACCGACACCCTGAACGACCTGGAGCGTGCGAGGTGGCCGCTGTTCCGCAAGATCGTCGAGGAGATCGCCGACTTCCCGCGGCACCTCTCGATCCACAACGGCGGCATGCTCATCACCGCGCTGCCGCTCGTGGATACGGTGCCGATCGAGCGCGCGACGATGCCCGGCCGCAACGTCGTGCAGTTCGATAAGCGCGACATCGAGGACCTCGGGCTCATCAAGATGGACCTTCTCGGCCTGCGCACGCTCTCGCTCATCAAGGACGCGGTCGCGATGATCGACGAGCTGCATGGGGTACGTCTCGACCTCGGGACGATCGCGCTCGACGATCCGGCGGTCTACGACCTCATCTGCGAGGTCGACACGATCGGACTGTTCCAGGTGGAGAGCCGCGCGCAGGCCCAGGCGCTGCCGCGCGTGCTGCCGCGGAACTTCGCGGACATCGTCGTCGAGGTCGCGATCATCCGGCCCGGCCCGCTGCAGGGGAACATGGTCAATCCGTACATCCACCGCCGCCAGGGCCGCGAGCCGGTGACGTACCCGCACCCGCTCCTCGAGCCGATCCTCAAGGAGACCCTCGGCGTGATCCTGTTCCAGGAACAGATCCTCCGCGTCGCGATGGCCGTCGCGGGGTTCACCGCCGCCGAGGCCGACAAGCTGCGCCGGGCGATGAGCCGCGCGCGATCGAGCGAGGACATGGAGCGCCTGCGCGCGCCGTTCGTGACCGGCTCGCTCGCGCACGGCCTGGACGACGCGACGGCGAACCTCATTTTCGGCCAGATCGCGGCATTCGCCGAGTTCGGGTTCTGCAAGAGCCATGCGGCGGCCTTCGCGCTCACTGCGTATCACACCGCGCACCTGAAGCTGTACTACCCGGCCGAGTTCTACGTCGGGCTGTTCAACAACCAGCCGATGGGCTTCTACTCGCCCGCGGTCATCGCCGGCGACGCGAAGCGCCATGGGATCCGGATGCTGCCGGTGGACGTGAATCGGTCTCAGGCAAAGGCGATCGTCGAGCACCGCGGCGACGCGCCGTCGGACGTCGTCGACAGCTCGAAGACCATCGCGCGCCACCGCGCCTGCCGGGTCCACGACGTGCGCCTCGGATTGGCCGGCGTGAAGGCCCTCGGTGAGGTCGAGGCAGCGGCGATCGTGCGTGAACGCGAATGGCGGCCGTTCACGTCGTTCGACGATCTCTCCCACCGTGTCGGATTGAAGGAGGAAGCGCTGCGCAACCTCGCGCTCGTCGGGGCGTTCGACGCGCTCGGTGAGCAGCGCCGCGCCCTCTTGTGGCGCGCGCGCGACGCCCACCGGACGTCACCGACCTTTACCCGCCCGGTCCTCGCGTTCCCCACGACCACGGCGCCGCAGCTTCCGGCGCTCAGCGAGCAGGAGCGGACCGCGCTCGATTACCGGATCACCGGGATCCCGACCGGAC
The DNA here is from genome assembly GCA_038227105.1 of Candidatus Limnocylindria bacterium. Classification (GTDB taxonomy): domain Bacteria; phylum Chloroflexota; class Limnocylindria; order P2-11E; family P2-11E; genus UBA4735. The sequence continues at coordinate 17,901 of JBBRQB010000006.1, read as the reverse complement.
CGCAGGTGATGCGGTACTACCGCGAGCGGCTGGTCGCGCGCGGCGTGCGTACGTCAGCCGAGCTGCACGAGCGCGCGCACGGGTCGGGCGTCATCGTCGCCGGAGCGATGGTGGTGAAGCAGCATCCCGAGACGGCGAAGGGCCATGTGTTCCTCTCGCTCGAGGACGAATACGGACTGGTGAACATCATCATCCGGCCGAGGACGTACGCGGCGTACAAGCCGGTGGTCGATCTGGGTGGCGCGGTCGTCGTCGAGGGGACGCTCCAGCACGTCGACGGAGTGGTCTCCGTGCTGGCGCGCCGCCTCGACGAGCTCGCGCTGTTCGTGAAGCTCGCGTCGCGGGACTGGCAGTAGTGCCCTATTTGACGGTGATGGTCGCGTTCATCGAGGAGTGCAGGCTGCAGAAGTAGCTGTAGACGCCGGCATCGGCGAACGTGAAGCTGAAGACGCCGGTGCTCCCCTCGAGCTGGCCGTCGAACTTGCCGTCCTTGGTCGGACGCGTGCCGCTCGTGACGGTGTGCTTCGCGGTGTCCTTGTTCGTCCAGGTCACCTTCGTGCCCTTGGCCACGTCCATGTTCACGGGGAACTTGAAGGCCTGGACGTCGATGGCGACATCCGCGGGCTTCGGTGCCGCGGTCGGGGACGGGGATGGTGCGGCGGCCGAGCCGCCGCAAGCGCTCAGAACGATCGCGAGAGCCGCGGTGACGATGCGCACGCGGGAAAACAGGGTCATCGGTCCCTCCTCTGGATATGTACCTGCTGTACGCGCGGGAGCCGATGTTGGATGTGCCTACCGAACGTTGAAAACGTAGGCGACGCGGGCCTCATCCCCAATGACCACGGTGAGCAGCCACGGGCCGGACACGGCTTCGCGCAGATCCAGGACGTAGTGGCCGGGCTGGGGCTCCTGGCTCACCAGGATGTCATGGTGCTCGTGCCCGGTGGCGCTGCCTTCGTACACCAGCAGCCCGGTCAAGGGTTTGCCGGCGACGGTGGCGCCGCTCTGATCGGTGACCGTCACGTCGGCGCGCTCGCCGCCAGCCGCGGCGGTACGGGTGATCGCGAGGTGGTACGGCCCCGCCGCGAGCCGCTCGGTCACACTGACCGAGGCGGCTACGCGGCTGGGACCGCTTGCGGCTCCGAGCTGCGGCGCGGTGATCGCGAGCGCGATCGCCGCGGTGGCCACGAGCGTCGCGATGGCGGCGCCGATGCCGATGGTCCGCTGCCGGAGCGCCGTCACTACTGGCCCGGGAACTTCGCGGGCATCTGCTTGGCGATCGCTTCCGCGAGCGGATCCGCGATCTTCTGGCTGTGGTTCGCCGCGGTCTCGGCCTTGTCGAAGGACGAGGTGTCCTTGGCGGCCTGGGCCTGCACGAAGCCGGCGATGCCGGTGACGTGCGGGATCAGGAGCTCGGCGACGGCGCCCTTGGGGAGGTTCGGGTTCGCGCCCGTGATGAACGCGTCGAAGTCCTTGCGGTACCCGTCGAGGTCGGCGACGGCCTTGTCCTGTCCGGCCTTGTCGCTCTTGACCGTCGCGACGGTGTAGTTGACGAAGAAGCCGATGTGCTTCCTCCAGAGCTCGACGAACGTGGTCTTCGCGGCGTCTCCGTAGACGGAGCCGATCGCGTCACCGAGGCCGACGGTGTTCGTGTCGAGGGTCTTCGCGGCGGCCTGGAAGCCCGCGTCGTTGCCGATGGTTGCGGCACCGGTCGCGAACGCGACGATCTGGACGTGCTCGTCGAGGAGCAGGTTCAGGGCGACACGGAGATCGGATGCCTTGGATGCGGTGCCCGGGAACTTGTCCGGGTACTGCTTGGCGATCGCGCCCGCGAGCGGGTCTGCGATCTTCTGGCTGTGGGCGGCACTGACCTTGATCTTGTCGATGAAGGTCGGGTCCTTCGCGGCCTGCGCGTCGATCACCGCGAAGAGGCTGCTGACGTGCGTGACAAGGAGGTCGGCGACGGCGCCCTTGGGAAGGTTGGGATTGGCGCCGGTGATGAAGGCGTCGAAGTCGGCACGGTAGCCGTCGAGGTCGGTCTTGGCCTTGGCCATCTTGGCCTGGTCCTTCGCGGCCGCACCCATGGTGTAGTCGACGAAGAATCCGATGTGCTTCCGCCAGAGGGCGACGAAGCTCGTCTTCGCGGCGTCGCCGTAGACGGAGCCGATCGCGTCGCCGAGCCCGACGGTGTTCTTGTCGAGCGTCGCTGCGGCGGCCTTGAAGCCCGCGTCGTTGCCGAGGAGCGCCTGGTTCGTCGCGGCGCTCGCGAGGTATACGTGGTCCATCAGCAGGAGGTTGAGCGCGACGCGGAGGTCCGCGGCCTTGGTCATCGACGTCGAGGTCGTCGTTGTCGCGGCACTGGGGCTCGAGGCGGCGGTGGTCTTGGTCGCGGTGCTCGGGGACGGGCTCGCGGTGCCGCTTCCGGCAGATCCGCAGGCCGCGCCGACGATCGACAGCGCGATCCCGACGGCGGCAAGTCGCAAGAAGGTCCGCTTCATGGTGAAAGGTCTCCTAACGCGAAATTTGGAACGCGGGACGCGAGGGGTGGCTAGCGAACGACGACCCGGCCGGTCATGTTGTTGTGGCGCGAACAGAAGTACGCGTACTCGCCGGGCATGGCGAAGGTGAAGGAGAAGGTCTTGCCCTTGTCGGGCATCTCGCCGGTAACGCGACCGTCAGCGGTGAGGTCGTAGTTGCCGAAGTCATCCTTCTTGACCGAGGTACCTGTCGTGACGGTATGAAGGATCGCGTCGTCATTGGTCCAGGTCACGGTCGTGCCCGCAGCAACGGTCAGGTCGGCCGGTTGGAAGCGGAAGGCGCTGATCCGCACCACGGCTGAGCTCGGTGCGCCGTTCACCGTCACGGGAGCTGCGCACGCGACAACGGCGATGCTCGAGCAAAGGAATGTGATGAGGAGGAGTCGGTTGGTGTTCACGCGTTGGTCTACGCACCGACGTCGGACCGTGGATGACTTCGATCGTGTCGATCACGCAACGACGAAGGCCCCGGCATGAGCCGGGGCCTTCGTGCATGCGAGGAGGGAGGAGGATGGACGGATCAGGCAGTGGCCAGCGTGCTGCGGGGAGTCATGAATCCGATGAGGAGGGCCAGGATGGCGGTGCCCAGGTGCAGGAAGTTGTCGGCCATGTTGATCACGAGCAGCTGGCTCATGAGATCAGGGAGCACGAATCCGAGGATCGCGACGAGGAGGTAGACGACGCCGATGAGCTGTGAAGCCTTGCGGGGGGAGTCGGCGCCGAGGATGCCGCCGAATGCCGCCGCGAGCCACAGGCCACCGACCGCGAGGTGCACCAGGTTGTGGAGCACGTTCACGCCGAATAGACCCAGGACCGGACTGGCGAGCACGAATCCGAGGATGCCGGTGAGGACGTAGACCGCGCCCAACGCGATCGCGAATTGACGAGCCATGAGGGCTCCTCTCGAGGTGATTCCGGCGGCATATACGCAGCCCATCACGCAGCGGATGACCCCGTACATTTGCGGGGTGCGGAATGTGTCATCCGGCGCGGGGCCGGACGTCGTATCCATCGACAAGAACGCTGAAGATCTGACGCTCTTGGCTCGGATCGTCGCCCAGGACGCCGGCGCGCTCGGGGAGCTCTACGACCGGTATGGGCGAGTGGTCTTCGGGGTCCTATATCGCCAGCTCGGTGCGCCCGAGCCGGCAGAGGAGGTGGCCCAGGATGCCTTTCATGCCGTGTGGCGCCGCGCCGCGTCCTATCGCTCGGACCGTGGCTCCGTCCGGACGTGGCTGCTCGCGATCGCGCGGAACGCGGCCATCGACTGGCGTCGCACCAAGGGAAAGCGCCTCGAGCGCGAAGCGCTGATCGATGAAGCAGCGGAGCTGGTCGAGGAAACGCGCGTGGATGACCGCGTCATTACGAGGCTACGCGCCGAGCGCGTCCGAGCTGCCGTCGCGTCGCTTCCCCCGGAGCAGCGCACGGTGCTGACGCTGTCGTTCTGGTCGGGGCTGTCGCAAACCGAGATCGCCGACCGAACGGGAACCCCGCTCGGCACCGTGAAGAGCCGGGTCCGGCTGGGCATGGCGAAGCTGCGCGATCGTCTCGAGCTTGAGGTGGAGGGGGCATGACGACGCATCCGATCGACGACCTCGCGGCGTATGCGCTCGGGATCCTCGATCCCGCCGAGGAGCAGGCCGTTACCGCACATCTGGATGGGTGCGCGGCATGTCGCGCCGAGTACTCGACGCTCGCCGAGACCGTGTGGACCGTCGCGGAGTCACACAGCCGGCAAGGACCATCGCGACTCCGCGCCGCGATCGTGGAACGCGCCCGGCGCGATCCCTCGAACGCGGCAGCTGATCGCCGGTCGCGCTGGTCCGGGCTCTTCCGTCCCGTTCCGTTCCTCGTCCCGCTCGCGCTCGCAGCGGTACTCGTTCTGACTCTGGTCGGCTACGGCACCGCTCGCCGCGACGTGGATCGCTACGCGGACGCGCTGACCTCGGTCGCGGGGGCGCGGGTCGTTCCCCTCGCCATGGCCGACACGAACGCTTCGCTGCGCGGATCGCTCGTCCAGCCGGTGAACGGCGCGAAGGCGTATCTGATCCTCGATCTGCCGGCCGCGCCCGCAGGAAAGGTCTGGGAGGCGTGGGTCATCCACGGGAGCATCCCCGTCCGTGCCGGCGTGACGGGTGAGCGCGGAGTGACGGTGCTGATCCTCAACGCGCCGATCGGGGCCGGTGACACCGTCGCGCTTACCCCGGAGCCGGCCGGCGGCGTCGATGCGCCGACAGGCCCGGTGGTGCTGTCGGGCACGTCCTAGCCTGATACCTCGCTTTTCGGCCAGATCCGGGCTGATACCGCTCACGCCGCAGGCGCTAGCCTCTCTCGGAGCGAACCGATACCGAACGTTCATGGCCACGGTCGGGCGGCCGTCGGACACTCACCCGAGCGCGCGTTGGGGAGGCGATCTGGACAGCGGACGGGACCTGGGTGGAACTGTGCTCGCGCAGGATCTTCTGGATTCCATCTTCAAGGTGGCGACGGAGCTTGTGCGTGGTGAGCGCGCGTCGCTCATGGTCCGGGACGACGCGACGACCGACTTCATCATGGCGAACGCCGTCGGCATCGCGGAAGAGGTGCGGCGCCACGTCCGCGTCCGCGAGGGCGAGGGAGTCGTCGGCTCGGTCGCCGCGTCGAAGCGGTCGCTTCTCGTGCGCACCGGCGACGTCAATCCTGGCCGTCCGGGCGATGCCGGCCGCTACCGCACGACGTCCTTCATGTCGGTGCCGATCCTCGTTGACGACGAGTCCCGCGGCGTCCTGAACATCGCGGATCCGGTGGACGGGCGCTCATTCGGCGATGACGACCTCGTCACGCTCGAGCTGCTCGCGAGCCACATCGGCGCGTGTCTCCTCCAGCGCGAGCAGGGTGAGGCGATGCAGCGTCTCGCGGAGACGGACCCGCTCACCTGGCTCTTCAACCGCCGTCACTTCGATCAGCGCCTCGAGGCGGAGCTCAATCGCGCCCTGCGCGCGGAGCACCTGGTCTCGCTGCTGATGATCGACGTCGACAGCTTCAAGACGATCAACGACCGCTTCGGCCACCGCGTGGGTGACTCCGTGCTCAAGCTGGTGGCGGTCGCGATCAAACAAGCCGTGCGCGTGTACGACGTACCCACGCGGTACGGCGGGGATGAGTTCGCGGTCATCCTGCCCGAGTCCGACAGCGAGGTCGCCTCGCGCGTGGCACGTCGTGTTCTGGAGAAGACGGCGGCGCAGGCACTGCCGCTCGAGCTCAAGGCGGCAGGTGTGACCATCGGCCTCTCCATCGGTGTCGCCACGTTCCCGCGGCCATCCGGCGATGCCGCCGGCCTCATGGAGTCCGCGGACACCGCGATGTACAAGGCGAAGGCCGGCGGCGGCGGCGTCCGGGTCTGGGAGCACAGCTTCGCCGAAGGCCCGCGCGGATCGATGCGCCCGCATGCCGCGGCCCCGCCGCCCGCGCCCTTCCTTGCGGAGCCCGCGCGGCTCGCGACGAGCGCGCTCCAGGCGCTCATCCCGCTGCGGCTCGCGACGGATCACAACGCGGTGGTCGTCGGCAAGGAGGGCCAGGTCCTCACGGTCGCGCTGCCGACCCCGAACAACGCGGCCGTCGACGCCATCTCGAAGGCGTCAGGCTTCGCGGTCTACCCCGTGTACAGCAATGCGGCGGATCTCGAGGCCACGCGCCGAAGGCTCACCGAACCGGTCTAGCGCGGTCTTGCTTCCTCGCGCTGCACGCCACCCTCGGCGCCCTTGAAGAGATAGCCCACGCCCGGCACGGTCTGGATGACGTCGCGCGTGTGGCCATCGGCGCCGAGCTTGCGGCGCAGCCGGCTGACGTTCAGCTTCACCAGGTCGCCGCCGACGTCCGCGTCGTAGCCCCATACGCCTTCGAGGATCTCCTCCTGTGTGAGCACGCGGCCAGGGTTCGCCATGAAGTGCCGCAGCAGCTTGAACTCGGTGGGTGAGAGATGAACGGGGACCTCGGCCGTGCGGACCTCATGCGTCGCCTCATCGAGGACGATGTCGCCGGTCTTGTAGACCGCCGGTGCCGGGCGGCCGCGCGTGTGGACGGAGCGGCGAAGGATCGCCTTCACGCGGGCGACGAGCTCTTTCGGGCGGAATGGCTTGGTGATGTAGTCGTCGGCGCCGAGCTGCAGGCCCCGGAGGATGTCGGATTCGTCCTGGCGCGCGGAGAGCAGCAGCACCGCGACGTGCTCGTCGACGTGGCGGATGCGCTCCAGCACGACGAATCCGGCGAGCTTCGGCAGGTTGATGTCGAGCACGACGAGATCGGGGTGCTCGCGGTTCAACGTATCGAGCGCGGCCTCGCCGTCGTAGGCGCGGACCACCTCGTAGCCCTCGCGGCGCAGCGCGTAGTCCAGCAGCTCGACGAGATCGCGGTCGTCATCGACGACCAGCAGCTTCACGCTGTTCCTGCCTCCTGCGCGAGTACGCGTGCCTTCGGGAGGGTGAAGTGTACGGAAGTGCCGCGCTCCGGTGCGCTGTCGACACCGATCTCGCCGCCTTGCGCCTGCACGATCGCGCGGCAGATCGTCAGCCCCAGGCCGAGCCCGCCGGCCTCGCCCCGGACGTTCCGCGAGCGGAAGAAGCGCTGGAACAGGCGGGCCAGCTCGTCCGGCGGGATGGCCGGGCCGTCGTTGTGGACGGTCACGCGGACGAAGCCTGCCGCCGACTCCGTTCGCAGCGTGATCTCCGACTTCTCGTTCCCGTACTTGCCGGCGTTCGTCAGGAGGTTGGCAAGGACCTGACCGGTGCGCCGCGGATCGCAGACGACGCGATCGGTGCCCCGGCCGAAGTGCGTGACCAGGCGCTGGCCCTTGCTGTCGAAGACCGAGCGCACGAAGACGAGGCTGTCCTCGACGATCGCCTTGACGCTGCTCGGGACGGCGCGCACCTCGAACGTGCCGGCCTCGACGCTGCCCGCGTCCAATAGGTTCTCGACCAGCCGCTCCAGCCGGAGCGCGCTCCGGCGAAGCGTGCCGACCATGTGGCGGAGCTCCTCGCGCGGCATCGAGATCGCGTCCTGATGCACGAGGTCGAGCGACGCGGTCATGGCCGCGATCGGCGTGCGAAGCTCGTGCGCGACGTCGAGGAGGAACTCCTCTTTCAGCCGCAGCAGCTCGGCGCTCGCCGTCACGTCGCGCACCGTGTGGATCGTCGCGCGCGGCGCGGCGCCGGCCAGCTGGGTGGAGACGATCTCGAGTACGCCCATCCGGTCCTCGCGCGGGAACCAGGCTCGCCGCACCGACTGGCCCTGGGGATCCTGCACCGTGATGGCGCCGGTCACGAGCAGCAGGTCATCGAACTGCCGGTCGATGAGGTGATCCTCACCCAGGAGCCGGAACGCGGCGGGGTTCGCGGACAGCACGCGGCCGAGCCCGTCGCTGATGAGGATGCCGTCGGTGAGCGCGACGAACGCGTCCTCGAACGCGACGTTGGTGATCGCATCGGTCGTCCGGCGGCCGGTGCGCTGCCGGCGCTCCGACGTGGTCATGGCTTCGGTACTCGAAGCCGTACGCGCGTGCCCTGCCCAGGGCTCGAGTCGATGGTGAGCTGCGCGCCGATCAGGCGGGCCGCCTCGCGCATCTGGAGGAGGCCCAGGCTGCCACGCCCCGCGTAGCTGCCAAGGGTCGCCGCGACATCGAACCCGCTGCCATCGTCTTCGACGAGCCCGACGATACCGCCCGCGTCGTCGACGAGGTCGAGCGCCACGTTCGGTGCGCGCCCGGTCTTCACCGCGTTGTTCGCCGCCTCGCGCAGAACGGTAAATGCGCCCGCCTCGATCTCCGGCGCGAACCGGGCCGTCGAGCTCACATTCCGCGCACGGACCTGCGAACCGTTCGTCCCGTCCATCCGCTCCGCGAGCGCGCGGACGGCCGCGCCGAGCCCGTCCTCGGTCAGGGCCACCGGCCGGAGCGCGAACAGGATGTCGCGCAACCCCTTCTGCGCCTCGAGGAGGCGCTCGCGCAGGCGGTCGAGGTCGGCCATCGCGCCCGGCACGTCGGTGCGCGCCTGCTTCTGCGCGATCTCGATGCCGATCGCGGCATTGGCGATCGTCTGGGCTACGCCGTCGTGAAGGTCGCGCGCGAGGCGGTGGCGCGTCTCTTCCGTGACCTTTACGACCCGCAGGCGCTCCTGCGCGAGCTGCGCGTTCAGGGCGACGTACTCGAGGGCGATCCCGGCGGAGCCGGCGAGCGACTGGATCATCGACTCGTCCTCGTTGCCAAAGGGGTCGTCTCCGATCTTGTTCACGACCTGGAGCACACCGAGCCGGGAGCGGTCGCGCGCGTCGATCGCCGCGACGAGCATCGAGCGGGTGCGGTAACCGGTGCGCGCGTCGACGCTCGCGTCGAATCGCGGGTCACCGTACGGGTCGTCGATCCGCAGCACCCCGCCGTTCCGGGCGACCTCCGACGCGATGCCGCGGCCGTCGAGCGGGAGCCGGATCTCGCGAAGCTCGCTCGCTGTCACCACGCGGGACCAGACCTCGGCCCGCTCGTGGTCGACGACGTAGACCGTCGCCCGCTCGGAGTCCATCAGGCTCGTGGCCGCCTCGGCGATCCGCCGCAGGACGACGTCGATGTCGCTCTCGAGCGCGAGGTCGCGCTGGAGCGCGAGCAACAGCGCGAGCTGCTCGGTCTGGCCCGTCCGGGGGCTCATCCGCCGCCAGTATCGGGCTCGGCGTCAGCTTCCGCGCCAGCCTCGGCAATGGTTCGCACGGTATCGAGCGTGTCGATGTCGCTGACCGGCTTGTCCGGCCGGAGCCGGACGATCCGCGGGAAGCGCAGCGCGAATCCCGATGTGTGCCGGCCGCTCCGCTGGACCTGGTCGAACGCGACCTCGATGACCGTGTCCGGCACGACGAGGCGCGACCGGCCGTAGTCCTTGAGCGTGCGGGCCTTGAAGTATTCGGTCATCTCGGCGATCTCCTTGTCGGTGAGGCCCGAGTACGCCTTGCCGACGTTGAGGTCCGTGTCGCCGTCGCGGACGGCGAACGTGTAGTCCGAGAGGACGTTGCGGCGTTTGCCGTGGCCCCACTCGACCGCCGTCACGACGACATCGAGCGTCCGGAGCGCGCGCTTCACCTTGAGCCACTCCATCCCGCGGCGGCCCGGCCGATACGGCGAGCGCGGGTCCTTCACCATCAGCCCCTCGTTGCCGCGCCCGCGTGCGGCCGCGAACTCCGCGTCCAGCGCGGCGACGAGCGCCCCGCCCGTCGCACCGATCCGCTGCGACCGCGCGAATCGGAGCGGGGGGCGCAGGGGCAGCTGCGCCAAGACCTCGAGCCGCTCGGAGAGCGGCCGGTCGAGGAGCGGCGTGCCGTCGCGCTCGAGGATGTCGAAGGTCACGAGGCTCGCGGGGAGCTCGCGGAGCAGGTCGTCGCCGACGGCCTTGCGGCCGAGCCGGTGCTGGAACGTCGTGAACGGGATGGCCCGTCCGGCGGCGTCGACGCCGAGGACCTCAGCGTCGAGCACGAACGTCCCGGGGATCTCGCGGAGCGGAGCGAGCAGCTCGGGGAACCGGTCGGTCACGCGGTCGAACGTGCGTGAATACAGCTCGACCCGGTCGCCCTCCTTGTGGACCTGCGCGCGAACACCGTCGTACTTGTCATCGACGATGTACGGAGGCGGGAACCGCTTCTCTACTTCCTCGAGCCGCAAGACGGGCGTCGCGAGCATCATCCCGATCGGCGCGAAGTGGACGAACCGCGCCTCGTCGAGCGTGCCGTGCTTGGCGCGCATCGCGGTCACCCCGATGTCGCCGCCCAGCATGTGCGCGCGGCCCACCGCTTCGCGGTCCTGTCCGAACGCGCGCGCGATCGCGTCCTCGAGCAGGCCCTCACGCAGACCGATGCGCGGCTCGCCGCTCATGACCTTGATCAAGTAGCGGATCTCGCCCGGGGTCGCGCGCGCGAGAAGGGCGTCGAGCAGGGCACGCTTGGGCGCGACACCGCGTGTCGCTGCGATGCGATCGAATGCATCGTGGACGTCGCGAAGCGCGATCGGCGGCAGGACCGCGATGCGTCCCGACCGCTCCGCCAGGTCCGCGGTCGCGTCGCCCAGGTCGGCGTGGGTCTGGTACGCGGCGCTCACATCGTCGTCGGTCGCGCCGGTGAGCCCGATGACCGTGTCCAGGAGCGCGCGCCAGCCAACGGACAGGACGCGCTCGTCGGTCCTCGGGAACGGCACGCCGGCGAAGAGCCTGGCCGCGATCTCGAGGTCACTGTCCTCGAGATCGCGGAAATAGGCCCCCAGGGCGGCTAATTTCTCGAGCTTCTTGGTCGTCGACCGCACGGCATCGGCCGTGCTTACCCAATCGGAGAAAGGGGCGCTCAAGAGATGGAGCGCCCTATGGAGGTACGCATGGGCTTGCTCGAGCTCCTCATCGTCGTGGTCCTGCTGCTCTGGCTCTTCGGCTACTTCGGTCGCGGCCGCGTCTTTGGCTCACGCGGTGGCACCGTCGTCGGCACCGGCGGTGGATTCGGCGATGGTGGCTGGATCCACATCCTGCTCGTCATCGTGGTCATTCTCATCGTCCTGCGCCTTCTCGGTGTCGCCTTCTAGCGCTAGGTACAGTCGGAGGCATGCAGAGGGCCCCCGCCGGCAACCACAACATGCTGCGCGTCCCATACGGGCACCAGGAGCTGGAGTTCGTGGTCCAGCCCTGGTTCGACGTGGACGTCGTCGAGTCATCGCCGGCCACCCCGGTCGGCGATCTCGGCACGGCCGCGCGCGCGAGCCTCGCCTCGCCTCTCGGCTCCCAGCGGCTGCGGGACCTCGCCGCGGAGGCGAAGCGCGCCGCAGGGGCACGCACACCCCGCGTTGTCATCGCGGTCACGGACCTGACGCGTGCCTGCCCCGATGACGCGCTCGTCCCGCCGCTTCTCGAGGAGCTGAACGCCGGCGGCATCACGGATGAGGACATCACGATCATGGTCGGCGTCGGGCTGCACCGACCGACGACGGATGCGGAAAAGATCCAGAAGCTCGGTGAAGACATCGTGCGCCGCGTGCGCGTGATCGACTCCAACGGGACCGACCCCGCGATGTGGGCCGACCTCGGGTCCATCCCGCCGTACGGCGTGCCGGGCTTCACCCAGAAGGTCATCAAGGATGCCGACCTCGTGCTCGCCACGGGGATCGTCGAGCCGCACCAGTACGCGGGCTACTCGGGCGGCCGCAAGACGGTCGCCATCGGGTGTTGCGGCGAACCGGTCATCACCGCGACACACGGCATGCGCTTCCTCGAGGATCCAGGTGTCCGGCTCGGACGCATCGACGGGAACCCGTTTCACGAGACCGTGCGCGAGATCGCGAAGCGCGCGGGCCTGCGGTTCTGCATCAACGTCGTCGTCGACGACCGCGAGCGGGTCGTGGCGGTGACGTCAGGCGAGCCCGATGCCGTCCTCGCCGACCTCGTCGCGAAAGCCGCCGCGATCTACACGCAGCCCATCTACAAGCAATACGACATCGCGATCGCCGGCGTCGGCGCGCCGAAGGACGTGAACCTCTACCAGGCGTCCCGTGCCGCGACGTACCTGCGCTTCGCGCCGACGCCGGTCGTGCGCGAAGGCGGCGCGATCATCCTGCCCGCGAAGCTCGACGAGGGTGCCGGCGAGGGAGCGGGGGAGCAGCGGTTCCTCGCGGCGCTCGAGTCCGCGGAGTCACCGGCGGCGGTCGTCGAGGCCGCCCGGCGCCACTTCGAAGGCGGCGCGCAGCGCGCGGTCATGGTCGCGCTCACGCTGCAGCATTGCCAGATCATCGTCGCCGCCTCCGAGGCGCCGGAGATCGTGCGCCTCGCGAAGCTCCGCGCGGCGGTGGATGTGGAGGAGGCCCTGGACATCGCCTACGAGCACATCGGCCGCCCCGAGCGCGCGAGCGTGCTCCTCGTGCCGCGCGCGATCCACACCCTCCCGGTGGTGCAGCCGCCCGTACCCGTCTAGATCTTGATGCGCACCCGCTGACCCAGCACCCTTGCCTGCAGCTTGAGCTTCTTTCGCTTGGGCGTATCCGGCAGCGCCTGGATGCGCTGCGCCTGCGCGCGGCCGAACTCGATCATGTGCTCAAGCAGCTCCGCGATGAGCGCGAGCTCCGCGTCGCTGTACCGCTGGAGGAATTCTGTGGCCCCCTTCGCCATCGGGCCGTAGAAGCATTCGAACTCTTTGATCCGGCCGGGCACGAGCTCCACCAGCACCTTGCGTCGGTCATCGGGATCGCTGCGGCGCCGCACGTAGCGAGCCCGCTCGAGGCGGTCGATCATCCGCGTGACCGCGCCGCTCGTCAGGCCGGTGAGCTCGCCGAGGCGTCCGGCCGTCATCGGCCCGCCATCCTCGAGGAACCCCATGCACTCGAGGTCGGTCGGGAACACTCCGGCCTTGTCCGCGATGATGTGGCTCAGCAGCACGGACTGCCCGCTGGTCTGCTGGAACCCGCTGCGGATGGCCTGCATCAGCTCGCCGCGTGAACGTTTCGCCACTTGCCGCTCCGTATCGCCTGATATATACATTATCTGCATCGCGCAGATACTGAGCAACGCAGAGGATCATTCTAGCGAGCACGGAGGAGTCCGTTCATGGCGCAGACGAGCCCGACCGCCCCCGCAAAGAATCCCTGGCTGGTGCTCATGGTGTTCAGCCTGGGCCTGTTCATGACCCTGCTGGATCTGACGATCGTGAACATCGCCATCCCGAGCATCGTCGACGACCTCAAGGCACCGCTCGACGGGATCCTGTGGATGCTCAACGCCTACAGCCTCGTCTACGCCGTGCTCCTCATCACGTCGGCGCGACTCGGCGACATGTTTGGTCCGCGAGCGCTGTTCGTCGCCGGCGTCGGAACGTTCACCGCCGCGTCCTTCATGAGCGGCCTCGCGCAGGACCCCACCCAGCTCATCTTCGCACGCGCCGCGCAGGGTCTGGGTGCCGCGCTCATCGCGCCGCAGGCCCTGCCGATGATCACGAGCCTCTTTCCGCCGGACAAACGCGGCGGCGTGTTCGCGATCTTCGGCATCCTCGCCGGTCTCGCGGTCGTCCTTGGCCCGACCCTGGGCGGCCTCATCGTTAACGACTGGGGCTGGCGCTGGATCTTCTACGTGAACATCCCGGTCGGCATCGCGCTCATCGTCGCGGCGTTCGCGATCGTGCCCGATCTCCGCGTCGGCAAGAGCCACCGGCTCGACATTCTCGGCGTCGCATTGGCGAGCGCAGGCCTGCTGCTGGTCGTGTTCGGCCTCATCGAAGGCCAACGCTTCGAGTGGGGGACCGTGACCGCGTTCATCACGATCCCGGAGATCATCGCGACCGGTGTCTTCCTCCTCGTCGCGTTCATGCTCTACGAGCGGCGGGTCCAGGACTCCGAGCCACTCCTGCCATTCGCTGTGTTCCACAACCGCAACTTCACGCTCATGGTGTTCGTGCTCATGGCAATGGGCTTCGCCATGCTCGGCGTGTTCCTGCCGATCACGATCTACTTCCAGTCGGTCCTCGGCTTTGACGCGCTCACCGCCGGCCTCACGATCGCGCCGATGCCGCTCGCGATGATGTTCGCGTCCGGCATCGTCGCGAGCCAGGTCCAGAAGATCGGCCCCAAGCCGATCCTCTTTGTCGGCCTGACGCTCTTCACCATCGCCCTCGCGTACATCGCTTCGACCGTCAGCGCCGACGGCAGCCGTTGGGCGCTCCTCCCCGGCTTCATCCTCATGGGGATCGGCATGTCCGGCGTGTGGACGCCCGTCTACGACCTCGCGACGCGGGACCTCAAGCCCGAGCTCGCCGGCACCGCGTCGGGCGTCCTCAACACCATGTCGGAGCTCGGCACGGTCGTCGCAAGCGCGGCGATCGGGGCGGTGCTCCAGAACCAGCTCGCGACGTCGCTCACGTCGGAGGCGGTCACGTACTCGAAGCAGCTCCCTGCCCCGTTCCAGCAGCCATTCGTCGACGGATTCGCGAATGCGGCGAAGCAGGGCCTCGAGGTCGGCGCGAACCAGAACGGCGCGTCGCTCCCGCTGCCGCCCGGACTGCCACAGGCGGTCGTCGACCAGCTCACGCAGATCGCGCACGCCGTCTTCACCCACGCGTTCGTGGACGCGATGCGCCCGAGCATGGCGCTCCCGATCGGGATCGTCGTCATCGCCGCGCTCCTCTCGCTCGCCGTGAAGGCGCCGGCCAAGGTCGGCTCCCCGATGCCGGTCGAGCGGACGGTCGCCGCCTGACCGACATTTCGCGCCGCTCACCGCCTGTTGGCACGATGCTCGCTAGAGTGCGGTCATGGGTTGTTGTCTTGGCGGATGCGTCCGGCTCCTCTTCTTCACGTTCTGGCGCCTGCTGCTCGCGGCGCTGACCGCGGTGGCGCTCGCGCGCGTCGACGACTACATCGAGGGCTCGGAGCATCGCGACGCCGTCACCGGTCGCGTGTGGCGTGCGTATCGGACGCGCAGCGGAAAGAAGACGACCCGCGGCACGCCACCGGACGCCGGCTCGGCCATCGACACGCAGGGGAAGCCCAAGCCTTAGTCGGCTACGCTCCCGGCGTGCCCGGACGCATCGACAATTTCCGCATCCCAACGCGCATCCAGTTCGGCCGCGGCGTGGCGCTCACGCTCGCCGAACCACTGAAGCAGGTCGGCGCAACAAAGGTCCTCCTCGTGACGGACCCGGGCGTCGTGAAGGCCGGCCTCGTCGCGCCGCTCGAAGAGAAGCTCCGCGAGGCGGGCATCGCGTACGAGATCTACGACCAGGTCGTGCCGGATCCGGGCGTCGCCGAGGTCCAGCGGGCGTACGAGCGGGCCAAGGAGGCCGGCGCGGACGCGTTCGTCGCTGTCGGGGGCGGCTCGTCCATCGACACCGCGAAGGTGGCCGCCGTCCTCCTCGCCAACGGCGGCACGGTCCTCGACTACATCGGCATCGACAAGGTCTCGAAGATGGCCGCACCGGTCGTCGCCATCCCCACGACCGCCGGCACCGGCGCCGAGCTCACGATCAACTCGGTCATCGCCGATCCCGATCAGCACAAGAAGCTCGTGATCATCAGCCCGAACGCGACCGCGCTGTTCGCTCTCGAGGACCCCGAGCTCACCGTCGGGCTGCCGCCGTTCCTGACCGCGATCACCGGCATGGACACGCTCGTGCACGCGATCGAGTCCTTCACCTCGAAGAACTCGTACCGGATGACCGAGCTGCTCGCGCTCGAAGCGATCCGCGACGCCGCGTGGGCGCTGCCGCGCGCGGTGAAGGACGGCAAGGACATCGACGCGCGCGAGGCGATGATGCGCGCCGTCGTCACGGCGAGCCTCGCGTTCAGCAACACCCGCCTCGGCAACGTGCACGCGATGGCCCTGCCGCTCGGCGGCTGGTGCCACGTCGCGCACGGCACCGCGGTGGCGGTCCTCCTGCCGCACGTCATGGACTTCAACCGGACCGCGACACCCGACCGCTACGCGCAGATCGGTGAGGCCCTCGGCGAGAGGCGTGACGCAAAGGCCGCCGTCGACCACGTGTTCAAGCTGAACGAGCAGATCGGGATCCCGATGCACCTCGGCCCCCTCGGGGTCGACGAAGGCGCGATCCCGAGCATGGCGAAGGACGCGATGCTCTCGGGCAACATCCTCGTCAATCCGCGCACCACCACGCAGCCCGACATCGAGGCGCTCTACAAAGCAGCGCTGTAGCAAAGATGCCGGTAGCCATCTTCGATATGGACGGCGTCCTCTATCGCGGCGACATCGTGATGCCGTACGCGCGCGAGGCGCTCGAGCGACTGCGCCGGGCCGGGTGGCAGGTGTTCTTCGGCACCAACAACTCGACCTCGTCGCGCACCGACTACGTGAAGCGCCTCACGCGGCTCGGTCTTGGCGGAGACGAGGAGCACGTCGTCACGAGCGCCTATGCGACCGCGCACTACCTCGAGCGGCTTGACCCCGTTCCGCGCGACGTGTTCGTCGTCGGCGCGGATGGCCTACGGAACGAGATCCGCGCGGTCGGGATCGGCGTGCGCACGGCGGACCAGCTCCCCGGCAACGATCCGCCGCCCGACGCGGAGGCGGACGGGGTGAACCCCGGGGCGATGCGCGAGTACCTCACGCATCTCGACCTCCCGTCACTTCCCGATACCGTCGTCGTCGGCCTCGATCTCCACCTCACCTACGCCCGGCTCGCTGAGGCGCAGCGCGCGCTGCTGGGTGGCGCGCGGTTCATCGCCTCGAACAAGGACCGCGCCTATCCGGTCGAGGGCCGGCTGCTGCCGGGCGCCGGCAGCATCGTGAAAGCGCTCGAGGTCGCGAGCGGGAGGGAGGCGCTCTGCATCGGGAAACCCGAGCCGTTCCTGTTCCAGGAGGCGATCCGCCGCGCCGGTCCCGACAGTGGCCCGGTCGTCGTGGTGGGCGACGCGCCGGAGTACGACATCGTCGCCGCCCACAAGGTCGGCGCGGTCGGGGTGCTCGTCACGACGGGCCTGACCGAGCCCTCCGCGGTCTCGTCGGCGAAAGGTGACGCCGTTCCCGACCATGTCATCGGCTCGCTCGACGAGCTGTTCAAGCTCCCCGTCCTGTCCCGCATCGCCTGAGCGAGGCATTGGCAGGGTCCGGCGCTACACGTGGATCCCGATGGCGTGCATCGCGGATGCGGCGATCCAGCCGAAGATGAAGCACCCAGGGATGGTCAGCACCCATGCCGACACGATGCGGCCGGCAATACCCCAACGCACCGCTGACAGCCGGCGTGTCGCTCCGACACCGAGGATCGCTCCAGAGATCGCGTGGGTGGTCGAAATGGGGATGCCGAGCCGCGTCGCGATCTCGATGACCGCACCGGCGGTGGTCTCGGCCGCGAAGCCGTTGATCGGTTTCAGGAGCGTGATCCGCATGCCCATCGTCTTGATGATCCGGAAGCCACCGGTAAACGTTCCGAATGCGATCGCGAGCGCGCATGCGACTTTGACCCAGTCCGGGATGTCCCCGGCTTTCGCCACGAATCCGCCGCCGGCAAGGGCGAGCGAGATGATGCCCATCGTCTTCTGACCGTCGTTGCCGCCGTGGGTGAACGCCATCCACGCGCTCGAAACGATCTGCGCTTTTCCGAAGAACCGGTTGACGAACGTGTAGGACACGTCCTTGAGGACCCAGTAGAGCGCCAGCATGAGGAGGTATCCAACAACGAACGTCGTCGTCGGGGAGACGACGATCGCGGCGCTGGTCTTCTCGAGGCCCGGCACGACGACGACCCCCCAGCCGTGGACGGAAACGGACGCGCCGATCATGCCGAAGATGAGCGCGTGGCTGGACGATGTGTGGAGCGCCGCATAGAAGGTGATCAGTTCCCAGGCGATGGCTGCTACCAGTGAGGCAAGGACGAGATCCTG
>JBBRQB010000005.1:0-61705 GCA_038227105.1 Candidatus Limnocylindria bacterium | reverse complement strand
TCTTCAACGTGAAGCTCCAAGAGTGGGAGGACTTCTACAATTTCGATCGTCCGCACGGCGCGCTGGGCGGGCAGACCCCCTACGAGCGTCTACGCCAAAAAGTCGGCGACTCCAGCGTCATCGACCAACGTCAGTCGCACAGCTAGCCGGCGCGCGACACCCAGTAGCCCCAGGCGCGATCAAGGGACAGCGGAGCCAAGATCATCGCGCTCGATCGCGCGATCTCCTCTGTGGTCAGGTAGCGCACCTCGCCGAGCGCCAGCGACGCGGCAAGCTGTTCGGCGTTGGCGATCAGGCGGATAGTGATGAGGGTCAGGGCTCGAAGGTCCGCGGCGGCTACGACGCAGCCGTGACCGCGCATCAGCGCCGCAGGGCCGGAGCCTAGCGTCCGCGAGAGGTAGTCGCCCTGTGATGCGGTCCGCACCAGCAGGTCCGGGCCGAGGTCAGCGCTGTCCCAGACCGGAACCTCGACGCCGATCACGGCAGCTACGTGCGTGATCGGCCGGAGCGGCGTGGGCGTGACGGTGAACGGAATGACCGGGGCGGCGTGGCTGTGGCAGACGGCGCCGACATCGGGTCTCGCGCGGTAGACACCCGCGTGGATCGCGACCTCGGCATATGACAGGCGCTCGTCGCCTGAGACCCGGCGGCCGTCAAGGTCGAGGACCTGCAGGTCCGCCTCGGTGACCTGCGCCGGGCTGAGCGAGCGGGCGATGTGGAACCTGTCCGGATCGCGAGGATCGCGCACGCTGACATGACCGAACGCGTCGAGCACGTCCTCACGTGCAAGGATGCGGTTCGCGAGGACAAGGTCGCGGGTCAGGTCAGTCACGGTTTGGCCGGCCCTTCCTTCCCGAACGCAAGAAGCTGCGGGAATTTGCGTGCTACCGCCAGCGTACCGAGGACGCACAGGATCCCGCCGCTGACCACGGAGAACTGGACGGACGTGAGACTGGCGACCACGGTGGCCTCGAAGTCGCCGAGCCGGGGACCGCCGGTCGCGATGAGCGAGTTGATCGAGATCACCCGGCCGCGCATCTCATCCGGGATCGTGCTCTGGACGATGCTCGCTCGCAGTACGCCGGCGCCGATGTCGGCTGCCCCGGCCGTCGCGAGGAGCAGGAGCGCGAGCGGGAACGAGAACGTGACGAGGCCGAAGAGCGCGATCGCCGTGCCCCAGATCGCGAACAGCACCGTCACGCCAACGCCCTTGCGATGCATGGCCGTGAGCGGTCCGCTGAGGATCGATGCGGCCAGCGCGCCGACCGCGATGGCCGATACCAGGAGCCCCAACCCGGGAGCACCCACGCCGAAGACCGTGAGCGCGATCGCCGGGAACAGCGCGACGGGAAATCCGAACAGCATGGCGGCGAAGTCCATCGCCATCGTCGACGAGACCACCGGCGTGCGGCGCACGTAGGCGAGGCCCTCGCGGATCGCGTGGAGCCGGCTGAGGCCGGGGGCGGCCGCGACCAGCGATCGCTTGATTAGCAGCGCCGCGGCGCCGAGGCAGAGGAAGCTCGCGGCGGCGAGCCCATACGCGGCGGGGAGACCGAATGCCCCGATGAGGATGCCACCCAGGGCGGGGCCGAGCACCGAGGCGAGTTGATTCGCCGTCTGGTCGAGGGCGACCGCCGAGTTGAGGCGCTCCCGCGTCACGACCGTGAACATCGCCGCCTTCTGCGCCGGCCGAGCGACCGCGATGGTCCCGGTGATCACGAACGCGGCCAGGTAGACGGTCCAGATCGGCGTGCCCGGATCGAGCGAGCCGGCGAACAGGATCAGGCCGAAGACCGTCAGGGCGGTCTGGCCGATGACGAGCACCCGCCTGCGGTCGAGCGTGTCCGCGAGGGCGCCGCCAGGAAGCGAGAACCCGAGGAGCGATGCGACCTGGATGAGCGACAACAGACCGACAGCGAAGGTGGAACCGGTCCGCACGTACACCTCATATGGCATCGCGATGAGGAGCACCTGCCGGCCGAGCTCGCTGGAGACTTGGCCGAAGGAGAGCAGTCGGAAGTCGCGTTCGGAGCGGAATGCGGAGACGTCCACGAGCAGCGATCGCATCTACGGCCCATCCCTTCCGTGCTGGAACAATCATGTCAGCGGCACGCTGCTTCGGCAACAACTATTGTCAGCCGAGCGCCTGAATGAGCAGCGAGAAGAGGACGACCGATGCCGCCGACGAAGCTGCCCCTGCGCCATGCCGCGGTGCCCGCCACCGCGGTCGGCATGAAGTTCTGCGACACCGTCGAGATCGATCAGGCCGCGCACCGCCTCTACGCCGGAGACAACTGGGCCGGGGGCGTCGACGTCTTTGACATCGCCACGCCCGAGGCGAAATACCTCAAGACGATCAAGACAAAAGGCGGCTTTTACGGGATCGCCATCGCTCCGGAGCTCCGAAAGGTCTTCGTCGGCCTAGCCGGCGGCATGCTCGGCGTCATCGACGTCGATCCGTCTTCGCCGAGCGTCGACACGTTCGTGGCCCGGATCGACATCGGCGCGACAGGCTCGGCGGACCTCATCGAGTACGTCCCGGCGCTCAAGAAGGTCTACGCGGGCCTGCACAACGACAAATTCGTTGGCGTTGTCGATGCGGTGACCCACGCCGTGGTCGCGAAGATCTTTGGCCTGGGCGGCGCGATCGAGCAGCCGCGTTACAACGAAGGCGACGGAATGATCTACGTGGCGAGCCGGACCGCGAACGCGCTGCACCAGATCGACCCCAAGAGCGACACGCTCGTTCGCACGATCGACATCGGAGATGCCTGCAATCCGAATGGCGTGGCCATCGATCCGAAGACGCAGCAGGCGCTTCTGGTGTGCGACAACAAGGAGCGGCCGCACACCGTGATCTGGGATCTGAAGGCACAACGGCCGGCGGCGATCATCGATGAGTCCGGCGGTGGCGACGGAGCGGTCTATGACCCGACCATCGGTCGTTTCTTCGCGGCGCACTCGGGCTTCACCGGCGGCCCGGTCGTCGGGATCTTCGGCGGAGACCCGGTCCGATTCCTCGCGAACGTACCGACCGCGCGTGGCGCCAGCTGGGTCGCGTATGACCGTACCAACCGGCTCGTCTACGCGCCCGCGATCGAGGACGGTCGGCCCGCGCTGATCAGCTTTCCGTTGCCGGAGGTATGACCGCTAGGAGGAGATCCTCCGCTTGGCCTTGCGGCCCGCTGCCTGGAGGTTGACCACGACGAGCACGACGAGCATGGCCAGCAGCAGCCAGCCGATCAGCTCGAGCTGGCCCGCGGGTAGGACGATCGCCGCGATCCAGGTCACCGCCAAGGCGACGACGATCCCGACGGCGAGCGAGCCGTCCTCGACCAGGAGGCCCCAGATGGCCTCGACCACGCCCGTCACCTAGATGCTCCGTCCGGCGACTTCGGCGCCCTGGGGCAGCATCAGCCGCAGCATCCGGGCCGAGATCCAGCTCGCTGCGAGGAACACCGCGAGGATCGCTAGGATCGAGAGGGCGTCCCCGGGCCACTGGGTCCCGAGCCCCTCGGCGAACCAGAACACCCCGAAGGCCGAAAGGATCGCCCCGACCCCGAACTTCATCCAGTTCTCCGGGACCATCGTGAGCGGGGTCCGCAGCAGGGCCCCGAGGATGATCACGACGATGCCGGCGGCGATGGCCCCGACGATCGCGGCGTTCAGGGCCGCGGCCCCGCCCGCGCCGAAGGCGATGACGATGAACGCGACCTCGGTGCCCTCGAGCAGCACCGCCTTGAACGCGACGATCGCACCGATCCGGTCGAAGCCGGTCTTCGTGAGACCCTGGGCCTTGAGCTCGGCGACCTCCTTGAGGTAGATCCGCTCCTCGTCGTGCAGGGCGATGATCCCGGCGAACCGTAGCACCGCCTTGCGCAGCCAGCGGAGCCCGAACAGCAGCAGCAGGGCCCCGACGAAGGCCTTGAGGGCGTGCTCCGGCACGACCGTGACGATGGTGACCCCGAGCGTCCCGATGATCAGCGCGAGGGTGAGCGCCGCGGCGATGGTCCCATACAGCGGGGCCCGCCACCCGCGGGTGACGCCGACCGCGAGGATGATCGTGGTCGCCTCGACGAACTCGACGGCGCTCGCGATGAATGCCGGAAGTGCCGCGACGGCAAGGGTCCCGACGTCCATCTACATCACTCCATCGACGTGTCGTCAGCCAACGGCTGGTTCAGTGCTTTGGGCACGGACTCGGTACCACGTGACTTCGTGGCGGCGCCGGTGAGCACCCCGCCGCGCTTCGCGGTGGGCTTCTCGGCGCCATCGAGTACCCAGCCCCAATCCTTGCGCGTTTGACGCTTGGTCTCGATGTCCGGACCGATGGACTTCGGGAACTTGTCCATCCATTCCCACGGCTTACACGCATCGATGATGAGCCGCGAGTTGTGCCCCTTCTTGTCGGGATGGATCGCCGGATCGAGTGGCCCTGACCATGCCCGGTGGATGATGTCGAGCGAGCGCTCGGGGTCCGAACGCGTGGCCATCGCCCAGAGGACGTCATTGATGTCGGTCACATCGATGTCGTCGTCGACGACGATCGTGTACCGGCCGAGGTACGCGCCGGCACGGCAGGAGGCCGCAACGTGACCGACCTGGCGGGCGTGGCCAGCATAGCGCTGCTGGATGGATACCGCGACGATCAGCCTGGTCCCCCCGACGCTGAAGCACATCGCGTCTGTCACGCCGGGGACCCCGGCGTTCTTGATATCGCGCAACAGGAGCGCCGAGCGAAGATACTCGCGGTACTTGTGCGGCTCCCACGGCGGCTTCTGCGGCGGGACGCCCAGCATGATCGGATCGTTGCGGTGATAGATGGCTTTCACGTCCATCACCGGCTCGGCGCGCTGGCCCGATGCGTAATAGCCGGTCCACTCACCGAACGGACCTTCGGGTGCGTCGTACCCCTTGCGGATGTAGCCCTCGAGCACGATCTCGGCGTTCGCCGGGATCGGCAGGCCGGTGATCGGAGCCTTCACGACCTCGTACGGCTCGCCCCGGATGCCCCCGGCCCAGTCGTACTCGGACACGCCGTGCGGCACTTCGACCGTCGATGCGAGGAACAGCAGGGGATCGGCGCCCACGACGATCGCGACGGGGCACGGCTCGTTTTTCGCGTAGTACTGATCACGGAACTGGATGCCGTGCTTGCCGGGAGAGATGTAGAGCCCGACGCGTTTGGCATCGTGGATCATCACCCGGTACGTCCCGAGGTTGACCCAGTCGCTGTTCGGGTCCTTCATCACATCGATGCAGCCTGTCCCGATGTACCTGCCGCCGTCATCGGGATGCCACATCGGCGTCGGGAACGACAGCACGTCCACGTCGTCACCGGTCATGACGTTCTCGAACACCGGACCGTCCTCGATGTAGCGCGGGGGGATCGCCCGGCCGGCCTCGGTCAGCGCGAGGAACTGGTCCATGAGCTCACGCCGCTCGATGTCGATCGGCAGCCCCAGCGTGACCGCGAGACGCCGTTGCGTCGCGATCGCGTTCACGAGGATGCGATGGCCCTTCGGGTAGCCTGGGATGTCGTCGAAGAGGACGGCGGGGCCTTCCTCGGCGTGGTGGACCATCTCGGTCACCCGGCCGATCTCGGTCTGCCAGTTGGCGCCGGGGACGTCGCGGACCTCGCCCAGCTCGCGCACGACTCCGATCCAGTCGCGCAGATCGTCGTACTGCATGAAACGCATTCTGTCATTGTCTAGGCTATGCCGCAACTCATGTTGCTGAGCTGGACGGACACCCACTGATGTCGCGACTCCAGATTTCATTCGCGACCGCCGTCAACGAACGCACGCGGCCGCTGGTCGATGGCTCCATCCAGCCCGACGGCGTCGACCTCATTCCGTTGACGTCGCATCCATCGGAGACCTTCTGGCGCCAGCTGCGATTCGGGGACTTCGACCTCTGTGAGATGTCGCTCTCGTCGCTGATCATCGCGAAGAGCCAAGGCGCGGACCTCGTCGCGATCCCCGCGTTCCCATCACGCCGGTTCTTCCAGATCGAGCTTGACCGCCGCGTCGACGTGCCGATCGCCGGACCTGCCGACCTCGCAGGGAAGCGCGTCGGCGTTCCCGAGTACCAGCAGACGGCCGCACTCTGGATCCGCGGGATCCTCGAGCACGATTTCGGTGTGCCGCCTGCCCGCATCAAGTGGTCCATGGAGCGGGAGGAGCGTCTCAGCCACGGTGGCGCGACCCACTTCACGCCGCCTCCCGGCGTGTCGCTCGAGTTCATCGCACCGAACAAGAGCCTCGCGTCGATGCTCGTGTCGGGTGAGCTGGATGCGGCCCTGTGCCGGCCCAACCGCGGCGGGGCTGCCGGCAACGTGATCGAACGGAGCCAGCGCAGCCTGACGACGATGGATTGGTCGAAGCTCGTGCCCGTGTTCGCGGATCCCGTCGCGGAAGGCCGCCGGTTCTTCGACGCGCGCGGCTACATTCCGATCAACCACACCTATGTCATCAAGGGTGAGCTCGTGCGCCATCACCCCTGGCTCGCGCTCAACCTGTTCAAGGCCTTCCTCGAGGCGAAGCGCGTGGCCGAACAGCGGCTCATCGACGCGATCCCGCTGAGCCTCGTGTTCCGTTGGGAGTACCTCCGCCAGACGAAGACCTACTTCGGAGAGGATCCGTTCCCATATGGCGTGAGCGCGAACCGGCGGCCGCTCCAGGACCTGATCGGGTATTCCGCCGAGCAGGGGCTGATCCCGGCTGCCTTCCCGGTCGACTCGTTGTTCGCGCCGAGCACACTGGACTGGGAGTCGGTCTAGCCGAGTTCGTGCCGATCCTGTTCATCATGCTCGTGGGGATCGTGATCACGGTCGGGATGGGCCGGCTCGAGCGGCGCTTCGCCCCCTGGCGGCAAATGGCGACCGATGTCGAGCAGCTAGCTGAGGTAGCCGCGCGAAGCCCAAAAGCGTTCTGCGGCGCCGTGGAGCGGATCTGGACCGGTGCCTCGATCGAGTCGATGCACATCCGCTCGAGCGGCAGTGACGGACCGCCCTGCCACGCGATGCGGCCTTTCCGCTCTTCGAGCGACCGGCAGAACACGGTCACGAGGGCATCGTCCTCGTCGGCCCGGCAGTAGATCAGGAAGCCGCTGAAGTCGAGCGTCAGGACATCGGCGTCGAGCCGCGGGTAGCGATCCTTCCGGATGATCGCGCGGCGGTAGCCGATCGCTTCGAGCGCTGTGAGCGATCGCTCCGAGAGGGAGAGGAACCGCAGCCTCGCGTCGAGACCACCGTCGACCCAGTTGTAGATGCCCTCGTCGAATACCAGGTCGGTCGCGCCCCCCGCCGCGAGGATCGCCTTGCGCGGGCCGCGATCGGGGATGCCCTCGTCGTACGTGACCGTGCCGCCCCACTGTTCGGATGTCGGTCAACGAGAGACCGCCGGTGCCGAGCACGTGCTGGATCATCACGAGCACCGAGTGATCGCGCTGATCGCGCAGCGCGAGCCGGAGCGGCGCTTCCGCGCCGCGATGTCCTCGAGCGAGGCCACGTTGAGGCGCCGTGCGATCGCGAGACCGAGCTGGTCGTACGACGGGATCGTCGCGATGGCCGCGAGCCCGAGGGGCGCGGCTGATGGCAATGCCGCGGACCGCCGCGCCGATCGCCGTGGCGGGATTCACGATCCCGAACTGCCCGCGTCGCGCCGCGACATCCGGTGCCTGGAGAACGGAATCGCGGCCCAGAGGCCGATGTCCCATGCGCCGGTACCCTGCGTGCGCCGCTCGATGCGGGCCTGCTTGCGATCCCACCCGGCAGACCCGACGAGCGTGGAGGCGACCTCCAGCATGAGTCGCGAGCGCACCGTCGCCGCGCGCGGGCGATCAGCCGGAAGCGGCGCAGGCGATGTCCGGTCGACGCTCAATGCGACGCGCCGACCGCCATCCCGCGTCTTTCATGATGCGTTGACAGCAACATTATTTGTTGCGACATTACACCCCTGCGATTCAAGGACGCAGCGCCGGATCTCGTGTGGCGCGCGGCGTGGAGGCGGGGATATGCGGGTCGTTGATGCGCTCGCGACGTGGCTCGAGGCGAACGGTGTCCAAGATTACTTCGGGATCGCGGGTGGCGCGATCTGGGGACTGCTCGACGCCCTCGTCGACAAACCGGGATTGCACGGCTACCAGACCAAGCACGAGTCGCAGGCCGTCCACAGTGCTGACGTCTATTACCGCGTGACCGGGAAGATCGCGCCGGTCTTCGTCACGAAGGGGCCGGGCCTCCTCAACTGCGTGGGTGGCATGGCGAGCGCGATGCACGATTCGTCGGCGGTCATGCTCATCGGTGGCGCCGGCTCGACGCACTTCTTCGGCAAGGCCACGATGCAGGAGATCTTCTTCCACGGCCACGAGGATGCACTCAGCGTCTTCCGCCCGGTCTGCAAGGGCGCCTGGATGGTCGTGCGGCCCGACGCGATCATCGACGTCCTCAATCAGGCCCTTCGCGTCGCTACGAGCGGCCGTCCCGGCCCGGTGTTCGTGCAGATCCCGTACGACATCCAGCTCGCCGAGGTCGAGGGTGACATCGAGCCTTCGGCTCGTCGCAGCGTGAGCACGCGTCTCCGCGGCGACGGCGCCGCGGTGAAGCAGACCGCGCTGCTGCTCGAGCGCGCCGAGCGCCCGCTGATCCTCGCCGGCGGCGGCACCGCGCGGTCGCAGGGCGCCGCCGAGTCGCTCGCGGCGATCGCGAAGGACCTTCACGTTCCGGTCGTCACGACGCTCACCGGCAAGGGTGTCCTCGATGAGGACGATCCGCTGTGCCTCGGACCGGTAGGCCGGTCGGGCACGATGTGCGCCGCGGAGGCCACGCGCGAGGCCGATCTCGTGATCGCGGTCGGTGCGCGCTTCTCCGACAATCACGCCGGTAACTGGCGCAAGGGCTCGATCTATGACGTCACCAAGACGAAGATCGTCCAGGTCGACCTCGATCCGGCGGAGGTCGCTCGCAACTACCCGGTCGAGGTCGGGCTGCTCAGCGACGCGAAGTCGTTCCTCGACGATCTCGCCGAGGCCACGAAGAAGAAGCCTGCGACGGCCGGCTGGGTGCAGAAGATCACCGAGTCCAAGAAGCGCTGGCGCGAGGAGATCCAGCCGGTCATCACCGCGCCCGGCTCACCGATCCATCCGGGTCGTCTCTCATACGAAGCGGGGGAGGCACTACCCCGTAATGGGCGCGTCTACATCGACGTGGGCGACGTCATCCAATATGCCGAGCCGTACATGACGATCCACGAGCCGCTCGCGTGGCAGATCAACCCGGGCATGGCCGAAATGAGCTGGGCCTCGTCCGGCGTGCTCGGTGGCATCGTCGCCGATCCCTCGCGTCCGGCGCTCGTGCTCACGGGCGATGGCGCATTCAACATGACCTCGAGCATCGTCGCGACCGCGGTCGAGTACGGGTTGCCCGCGGTGTGGGTGATCCTCAACAACAACGAGTTCGGCATCGAGCGAAAGGGAGCGTTCGCCGCGTACAAGCGCGTCCACCCGTGGACGAAGTTCTCGCTGCCGAATGGCGAGCCGTATAACCCGGACTTCGCGGCGCTCGCTCGCTCGTATGGCGCCCTCGGCGAGCGGGTCGAGAAGGCCGAGGATTTCAGGGGCGCGCTCGTCCGCGCATTCAAGAGCAAACGGCCATACATCCTCGACGTGCCGATCGATCCGTCGATCCCGACCTACTTCACCAAGGGCCTCGATCGGGCGTACCCCGACAAGTGGGGTGAGAGCTACCCGAACCAGAGCCTGCTGCGCCTCAAGGCGAAGTCCTGATGGCCACCCGCGCCAAGACGCCGGTACGTGAGGCGCCGGCGCCACGCGCGCTCGAGACGCCGCAGAACGTCGTCGATGACCTTCGCCGCCGCTATGACGAGCTGACGTCGTCGCAGAAGCGCATCGCCGAAGCGGTCGTCGAGGATCCGGAGTTCGTCGCGTTCGCCACCGTCGACAAGCTCGCGAGCAAGCTCGGGGTGAGCCCGTCGACCGTGGTGCGGTTCACCTACCGCCTCGGCCTGGACGGCTATCAGGATCTGCAGGAGCGGGTGCGCGCGCTCGTTCGGACGCAGATGCGCTCCGCCACGGTCGCGGACGGCCGCGAGACGACGGTGACGAGCCACCTCGCCGGCACAAT
The DNA here is from genome assembly GCA_038227105.1 of Candidatus Limnocylindria bacterium. Classification (GTDB taxonomy): domain Bacteria; phylum Chloroflexota; class Limnocylindria; order P2-11E; family P2-11E; genus UBA4735. The sequence continues at coordinate 51,561 of JBBRQB010000005.1, read as the reverse complement.
CCACGGCCGGTCCTTCGACCATGATCTCGACAATCTGCGCCGCACGATCAGTGGCCAGGACGCTCGCGACCTGACGCGGGCCGTGGACCTCATCAGCAAAGCTCGCCGCGTGTTCGTCGCGGGAGCCGGCCCGTCCTTTGCGGTCGCCTTCTATGCGGCACTGGCGCTGGACCGCATCCGTGGCGAGACGATCGGCCTCGACGGCGGCGGCCATGAGGCTGCCGGCCAGTTGCAGGCGATGCGGCCGGATGACGTGCTTCTCGTGTTCACGTTCCCTCCGTACGCGTCGAGCACGTTGCGCGTCACACGCTTCGCGAAGAAGGCGGGTGCGAACATCGTCGCGGTGACCGACACGCCGATCTCGCCCGTAGGTCAGCTTGTCGAGATCGTGCTCCCGACCGTCGTGTCCGGTGTCAGCACGCAGAACTCGCTCGTCGGTGCGATGGCCGTCGCCAACGCACTGCTCAACGGGGTGACGGTGGCGCGCAAGGCGGACGCGATCGAGCGCTACGGCAAGGTGACGAGGCTCATGAACGAATGGGATCAGTTCGTCCTCAAGGGCGATGACTGAGACGACCGGCGAGAGGCAGCCGGCAGGTCCGCTTGCTGGCGTCCGCGCGCTTGACCTCGCAGACGTCTCTGCCGCCTACACCACGAAGCTGCTGGCCGACCTCGGCGCGGACGTGATCCGGGTCGCGCCGGAACGCGACCCGCTCGCGGAAACGGAGCCGCGGATCGGCGCCGCGGCGCGCGCGAGCGCGCGCTACTGGTTCGACAACACGAACAAGCGCGCCGTCGCGCTCGACCTCGACACCGCACGCGGACGCGCCGCGTTCGAGACGCTCATCCGCGACATTGACGTGATCGTCGAGACAGGTGCGCCCGGCTCCATGGCCGCGCGCGGTCTCGGCTACGACCACCTCGCCGAGCTGCGGCCGGAGCTCATCCTGGTGTCGGTGACACCGTTCGGCCAGGACGGCCCGAAGGCGGGGTACCTCGCGGACGACCTCATCACGCTCGCCGCCGGCGGCCTCCTGTCTCTCGGCGGATATCCGGACACGGCGCCCGTCGCGGTCGACGGCATGCAGTCGACGTATGCCGCGTCGCTCGCGGCGGCGACCGCGTTGCTGATCGCGCTCCTCGAGCGTCAAGCCACCGGCCGGGGCTGCTGGATCGACGTCTCGGCGCAGGAGTGCATCGCGGCGGCGCTCGAGGACGCGATCCCGGAGCTCGACCTCCGCGGCACGGTGCGGCGGCGGGTCGGAGATCGTCCGCGTGAGGCTGGCAGCGGCGTCTACCGCTGCGCCGATGGCTACGTAAGCATGATCGCGGGCCGCGTCGGGACGGCGAAGGCCTGGAGCGCACTCGTGCAATGGCTCAACGACGAGGACATTCCCGGTGCCGAGGAGCTCGTGCGCGACGAGTGGAACAGCTTCCTGCACCGTCAGAAGCCTGCGTCGATCGAGACCTTCGGCGCCGTCTTCGCTCGATTCGCCGGAGCGCGCACGAAGGCCGAGCTCTACCGCGATGCGCAGGTGCGGGGCATCGCGCTGTCGCCGGTGAACCGGATGGACGAGGTGCTCGTGGACCCGCAGCTCGTGGCCCGCGACTTCTTCGTCCCGCTCCGCCATGACGAGCTCGCTCGCGAGGTCGTCTACCCCGGAGCGCCCTACCGGTTCTCGCGCACGCCCTGGTCGTTGCGCTCACCGGCGCCACGGCCCGGCCAGCACACCGCCGACGTGTTGCCGGACGCGCCGCCGGAGCCATTGCCCGTGCGGCCGCTATGACGTCGACTGTGCCGCTCGCGGGGCTCCGCGTTCTCGACTATTGCTGGATCGGAGCCGGCGCGTTCGTGACGAAGATGCTGGCCGATCATGGTGCTCTCGTCATCAAGATCGAATCACGCGCCCGTCCTGACAACCTGCGTGTCGCGCCACCGTTCAAGCCCAACGTCGACCCGCTCGAGGCGTCGGGGTACTTCGCCTCACGCAACTCGAACAAGAAGAGCTTCGCGCTCAACATGTCGCATCCGACTGCGCGCCTCATCGCGCAGCGTCTCGCGGCGCAGTGCTCGGTAGTCACGAGCAACTTCCGTCCCGGGATCATGGAGCGGTGGGGACTGTCATACGACGACATCCGCCGCGAGAACCCGTCCGTCGTGTACCTGACGATGCCGATGCAGGGTCTCACCGGCCCGCACAAGGAGTACGTCGGCTTCGGATCGACGATCGCTGCGCTGAGCGGTCTCGTCGAACGATCGGGCCTGCCTGATCGCGCGCCGGTCGGTACCGGCACGCACTACCCCGATCACGTCCCCAACCCGGGTCACGGCGTGGTCGCCGTGCTCGCGGCGCTGTACGAGCGCGCGCGCAGCGGCAAGGGACAATCGATCGAGGTGGCCCAGCTCGAGTCGACCGTGAACGTGCTCGGCCCGGAGCTCATCGAGGCGGCGATTGGCGGGCCGCCGTTCGTGCGCCGCGGTAACCGTGTCGCCGATGCAGCGCCGCATGGCGTGTTTCCGTGCAAGGGTTCCGACCAGTGGTGCGCGATCTCGGTGCGTTCAGACGAGGAGTGGCGGTCGCTCGTAGACGTGTTCGGCGTACCGGTGTGGAGCGCGGATCCTGTGTTCGCGACATTCGGCGGGCGCAAGGCACACGAGGACCGGCTCGAAGCCGTCGTTGCCGGCGAGACGCGGCAACGGGACCGTAACGAGCTCATGCGCGAGCTACAAAAGTGGCGTGTGCCCGCTGCCGCCGTCAGCACCACCGAGGATCTCGTGAACGACGCGCATTTGTCGGCGCGAGGCTACTGGCACCGGTCGGAGCACGCGGCGATGGGCCCGATCCTCATGAACGGCCTCCCGTTCCGCGTCGTCGGCCGGCCGCAGCCTGAGCTTCGCGCGGCCCCACTCCTCGGGGAGCACACCTGGGAGCTCGCCGCGGAGCTGCTCGGGATGCAACGCGCCGAGTACGACCGGCTGGTCGCAGAGCAAGTCTTCTATTGATGGACGGCACGGAGACGAAGGCCATCGGGTACAGGGTCCACGCCGGTGTCGCGTGGATCACGCTGCAGCGTCCCGAGAAACGGAACGCGATCGATCGCGCGACGCGTGTGCTCCTCGCTGACGCGGTCGCTTCCGCCGAGCGCGACGATCTCGTCCGCGTCATCGTGCTCACCGGTGCCGGCACGGCCTTCAGCGCCGGCGTCGACCTCAAGGAGCCCGCGGCGACCGATGGCGGCGTGCCCGACCGGCTCACTGCACCGCTCGATCGCGCGATGAAGCCGGTTCTCGCCGTGATCAACGGACCCGCGGCCGGCGGCGGCTTCGAGCTCGCGCTCGCCGCGGACCTGCGCATCGCGTCCTCCACGGCGACGTTCTCACTTCCGGAGGTCTCGATCGGCAGCCTCCCCGGAAGTGGCGGGACACAGCGCCTCGCTCGTGCGACCACTCCGGCACGCGCGCTCCGGATGCTGCTGACCGGGCAGCCCATCGACGCCGCCACCGCGCTCGAGTGGGGGATCGTCTCGGATGTGGTCCCGCCGGATGCGCTTAACCCGCTCGCGGAGGCGCTCGCGACGCGCATCGCTTCGAATGCGCCGCTATCGCTGCAGGCCGCCAAACGCGCTGCCCGGGCGGCCGAGGATCAGCCGCTTTCCACCGGCCTCGAGCTCGAGCGATCGCTCTGGTCGGCATTGGCGAAGACCGACGATCGCGCCGAAGGCCGGCTGGCCTTCCGCGAGGGCCGGCCGCCCGTGTTCAAGGGTCGATAACGCGATGGCGTGGCGGAAGGCGGCGATCGCCGGCATCGGGCAGAGCCGGCAGGGAAAGCTGCCCGGCGAGACAGCGCTCTCGCTCGGGACCGAGGCATTCAAGAACGCGCTCGCCGACGCCGGGATCCGCAAGGACGAGGTGGACGGTCTTCTGACGATGCCCGGCACGTCGTCGCCGGAAGGTGCGAAGCACTACCTGGCGCTCGGCGAGCGCCTCGGCATCGACCCGAGCTTCACCGGGTCGATGTCGATGGGCGGGGCCACCGCGGGCGTGCTCGTGCAGCAGGCGGCGATGGCGGTCTCGACCGGGATGGCGAACGTGGTCGCCTGTGTCTTCGGTGACGCCGCGCGGACGGCGGGGTCAAAGTTCGACTCGGCGGCGGGCGGCACCGACTCATGGGGCATCTGGGGCATGTTCGGCAACGCCGCGAACAGTGCCATCGGGGCTCGCCGCCACATGTCGCTCTACGGGACGACGAGCGAGCAGCTCGGATGGGTCGCAGTGAACGGGCGCCGGAACGCGCAGCTGAATCCCGCGGCGGTGATGCGCGAGCCGATGACGATCGCGGATCACCAGGCATCACGCCTCATCGTGGACCCGCTGCGCTTGTACGACTGCTGCCTCATCACCGATGGCGGCGTCGCGCTCATCGTGACCTCGCCGGAGCGTGCTGCGGCCGGTCCGCACCATCCCGCGATCATCTGGGGTATGGGCCAAGGGCACACGACGCAGAACATGGGTCGCGAGGACTGGTGGTACCTCCCGCACCAGGCCGACTGCGTGTCGCGTGCGTACCGGATGGCCGGCGTGTCTCCAAAGGACATCGACGTCGCGCAGCTGTACGACAACTTCACCATCGCGGTGCTCTTCTGGCTCGAGCACGCCGGCTTCTGCAAGACCGGTGAGTCCGGTCCGTTCGTCGAGGGTGGCGAGCGGATCGGCCTGCGCGGCGACCTCCCCATCAATACCGCGGGCGGCAACCTCTCCGAGTCGTACATGCAGGGCTGGCTGCACATCTCCGAGGGTGTGCGGCAGATCCGTCGCGAGGCGGGCGAGCGGCAGATCGCGGATGCCGAGCTCTGCCTGGTGACCGGCCGCGGCATGACGCTCAACACCGCAAGCACGCTGGTGCTCGGCCGCTGATGGACGAGGTCGAGCAGGTCCTGCCGGTCATAACCGCCGAGAACCGAGGCTTCTGGGAAGCGGCTCGTGCAGGCACGCTCGCGATGCAGCGGTGCGCCTCGTGCGGACACGTGCGCTACCCGGTCGCTCCCGTGTGCCCGCGGTGCCTCTCAGCGGAGTTCGCGTGGACCGCGCTCTCGGGCCGGGGCAGCGTGCTGTCGTTCGTTGTGTTCGACCGTGCGTACAACCCGGCATGGGCGTCGCGCGTGCCGTACAACGTGGCGCTCATCCAGCTCGACGAAGGGCCGCGCATGTTCAGCAACGTGATCGGCGTCCCCAACGAGCAGGTCTGTGTCGGGATGGCGGTGCGCGTCGTGTTCGAGCCCGTACCCGACACGGACATCTCGATCCCGCGCTTCAGTCCGGCGGGCTAGACGGCCGCGCGCCCCCTAGCGCCGCGCGGAACGGCCGAACGACGTCGCGCTCGAAGCGATCGGCGAGCCGCGTGACGTCAGCCGGCAGCACCGCGTCGAGCACGGTCACGAACTCATCGACGCCGACCTCAGCGAAGGCGAGGAGCTCGGCGACCATCTGCTCGGGCGTGCCGCAAACCGCGTACACGGTCGTGCTGCTCGGATCGACATCGAACCGCACGCGCACGCGCGCCGCGAGGAACGGACGGGGCCGCCCATTCGTTGCGGCGGTGGCGAGCATGCCGGGCCAACGCTCGCGCAGCTCGGTCGGACCCCAGCGGCTCGAATAGAAGCCGTCGGTGAGCCGGCCCACGCGGGTGAGCGCGCGATCCGAGCGGCCACCGGAGATCACGAGCAGCTTGTCCTTCCGGATCGGCAGGGGCGCGAACGTGAAGTCGGCGAGCGTGTTGAAGCGCCCGGCGAATGGTTCGGCCGTGCCCGACCACAGATGCCGCCACAGCGCGATCGCCTCGTCCAGGTACGCCCCGCGGGTATGGAAGCGATCGGCCTTCCCGAGGTTCGCGTACTCGATCTCGTCCTCCGCATCGCCGACGCCAACGCCCACGATCAGACGGTCGGCACCGAGGATGTTGTCGAGCGTCGCAAGCTCCTTCGCCAGATGTACCGCATCCCGCATGGCCGGCACGAGCACGCCCGTCGCGATACGGAGGGTGGGGTAGAGCGCGCCGAGGTAGGCCAGCGACACGAGCGGCTCGAGCGTCCAGCCGTAGTCAACCGCCTCGCTGCGCGAGACGACGAGGTGGTCGACGGCCCAAAGCGACCGCCAGCCGTGCCGGACCGCCGCGTCGGCAGCGGCCGTGAGGCCTTGGATCGATGCACCCGCTCGGTGATTGGGGATCGCGACACCGATGTCCACGGCCGCTAGACGCGCTGCAGCGCCGAACGCTCCCGGTACGGCTCGAGCACGTCGCGCGCGAACCGCTCGGTGTCGCGGCGCACATCCTCGGGGCGTACAGCATCGAACACGAGGACGACCTCGTTGGCGCCCGCGGCCTCGTAGTCGAGAAGCCCGGATACGATGCTCTCCGCGCGTCCGCACAGGCTCCAGATCTCGTCTGGCTCTTCGCCGATCCGGATACGAACGCGCATCGCGAGGTACGGCTTCGGCCGTCCGTTCGCGCGAGCGCGCTCGATCGCAGCGGGCCACTTGTCCTGGAACTGCCCAGGCGACCAGCGCGAGCCCAGGTAGCCGTCCAGGTTCGTGCCGACGCGCGCGAGCGCGCGATCGCTGCGGCCGCTCGCGAAGATCGGGAGGGCGCCGCCCTGCGGCGGAGGCGGCTGGAACGTGAAGTCGGTGAGCTGGTGGAACTTGCCTGTGAATGGCTCGGTGCTGCCGGACCAGAGGTGCCGCCACAGGGCGATCGTCTCGTTCAGGTAAGCACCGCGAACCATGAAGCGATCCTCCTTCCCGAGGTTCTGGTACTCGAGGTAGTCCTCCTCGTCCCCGACCCCGACGCCGGCGACGACGCGCCCGCCGCTCAGCGTGTCGAGCGAGGCGATCTCCTTCGCAAGTGCCGGGGCGTCGCGCATGGCCGGAACGATGACGCCGAGGCCGAGCAGGACCTTCTCGTGGCGCGCCCCGATGTACATCAGTGACAACAGCGCCTCGAGGATCCACTCGTGCTCGAGCAGGTTGTACTGGGCGTACCAGGCGTCGGCCTTCGGGCCGCCCTTGCGTGACACGAGCAGATGGTCGGCGACCCACAGGGTCTTGAAGCCGAACCGGGTGGCAGCCTCCCCGGCCGCGTCCATGCCCTCGGCGGAGGCTCCAAGCCGATTGTTCTGGACCGCGAGACTGAACTCCACTGGACCCTCTTCCTCTCGTGCGGCTGGCAACGTAGATTGCAGACAGGGTATGGTTGCGGAACGTGAGGCGTCAACCGGCACGGCTCCGACCGGGATGAGGAGTGCAGGCGCGTGCTGACGATCGAGGACCTCGAAAAGACCTTCCCCCGCCGGACCGAGCCGGTGGTCGAGCGCTTCCGGCTCGACGTGAAGCGCGGCGAGTTCGTGACGCTCATCGGCCCGTCGGGCTGCGGCAAGACGACCGTCCTTCGGATGGTCGCGGGTCTGCTCCAACCGACGAGCGGCCGGATCTTCGTCGACGGGAAACCGAGCGTCGGCCCGTCCCGTGACAAGGCCGTCGTGTTCCAGCATTTCAACCTGCTGCCGTGGAGGACCGCTCTCGCGAACGTCGCCTACGGCCTCGAGATCCAGGGCGTACCGAAGGAGAAGCGGCTCGACGTCGCGCGCAGCCACCTTGCGGGCGTCGGCCTCGAGACGCATGCCAATCACTACCCGGGTCAAATGTCGGGCGGTCAGCGCCAGCGGGTCGGCATCGCACGGGCGCTCGCGATCGCGCCCAAGCTCTTGCTTATGGACGAACCGTTCGGGTCGCTCGACGCGCTCACGCGCGAGCACCTCCAGGGTCAGCTTCAGCGCCTCTGCGCCGAGCGCGACCTCACGGTCCTCTTCGTGACGCACTCGATCGACGAAGCGGTCTACCTCTCCGACCGGATCGTGGTCATGGGTGTCAAGCCCGGCCGGATCATTGCCGAGTTCCCGGTGACCTTGCGGAAGCCGCGGGCCGACTACAACTTCCGCGCCGAGCCCGAATACGCCCGGATCCGCGAAGAGATCTGGACCCTTCTCGACCAGCAACTGGTCCGCGCGGAGCTCGCGGTCTCCTGATCCGGCAAGATATTCTGCAAAGACATGCGTTGACTGAAACAAAATTTGTGCTACCACAGGCACTGGAGCGGAAGAGCTTCGCTCGCCGCGTGAGAAGGCGCGGCGGGATGGGTGCGTTGGGAGGGGTCCAAATGCCATTCAAGAGGGTCCTCGCGATCGCGGTCATCGCCGGCCTGCTCGCTGCATGCACCACGACCGGCGGAAATGCCCCATCGGCATCGGCGGGCGGATCGGCCTCGGCCGACCCGGCGACCGCCTTCAAGGGAACGACCATCAAGGTCGCGAAGAGTGCGGGCACCGCGGTCGATGATGCGGCGGTCGGCTACTGGGCGAAGACCATGCTCGACAAGTACGGCGTGACCGTGAAGTTCGACTTCACCTCGGCCACCGACGTCTCGCTCCGGGCCGTCGTCTCGAACGCCGACGACATGGCCGTCGCGATGTCGCTCACCGATGTCGTGAACCTGGTGAAGCAGTCGAGCACGGATGTCCGCATCATCGCCGCGGACACCTACGCCAGCGACTACCAGATGGTCGCAAAGTCCTCGATCGCATCGATCGCGGACCTCAAGGGCAAGACCCAGGGCATCAGCGCGCCGGGTGACGCGAGCGAGCTCGTCATGCACCTCTGCCTCAACAATCAGGGCTTCGACTACAGCTCGCTGAAGATCGTCCGGATCGGCGGCACGAGTGCCCGGGTCGCGGCGCTGCTCGCCGGTCAGATCGACTTCGGCGCGGCGCACATCTCCGACGCGAACGCCGCCGTGGCGAAGAGCAACGGCGCGCTGAAGATCCTCAGCGACTGCGGCAAGACCGTCGGCAATTATCCCGTCACGGGCATGATCACGACGGGAAATTGGCTGAAGGCGAACCCGAAGCTTGCGCAGCTGGTCGTCGACGGATACATCGACGCGATGCGCTGGGCCGCAGGCAACAAGGACCAGTTCGTCGCCTTCGCGAAGACCTGGGTCCCCGACGCGAACCCTGACGGCATCGGGCCGGCCTGGGACTACTTCAAGGCTGTGAACTTCTGGCCGGTGAACGGCGGCATCGACATCCCGTCGGTCGAGACCTACGTCGGCTACGCCGCACAGCTCGGCGTCCTCACCGGAAGGATCCCGACGACCGACCTCTGGGTCGACCAGACGTACATGAACAATTACCTTGCCCGGAATGGCAAGAAATAGCGCGTTGAGCTCGGGCTAGGCGACGGTGCCGCGGTGAGACCAGACCGGCACCGTCGCCTCGCGCTTGGCCGGCGCGAGCGCATCGCGATACTCTCTCTCGCGGTCGTGCTCGCCGTGTGGGAGCTACTCGGCCGAAGGCAGCCCCTGTTCGCGTCGTACCCGAGCGAGATCGCGGTTGCGGCTTCACGGATCTTCTTCCGGGACATCATCCCGGCATTCGCTTCGACGCTCATCGGTTTCGGCGCAGGCCTCGCCATCGCGATCCCGCTGGCGCTCGTCATCGGGGTGGCGATGGGACGCATCCGCCTCGTGGACATCATCCTCGCCCCCTACGTGAACGCGCTCTACGTCACGCCACGGATCGCCCTCATCCCCCTGCTCGTGCTCTGGTTCGGGCTCGACTTCAAGCTCCGTGTGGCGATCGTCGTGCTCTCGGCGATCTTCCCGATGATCGTCAACACGTACGCCGGAACGCGCAATGTTGACCAGGCCCTCCTGGAGGTCGGCCGTGTCTTCGTCGCGAGCAGCCGCCAGCGCCTGCTGACGATCATCCTGCCAAGCTCGCTGCCGTTCGTGTTCACCGGACTCCGCCTGGGCATCGCCCGAGCCCTCGGTGGCGTCATCGTCGCCGAGATGGGCGCCTCGCTCACCGGCATCGGTCGCAAGCTCGTCGACTACGGGACGTTCTTCCTGGTCGATCAGCTCTTCGTCGGCATCATCGCCGTCGGCATCTTCGGCCTTCTCATGACCGGCGCGCTGCGCTGGTTCCAGGGGTGGGCGGCGCCGTGGACCGAGCTGGGGCGGGCGAGGTGAGCGGCACGGCCATCGTCACGGCACCGCTGTCGCGGCCGCTCCGCGACGTGAAACGCGGGCCGCTCGACCGGCGCGCGGTGGTGTGGGCCATCCGCCTGCTCACGTTCGTCGTGATCATTGGCGGCTGGGAGATGCTCGCGAGGCCCCTCGACCGCGCGCTGTTCGCACCGCCGAGCGAAGTGGCCGCGGCGATCCTGCGACACCTCTCCGGCGAGAACGCGCTCTGGGGTCCGCTCGTCGAGAGCCTGACCGCGTTCGCGCTCGGGACGCTGCTCGGCCTGGTCGTGGGCATCCCGGTCGGCCTGCTCATTGGCCGCTTCCGTTCGCTCGAGTTCGTCCTCGATCCGTACATCACGTTCTTCTACGTGATCCCGAGCGTTGCGCTGGTGCCTCTCTTCATCCTGTGGTTCGGCTTCAGCATCCAGTTCCAGGTCGCGCTCGTGTTCGAGTCGACGCTGCTGCCGATCCTCATCAACGCCGCAGCGGGCGCCCGGAACGTCGAACCGGATCTCATCGACGGCGGCCGTGCGTTCTGCGCTTCGGAGATGCAGATCATGCGCACGATCGTGGTGCCGGCATCGCTGCCCTTCGTGTTCGCTGGTCTGCGCATCGCCCTCTCGGCCGCGTGGGTCGGCGTGGTGGTCGCGCAGATGACCGGTGCGATCACCGGCCTGGGCGGCCTCATCCTGACGGCCGCCGCCACGTTCCGGACCGCCGACATGCTCGTACCGATCTTCGCCATCATGCTGGTCGGCGTGCTCATCCACGCGCTCACGGGGTGGACGCTCAAACGCCTGACGCCGTGGCACATCGACGACCGCACGGCGGGGGCCTGACCCTGCCATGAACGAGCTCGCGCTCACCCTTGCGATCAGCGACTACGACCACGTACGTGACCTGACGAGCGGCAAAGTCCGCGTCGAGGGCGTCGCGCTGACCTGCCTCGATCTCACGATCCCCGAGATCTTCGCCCGATTCACCGCGGCGCGCGAGTGGGACATCAGCGAGTTCGGACTCGGCAAGTACGTGGCGCTGCGGTCGCAGGGCGACAACTCGATGATCGCGATCCCCGTCTTCCCGTCACGGATCTTCCGCCAGTCGGCGATCTACGTACGCACCGACAGCCCGCTGGAGGATCCGCGCGAGCTCGCCGGGAAGCGCCTCGGGCTCCCCGAATGGGCCCAGACGGCCGCGATCTACTGCCGCGGCTGGCTTGCGCACGACTGCGGTGTCGATCTCGCGTCCATCGACTGGCAGCAGGCCGGCGTGGACGAGCCGGGCCGCAGGGAGAAGGTCGCGCTCAAGCTACCTCCGGGCATACGTGTCACCGCGCGGCCGGAGACATCGCTCAACGACATGTTGCTCTCCGGCGGCGTCGACGCGATCATGACCGCCCAGCCGCCGGCGAGCTTCGTCGCGCGCGACCCTCGTGTCCGGCGGCTCCTGCGCGATCCCCGTTCGGTCGAGGAGCGTTACTGGGACGAGACGGGCATCTTCCCGATCATGCACACGGTCGCGATCACCCGCGAGACGCTCGACGCGCACCCATGGGTCGCGATGAACCTGTTCAGCGCTTTCGACGCCGCGAAGGCCCGGAGCCTGAGGCGGGCGGTCGATCCTGCCGCGCCGCGATTCCCGGTCCCGTGGATCACAACGTACGCCGAGGATGCCCAGACCCATCACGGCGCCGACTACTGGGCCTACGGGGTCGAGCCGAACCGCACGACCCTCGAGGCCTTCCTGCGCTTCGCGTTCGAGCAGGGCGTCGCGCACGCCCAGCTGAAACCTGAGGAGCTGTTCGCAAGCACGACATTGAAGGCCGTGCGCGTCTAGCCGCCGAGCTTCCGGTCCTGCGCGTTGTTCACGAATGAGGCGTCGATCACCTAGCACTTCGAGACCCTTCAGGTCCGCGTTCGTCTGCGAGCTCATCGCGGCTCTCGGTCCACGCCCGCGGCGCGACCTCGGGGTGGATCGGGAAGATCCGGGTCACGTCGTCGTCGTGTCTGCCACAGCGCGTCCTGATCGGTCACGTTGAGCAGCTTGTGCATGACCGCAGCGTGCCGACTCCTCCCGTCGCGTGTCGCCGACGCGACGGCGGAACTGTTAGACCATTCGACCATTCGTGCTAGCCTCGCCGCGTGCCGCCCGACTCCGGCGATCGCTATGCGATCGCGCGTGACGCGCTGTCCCGCATCCCGCATGGGGTGGCCATCATCGGCGCCGCCGACGGTCATGAGCGTTCGTGCGCGACGGGCACCGCGATGTATGTGTCATTCGTCCCGCCGATGCTCGCCATCGCGGAGCACCCCGGAAGCCGCACCTGCAAGCTGATCCAGCGGAGCGGCGCCTTTAGCGTGTCGTTCCTGCACAGCTCGCAGCAGGTCATCGCCGAGCGCGCCGGGAGATCCGCCGAGGGCCCGGACAAGTTCACGACGCTCCGGATCACGCCGCTCGAAGCGCCGGATGGGGCGGGCGGTGCGCCGGGCGTGCAGGGCTGCATCGCGGTGCTCTGGTGCCGCGTCCGCGATACACAGGAGACCGGCGACCACCTGCTGTTCACGGGAGAGCTCGTTGCCCACCACGTCGACCCGTCAAAGGTCGACGCCCTGCTCCGGTTCCGCCGCCGCTACGCCAACATCGGGCCTGTTACGTCGGACGAGTCGCCCGAGGGGTATCCGACCTGAGCGCACGGCCGCGCGAGACCGGGAACCGGTCGTTCGTCGCGCTCGCATGTCGCGTCATGGCGGTCGTCGGTCTCGGCGGGAGGTTCAGCGCCGCGTAGTCGATGCCGAAGCCCATGGAGCAGGTCGACGACCAGGTCCGAACCGTATCGCTGGGTCAAGTTCCCTCCACGCGTTCTCACGTGATCGCGGCGTGTCGCGAATGGCGCCCGTTCGGGTGTCCGATTGCTATACCTTTGCGCCAAACAAGCTCGCAGGGAGGCACAAGGACATGGCAATGGCGTTCACGCCGGTCCGGCAGGCCGGCGTTTCGGGTGAGATCGTGTCCCAGATCGAAAAGGCGATCTTCGCCGGCGTGCTCAGTAGCGGCGACCGCCTCGAGTCGGAGTGCGAAGTCGCGAAGAATTCCATGTCGCGCGGACACGGCGGGGAACGATCTGCTCGCAGCCACTCTCCCTGCGTACCGCCTGCTCATCCAGACGATGCACCGCCAACGCCCGGCACGGACCGGTGAAGCGGTGCCCCAGACCGTGACCCGCCGGATCGTCGTCGCGCTCTCTGGCGCCTCCGGTGCGATCTACGGTGTTCGCGCGCTCGAGGTGCTCAGCGCGACCCCGGGCATCGCGGTGCACGCGATCATTTCGAAGGGCGCGCGGGCGACGATCGAGTACGAGACCGATCGGAGCGTCGCCGACGTCGCGAAGCTGGCGGACGTCCTGTACGAGGAGAACGACCTCGCCGCAGGCCCGGCGAGCGGGACGTTCCAGACGAGCGGGATGCTCGTCGTGCCATGCAGCATCCGGACGATGAGCTCGATCGCGCACTCGCTCAATGACAATCTCATCGTCCGCGCCGCGGACGTGCATCTGAAGGAGCGGCGACCGCTCGTGCTCATGGTCCGGGAAACACCGCTGCACGCGGGTCACCTCAAGTCGATGCACGAGCTCGCGCTGTACGGTGCTGTGATCCTGCCGCCGGTTCCGGGGTTCTACGTCCTACCCAAGACCGTCGAGGACATCGTCGACCACAGCGTGGGGAAGGCCCTCGACCAGCTCGGCATCGAGCACGAGCTCTTCGAGCGGTGGAGCGGACCGAAGCGCTAGGACCCCTCTCTCTCCGGAGCGGCGTCGCGGGTCAAGAGCCATTCAGCCCCGGGGATCATCCCGGCGGGGCCCTCGCCGGCGAGGGCGCGCCGGACCGCGTCGGCCTTGTCCTTCCCGGATACGAGCATGATCACGCGCCGCGCTTCGCGAAGGGTCCGGAGGGTGAGGGTGACACGCTCCGGTGGAGGCTTCGGTGAACCGAACACCGGCGCGACGTGGGTCGTCGCGGAGAGCGCGGGATCGTGAGGGAACAGCGAGGCGGTGTGCCCGTCAGGTCCGATACCCAGGAGCACGAGGTCGAGGGGCGCCGCGGCGACGAGCGGCTCGTACCGTGCCGCCGCATCCTTTGGTCCGAGCTCGCCGGCGATCCGGTGCACCGATGCCGGCGCCGCGTGTTGCAGGAGGGCTTGCTGGGCCATCGCAAAGTTGCTGTCGGCGTCGAATGGCGGCACGCAGCGCTCGTCGCCGAAGAAGATGGTGACGCGGCCCCAGGGGAGCTGCAGGCCGGCGAGATACGCGTAGCAGGCGCGTGGCGTCGTGCCACCGGTGAGCGCGAAGCGGAGCGCGTCGCTCCCGCGGATCGCGGCAGCGATCTCGCCGGCCGCCGCGCGCGCGAGCTCGTCGGCCGTCGCGAACACGCGGATCGCGGGTCGCCCGCTCAGGCGAACCGCTTCCGGAGCCGCGGGAGGATCTCCGTGCCGTACAGCTCGAGGAACCGCAGTTGGTCGGGACCGGGCGCGTGGAAGACGAGGTGGTCGAACCCGTACCCCACGTAGGTCGCGATCTGTTCAACGTGCTCTTCGGGATCGCTCGAGACGAGCCACCGGCTGGCGATCTTTTCGATCGGCAGCGCAGCCGAGCGCCGCTCCATCTCCAGCGGATCGTCGACACCGTGCTTGTCCTCGGCCGGCAGCGCGAGTGCCGCCCAGTGGCGGGTGTCCTCGAGCGCACGTTGCTTGTCGGTGTCGAACGAGACTTTCATCTCGATCATCTTTTCGATCTTCGCCCCATCGCGTTTCGCCTTCGCGGCGGCCTCCGCGACCGCAGGCAGGAGTGTCCCGGTGTAGAGGTCCGCGCCTTTGCCGCTCGTGCAGATGAAGCCGTCGGCGACCCGGCCCGCGAGGCGGGCTGCGGATTCGCCGGACGCGGCGACGAAGAGGGGGATCGGACGCTCCGGGCGGTCGTAGACGGTCGCGTTGCGCAGGTGGAAGTACTCGCCGTCGAACGTGACGCGCTCCTCGGTCCAGAGCTTGCGCATGATCTCGATCGCTTCCTTGAGCCTGCCGAAGCGCTCCTTGAAGTCGGGCCACTCGATGCCGAGCACCGGTACCTCGTTGAGCGACTCGCCGGTCCCGACACCGAGCATGACCCGATCGGGACTCAGCGCTGCAAGGGTCGCCATCGCCTGGGCGACGACAGCCGGGTTGTAGCGGAAGGTCGGCGTCACGACGCTCGTGCCGAGTGTCACGCGTTTCGTGTGCTCGCCGAGGGCGGCGAGCCAGGCGAACGAGAACGGCGCGTGGCCATCGGTGTGGCGCCACGGCTGGAAGTGATCGCTCACCACGACGCTGTCGAAGCCCTTGGCCTCGGCCGCGATCGAGAAGTCGAGGAGCGCGCGTGGCGCGAACTGCTCCGCCGAAGCCTTGTAGCCGAGCTTGATCATGCGCGCACCGCCTGCTTTCCGAAGCCGTCCTTCAGATTGAGCGTGCCGTCATCGAGGATCGCCTCGCCGCGGAGGAACGTGAACACCGGCACGCCCTGCACCTTCATGCCGGCGTACGGGGTCCAGCCGCACTTGCTGAGCACGTCCTCATCGGTGATGGTCTTGTGCTTCTTTGGATCGACCAGGACGACGTCGGCGTCCGCGCCGACCCGGATCGCGCCCTTTTTGGGGTACAGGCCGAAGAGCTTCGCCGGCCGCGTCGCGGTCGCGTCGGCAACGCGCTCCCAGGTGAGCTTGCCCGCCGCGACATCGGTCAGGAGGAGCGAGAGGTAGTACTGCTCCGAGGGTGTCCCGGTGTGCGCCTTCCAGCCGTCGGTCCAGCCGGGCTCCTTCTCCTCGCGGAGGTGTGGCGCGTGGTCGGTCGCCATGATGTCGACGGTCCCGTCCTTGAAGCCCTCGTACACGGCCGCCGAGTGATGCGGCGCGACGTAGTAGGAAAGCGCGTACGAGCCGAGCCGCTCGATGTTGGCCCAGTCGTTGTCGAGCCAGAAGCACCACGGGTTGACCTCGGACGAGACGGCGTGGCCCGCGGCCTTGGCCGCGCGGAGCATCTCGACCACACGCTTCGTCTGTGTGTGCAGAAGGTGCAGCCGGACGCCGGTCGCCTCCTGGAGGCGGAGCAGCGTCGCCACGGCGCTGTCCCAGATGACGCCGTCGTCGTGGGCGTAGGCCTTCGCGTATGCGCGGAAGTCTCGCTCGCCCCGGGCCCAGTACTCCTTCTCGATCGCGTCCATAAGGGACTGGTCGTGCGGATGGATCATCAGCGGAAGCCCGGTGGCCTTGACCGCCTTCATGCGCTGGTACAGCTCGCCGTGCTCGTGGAGGCCGATGCCCGGCATATGCGGGTATGAGCGGCCGGTGTCGACCACCATGAAGATCTTGAACGCGAGGATGCCGCGCGCGGCCATCTTCGGGATCTCGTCCAGCTGCACGCCGGACGCGTTGACATTCCAGTCGGTCTGGGCGCGCTGCTTGTAGATCTCGATCATGCCGTCGAGGTCCGCGAGGTTGGTCGGCGCCGGGCTCACGTTCGGCATCGCGACCGACACGGTCACACCACCGGCGGCGCACTGCGCGCCCATATGCGCGAGGTCCTCCTTGTGGGTGAAACCGGGCTCGCGATGGTGCGAGTGCATGTCGATGAGACCGGGAAGCGCGACCAGGTCCTCCGCCTTGATCTCGCGCGTTCCCCTTGGCGCCTTGCCGGCCTCGTCGATCGCGGCGAACTTTCCACCGCTGATGGACAGGTCCGCGCGGCGCACGCCGTCCTCGAATACCACCGTCGCGCCGCGGATCACGATGTCGTTCGTCATGCTGTGGCCGACCCTCCGATGAATGTCACGGTCTCCTCCTGTGCGGTCCCTTGGCGGATCTCGATGTCGTCCTCCCGCAGCACGAGGGCACGAAGCCACTCGACCATCATCGGGATGACCTGGCCCGCGTACTGCTTGTATGCGGCGTAATGCGTGGTGTTGCGCTGCAGCACCAGGCGCTTCGGGGCGCGTGCCGCGTCGTAGAGCTGCTCGGCATGGTCGGTCGGCGTCACGGCGTCGTCGGCCACCCCGATGACCATCAATCCCCGGACCTTCGCCGCGACGTCCAGCGGCCGGTACTCGAGGATGCCGGTCGCGACACTGAGCGGCACGGCGCTCGGAATGCGTGAGTCGACGTCCGCCTTCACGGCGCTCGCGCGCCGCTCGGGCGTCTCGACCATGATCCCTTCGCGGGGATGCACGATCGTGCCCGTCCCGCTAGCGGCGCGCGCGCGACGATCGGCCTCGACGCTCGCGAGGAACGCGATCCACTCATGTTCCTGCCGCATGCGGTGCAGCCAGTCACGGCCATCGGCCACCGGCACCTGGCTGATCGTGGCGCGCACGTCGGGCTCGTACGCGGCCACCAGGATGGCGTTGCCGCCACCGGTGCCGCCGCTCCCGAAGATCGCGGCTCGAGTCGGATCCATGTCGTCGCGGGACCGCATGTATGAGAGCGCGCTGCGCCAGTCCTCGAGCTGCCAGGCCGGCGAGAGGGTGCCGCGGTCGCCTTCGCTCTCACCGAATCCGCGGTAGTCGAAGATGAGCACCGCGAAGCCCGCGCTCGTGAACGCTTCGTGGTACGGCTGGTAGAGCTTCGCGTCCGCGAGGCCGAGCCACCCGGGGCCCTGGACGATGAACGGCGATCGCGCCGTGCCCGGAGCATCCGGCCGGTGCAGGAACCCGCTCAGCCGTGCGCCGCCGCTAAAGAACCCGACCCGTTCGGTCTTCATGCCGCTCCTTCACGCTCGAGTGCGTCGACGAGATCGGCGCAGGCGCGTCGGAGGTGCTCGCTGTGGACCTGCCCGGCACGGTCGGCATCCTTGACCCGGATGCACTCTCGGAGCTCGGCGTGATCGTGCAGCGCTCGCTCGCTGTTCTTCATGACGTGGTAGCGCTGGACGTCGTCGCGCAGTCCGAGGAGCAGCTTGTGCGTCCGCGGCTTGTCGGCGTACGCGTAGAGCTCGCTATAGAAGCGGCGGCGCGCTCGCCGGCCCTCGGCCGGCTCGTCGCTGCTCTGGTCCATCTGCTCTGACATGTCGACGAGGCGCTTGATGTCGGCGGGCTCGAGCGCACTGACCGCGTGCCGCATCAGCTCAGGCTCGAGCGCGATCCGCAGGTCGTAGACCTCGGTCACATCCGCGCGGCTGAGCGATGCGACCTCCGCGCCGCGCCGCGGGCCGATGCGGACGAGGCCCTCGGCCTCGAGCCGGCGGAGCGCGTCGCGAAGGGGGATCCGGCTGACGCGGAGCTGGTCGGCGAGCTGCTCCTGGAGCAGGCGCTCGCCGGGACGGAGCTCGCCGGAGAGGATCGCGTCGCGCAGCGCGGTGGTCACGACCTCCTCAATGCTCCGAACGTCCGGCCGGTCGAGCTGGGCGGGCAGGCCCCCGGGTGGATTGGCGGCGCTGTTGTGCGGCATCGTCGTCCTCCCGGTCATTGCTGAGCTCGCGCCGGATCTCCGGCCAACTGCGGGCTAACGGTATTCGGTATACAAAGCGTGGTCAAAGATGGCCGGGCCTTCCAGATGACCCTCCGGCGCCCCTTCGTCGTGCTCCTCGTCGTTGCGTGCGCGGTCACGACCGCGAAAGGGACCGAGGAGATCGTGTACCCGCCGTACCTCGCGGGGTACGGCTACAGCCTGTCGCTCATCGGCGTGCTCACCTCGCTGTTCGCCGCGACGCAGCTCGCATCGCGCGTGCCCGTTGGCCTCGCGTACCGCGCCGAGCGCGCGAAACGGCAGTTCGCGCTCGCGCTCGCCGTGTTCGGCGCGGCGCTGTCCGCCTTCGGGTTCGCGAGCGGTCAACCCATCGCGGTCATCGTGCTCAGCGGCATCGTCGGCTTCGCCTTCGGCAGCATCGGGACCCTCGGCCTCGCGATCGCGATCGACATCACCGGCGGCCGTAGGGCCGGCAGCTCGATGGCCTGGTACACGGCGGCGATCTCGCTCGGCTACGCGATCGGATCGGTCGTCGGCGGCTCGCTCGCGGACGTGATCGGCATCCCGGCGACGCTCGGGCTCAGCGGCCTCCTGCCACTGGCGGGTGCGGCCGCGGTCCTCGCGCTCCCCGCGATCGAGGGCCCGCCCATCCCGGTCGACCGCGGCCGCGGGTTGCGCGGGCTGCTCGCGGCCGCGGGGAACCTGGACCGTCGGGTCTGGCTCGCTTTCGTCATCGTCCTCTATCTGAACGTCCTGTCGGATGCCACGGACACGTTCTTTCCGGTGTTCGCGCCGGCCATCGGCGTCTCGCTCGCCATCGTCGGCGTGCTCCGTGCGTTCAAGAGCGGCGCCGCGCTGTTCATCCGCTCGACCAGCGTGCTCCTGCTTCGCGCGGTCGACTACCGGAGGGTGACCCTGGTCACGATCGTTGCCGCGGCTATCGCGACGTTCAGCCTGCCGGTCTCCACCTCGCTCGCGGTGCTCATCCCGATCTTCATCGTGCTCGGGCTGACCCGCGGCATCCTGCGGGCGACGAGCGCGGCGACGATCGCCGAGCTCCGCAGCGAGGGCCGCGACGTCGGTCTCGCCTCGGGCGTCTACAACTCCGGCCTCGATATCGGTGCGATCATCGGTCCAACGCTCGGCGGTGCACTTGCGAGCGTCGTCGGCATCCCGGTGATGTTCCAGCTCATCGCCGCGCTCAGCCTCGCTGCCTGGCTGGCGGTCGCGCTCTCGAGTCCGGCGACCCGGGCCGAGTCTGGTCTGGCGCGCCGGCACAACGCACCGCGGTAACTGATGGATCAGCTCGAGATCACGGAGTCGCGTTACTCGGCGCGCCCGCGCTCTGAGCGTCGGTATACGGGATACCATCGGGCCGTGGCCCTACCGACGCACGGAGGATGAAATGAGCGACTTCTATCGCGCCTGGCTCGCTGAGAGCAAGCGGCTCGAGGAGCGGCTGGTCGCGCCGCCGGTCATCGCTCGTGGCAGGGACCTCACGTGGATCGAGACGCCGCAGGACTTCCGGGTGGCCATGCTCATCGGCGAGGCGAGCGGCTTCCCGACCCAGGGCACCGCCCTCCTGACCGCCGAGATCCCGGCGGGGTCCCGGACCGGGAAGCACATGCACGGCGAAGAGGCGATCCACATCACGTCGGGCTCGGGCTTCAGCGTCATCGACGGCGCGCGTTACGACTGGAAGCCGGGAACGACCCTCCACATCCAGTACCGCGCGGAGCACCAGCACGTGAACACCGGCAGCGAACCGGCGACGTACATCTCCGCTGTGACCCAAGACCTCGACTTCGACGTGAAGCTCGGCCGCCTCGTGCAGCTCGAAGACAAAGGCCCCGACCGCGGCGAGCTCGCAAAGCGGTACCCGGCGGAGGCGTCGCAGCTCGGAGTCGATGGCCGCCGCATCGCCCTCCACCTGGAGGACGCGATCGACGAGAAGGCCCGCCGGCTCTCAGGCCACGCGCACCCGAAGGGCGAGCAGAAGAGCGCGCACCGTCATGCCGGCATCTGGATCCTGATGGGCGGGAGCGAGAGCCCGAGTGACGAGACGAACGGCTTCCGAGCGAAGGCCGTCTCGATGACGAACATCTTCGAGGAGGCGCCGCACTCCGGCAGCCACCGGCATTCGCACACCGAGGCGATGCTGTATGTGCTCGAGGGTCAGGGCTATTCGGAGATCGACGGCAAGCGGTACGACTGGGAGGCCGGCGACGCCGTGCACGTGCCGCCGCGCCAGACCGTGCATGAGCACTTCAATGGCTCCGATGCCCGCACGCGCACCCTGCGCATCGAGTTCGGGGTCCGCTTCTTCTACGAGGCGCTCTGGAGCGGGTACGACAAGATCGTCGACAAGGACAAGCTCGCGACCGCGACCATCTAGCTAGTTGAAGGCGCTCCCACCGTCCACCAGCATCACCTGGCCGGTCATGAACGCGCTGTCGTCGGACATGAGGAACGCGATCGTGCCGACGAGGTCGGCGGGCTTCTCGACACGCGGCAGGCACCGGACCTTCACCGGTGCCTCGCGCATCGCGATCGTCTCGGCGTCGGGGTTCTCCTCGCTGAGGGTGCTGCCCGGGCACACTGTGTTCACCCGGATCCAGTACGGGCCGAGCTCCTTCGCGAGCGTGCGGCCGAAGCCGACGAGCGCGCTCTTCGCGGCGACGTAGTGCGCACGGGTGGGCACGCCGCGGAACACGGTGCTCGATGCGATGTTCACGATGCTGCCGCCGCCCGCAGCCTTGAGGTGGGGGAGCACGGCCTTGCAGCCGTACCACGCGGCCTTCGTGTTCAGGCGGAAGGACTCGTCCCACTCGGCGTCGGGAATGTCCTCGAAGTTGCAGCGCGTGATCGGGACAACGTTCAGCATCCCGGCGTTGTTCACGATCCCGTTCACGGCACCGAACTCCTTCGCGGTCCGGTCGGCGGCGCGCTTGAACGCGTCGAAGTCACGAACGTCGGTCTCGATCGCGATCGCCTTGCACCCGCTCTTCCTGATGCCGGCAGCGACCTCCTCGTTGCGTGCCGCGTCGATGTCGAGGAGTGCGACATTCGCACCTTCGGAGGCAAGCTTCTCGCTATAGGCACGGCCGATCCCGTGAGCGGCGCCGCTGACGATGATCGTCTTCCCGCTGAGTCGCATGTTGCCTCCTTCTTTCACTTGGCCTTCCGTCGTTTGACCTGGGTGTTGGTGATCACGTCGGCCGTCGCCATGGTCAGGCGGTCCTTGGCCGATGCGTCCCGGAGGTAGCGCCGGATGAGGATGGCGACCCGCCGGTAGTGGCTCGCGAGCTG
Source organism: Candidatus Limnocylindria bacterium (assembly GCA_038227105.1). Lineage (GTDB taxonomy): Bacteria > Chloroflexota > Limnocylindria > P2-11E > P2-11E > UBA4735. The sequence continues at coordinate 29,696 of JBBRQB010000005.1, read as the reverse complement.
CGCGGCCGCGCCGTCGGCGTCCCCCGCTCGGATCGCTTCGAGGAAGCGCTCGTGGTGCTCAGGCGCGTGCTGCAGGGTCGGCCAGCGAAGCGAACGCGCGATCTCCTGCCGCAGGCGCGAGATCTGCGCCACGAGCCTCGGCCTTCCCGTGATCGAGAACAACCGCGCGTAGAAGTGCTCGCGGGCGGCGAGCTGCTCGTCACCTGACGACGCGACGACCATCGTGTGATACAGATCCTCGAGCGCCTTCAGATCCTCATCCGTGATAAGGGGGACCGCGAGCCGCACGGCGTGGCTCTCGAGCAGGATGCGGAGGTCGTACACCTCCTCGATGTCATCGGCGTCAAGCTCCGTGACGGCGAAACCGCGTCGCGGCATCGACCGGACAAGGCCTTCGTACTCGAGCGCGCGCAGCGCTTCGCGCACCGGGATCCGGCTCGTGCCGAAGAGCTCGGCGAGCTTCTCCTGCCGCAGCCGCATGCCGGGTGGGAGGGCGGCGCTCAGGATCGCCTCGCGCATCGAGGTCAGGACGAGGTCTTGCGCGGTGAGGTCGCGGGCCGCGTTCGTGGCGATGATGTGATCGAGCTGGGCTTTGCGGGATTCGGCCGTCGCCTGGCCGATCGGCGTGACCTTCTCGCTCATCTCGCGACCCCTTCCCGTGCCCGTCACTCCTTTCTATAGGGAGCGCTCTCGGGTACGCGGCTAGATTGTATGCAAGAACGGTGGGATGGCAGACGAGATGACGACCGGTGCAGCGTGGCGGTGAGCCGCCGGACCATCGCGTCGCGGCTCGGTCCATTTGGCCACCGCGCGTTCGCGGTGTACTGGGCAGGCGGCCTCTGTTCGAACATCGGGACGTGGGTCCAGAACGTCGCAGGCTCGGTCTACGTGTACGACCTGACCCATTCGGCGTTCGCCGTCGGGATCCTGAACTTCGCCACGTTCCTGCCGATCCTCATTTTCTCCGTGACCGGCGGCGTCCTCTCCGATCGCTTCGATCGCCGCGCGATCGTCATCGCGCTTCAAGCCGTCTCGCTGCTCATCGCGTCGGCGCTCGCCGTCGCGGTCGGGGCGGGCGTCGCGAACGAGCTGCACGTCATCGCGGCCGCCTTCCTCTTGCAGACGTCCTGGGCCATCGCGAAGCCCTCGATGATCGCCATCCTCCCGGCCCTCGTGCCGCGCGCGCTGCTCGCTGAGGCCGTCGGCCTCAACACGCTGCAGTTCATCGGCGGGCAGATCGCGGGGCCGATCATCACCACCGTGGTCCTCACGACGGGCGGATACGCGTGGGCCTTCGCGATCAATTCCGCGACGTTCGTCGGGCCGATCGTCGCGATGGCGTATCTCTACCGCCGGGGGCTCGGCCGTGGTGTCACGCGCGAGCTCGCACGCGCGGGTTCCGCTATCGCCGCCTTGAGTCTCGGCGCCTATGTGCGCTCGCAGCCGTGGGTCGTGTCAGCGTTGCTCGCGGTCGTCTCCACGAGTGCGATGCTGGAGGTCATCCGGACGACCGCGCCGATGCTCGTCGCACAGCGGTTGGGCCTGCCGAGCACGGACACCGGCCTGATCGTCGCGGCGCTGAGCACCGGATCGGCGCTCGGGCTGGTGGCGTTCATTCCCCTTCGCCGCCGCGACCTTTCGCGGGCCCTCCCTGCTGTCGGGCTCGTGACCCAGGGTGTCGGGCTCGCCGTCACGAGCGCGGCGACGACCCTCCCCATTGCCGTCATCGGCGTCGGCGCGATCGGCGTCGGCTTCTCGTTCTGCTTCCCGATCGTGACCGGAGCGCTGCAGACCGAGGTGCCGGATGCGATCCGCGGACGGCTCATGTCGATCCACCAGATGGCCCATCTCGGCAACCGTCCGTTCGCGGCGCTGGCGGCCGGCGCGATCGCCGCGACCTTCGGAGTCACCGCCGCGTGCATCGCCGGGCTCGCGCTCGTGCCGCTGGGACTGTTCTCCGTGCGCGCGCTCTGGCGCGGCCTGCCCGTCGCGTCGGCTCCCGAGCCCGTCGCGGCACAGTCCGTATGAGCGAGCCCCAGGTGACCGTCGACCCTGAGCTTTGCATCGGCTCCGGTGATTGCGTGCGGCTGCTGCCCGCCGCGTTCCGCATCGCTGAGTCACTCGGTGTCTCGGTGCCACAGCCGGGCGCGCACAGTGCCGACCGTGGACTGCTCCTCCGCGCCCGCAGCAATTGCCCGACGCACGCGATCGAGATCCTCGATGCGGATGGCGAGCCGGTACCGGATGCGGAGGGTGGGCGATGAGCGAGGCGGGCCATGACGAGGGTGTGCTGACCGAATTTACAGACACGATCCTGTTCGACCGCTACGCGGACATCCGCGCAGCGCTGTTCGACCTCAATCTCTCGCGCAGCTTCGACAAGCGCCCGTACGATCACGGCAACATCCGCGACGGCGTCGTGAGCATCACTCACGGCGCGACGCATCGCGCCCGCCGGCGCGTGGAGAACACGCAGTTTCGCGCCGAGGTCCTGCGTCTCTACGAACGGGAGCTGTTCCCTCCAGTCATGAACGACCTGCTCGACGTGCTCGTCGATCGCGAGCGCGTGGATCTGTTCCAGATCGGCGAGACCCTGAGCGTCGTTCTCGCCGCGCGTCGCGCGGGGATCGACCACGACGGATCGCTCGAGGCCCTGCGCGCGCTGGTTCACCACGTCGACGTGCTTTCGCAGGGCAGCGCGATCCTCGACGCGAAGGATCCGGAGGCCGTGCGGACGCTCGTGCGGCAGACCTACGCCGAGCTCGAGCACGACTTCATGGGACCGTCGCGGGTCGCCCGGCAGGCGCTGATCGCACGCTCCCGTGGCGGCGGCCTCCCTCTGGAGGAGCTCCCGCAGGACATCCACACCGTGCTCCTGCTCCACGCGGAGGATCCGTCACTAGCGCTCGACGATGGGCGCATCGTCCGCGAGGTGGCCACGTACCTCCAGGGTGGGACGCACACGAGCGCCCAGACCCTCGTCAACTGCTTCGACCTCATCTTCGCGCGCGACGACCGGGCGGCGATCGTCGAGCGCATCACGGCCGACCTCCTCTTCGCCCAGCGCGTCGTCCTCGAGACCTTGCGGCTCCGGCCGACGACGCCCAAGATGAAACGGCGTGCTGAGGTTGACACCGAGATCGCCGGTGTCCGCATCCCGAAGGACGCGCAGGTCGTCCTCGATATCACGAGCGGCAATCGCGATCCGAAGCTCTTCGGCGACCGCCCGGACGAATTCGATCCTGACCGGACGATCGACTCGAACGTCGCCCGCTGGGGCCTCTCGTTCGGCGCCGGTGCGCATCAGTGTCCCGGCCGTTCCGTCGGCGGCGGCTTCCCGGTGCCCGACTCGTTCGAGGTGGCCGACGACCACGTCTATGGCCTCGTCGCGCTCGAGCTGCGGGCGGTCGCGCAGCGGGGGATCGGGCCCGATCCGGACGCTTCGCCGGAGCGCGACCTGCGCACCGAGCGGTTCACGCGGTGGCTGCGCTACCCGGTCCGGTTTTCCGCGCGCGTCAGTGCGTAGCGGTCAGTGCGCCGCGGTCCACTCGAGCACGCTTCTGACGGTGGCCTCGGGGTCCTGCCAGAAGTAGCCGTGCGCTGCGCCGGTGATGACGAGCTTCGTCGCGTTCGGTATGTGTGCCGCGAGGTAATCCGATTGTTCGGTGTGCACGCCGGTGCCCATCGCCAGGGTGTCGCGGTCCCCGATCAGCACGAGTGTCGGCGGGGTGATCTCCGCCAGCCGGTGCGCGGTCTGGTGCTCCTGACGCGCGACGATGTGCCGTAGGTAGCTTTCGACGTCGGGACGGTGGGCCCAGTACGCCTCGAACAGCCAGTCGACGACCTCGGGGTGCGACGCCGCGAACTCCGGCGTGAAGAACGTCAGCTCGATGTGCTCGCGCATGTACCGCTCATAGCCCATCTCGATGAGCTCTTTCGCGTGGCGCAGCGGGATGCCGCGCGTCACCGGCGTGTCGTCGCGGTACTGACCGGGTCCCGTTGCGGCGAGGATGAGGCTGCGGACGCGCTCTGGACGGTCGAGCGCCATCCACTGCGCGACCCGGCCGCCCATCGAGTGGCCGAGGACGTGGGCCGCTTCCAGATCCAAGGCATCCATGAGACCGACCGCGTCACGGGCGAAGAGCCGCGTCGAGAGATGCTCGGTGCCGGCAGGTGTCGCACCGGTCCCGCGATGATCGAAGATGAGGACGCTGTGCCGCTGGAGGAGCGGCTCGACGAACGCGGGCGGCCACGTCGCGCCGGGGTAGCCGGTGCCCGTCACGAGGACGAGAGGGACGCCGCTCCCGCGGAGCTCATACGCGACCGGCTGCCCGTCGACGTCGATCGTCTTCATGCGCTCCGAGCGTACGGCTGGCCAGCGGGCTGAGTCCGATTTGGCTCCGGCTGCGCACAAACCGATTGACTTTGTGTTCGTTCCGCCCGTACATTGCCCGGCAGTCGCGAGTGGGATGCGCGTAACCCGAGGAGTTGATCCGTGCAGTCCGCGGATGCCGTCGCCACCTATCGAGTGATCCGGCCGCGCGCCCGGCGACGCCGGTCCGCGCTCGGCCGGTGGTACCGGCGCAACGAACGAGCGGCCCTGGGCCTCAGCGGTCTGGTCACGTTCTTCGTCCTCTGGCAGGTCCTGTCGAACCTCGGTCTCATCAATGACCTGTTCTTCAGCTCCCCGGCCGGCGTTTTCGCCGCGGCCGTGGCGGAGGTCCAAAAGTCGCGCTTCTGGAACGACGTCCGCTACAGCCTGACGGAAGTGACCGTCGGGTTCATCGCATCGCTTGTGCTGGCGGTGCCGCTGGGTCTCCTGATCGGCTGGTACCGCCGCCTCTCGTTCTCCTTCGACCCCTGGCTGAACTTCCTGAACGCGATCCCGCGCCCCGCGCTGATCCCGCTCGTCGTCCTGTGGGTCGGCCTCGGGATCGAGATGAAGATCGTCATCGTGTTCCTCGGTGGCTTCTTCTCGATCATCCTGCCGACGGTCGAGGGCGTCCGGACCGTCGATCAGCAGCTTCTCGATGTCGGTCACAGCTTTCGCGCGTCACAGCGTCGCCTGTTCACCTCGATCGTCATCCCGGCGACGATCCCGTTCATCGCGACCGGTGTCCGGCTGGCGCTGGGGCGCCTGCTCATCGGTGTGGTCGTCGCCGAGCTCTACGCGCAGACCGAGGGCATCGGGGTGATGATCGACCGCGCGGCGGACGTCCTCGACAGTGGTCGCATGCTGTTCGGCGTCCTGATCTTCACGCTCATGGGTGTCCTGACCACAGAGCTTGCCGGACGCATCGAGCATCGTTTCCAGCGTTGGCGTCCGAGCGCGAACGTGGATCTCGAGGAGGGGCCGTAACGTGACGACTTCAGAGCTGGCGCTGAGCGCCCGGGGCGTCCGCATGGAATACCGCGATCGCAGCTCGCAGGCACGGCTCGTGGCGATCGAAGGGATGGACCTCGACATCGCGGATGGCGAGTTCGTGAGCATCCTGGGGCCGAGCGGCTGCGGCAAGTCGACCTTCCTCAAGATCGTCAACGGTCTGCTGAAAGCCACAGCCGGGGAGATCAAGCTTCGTGGCACCGGCAAGGGGCGTGAGGACGCGATGGTCTTCCAGGACGCCGCGCTCTTCCCGTGGTACTCGGTGATCGACAACGTGGCCTACGGCTTGGTCTGCGCCGGCGTCAAGAACGACGAGGCGCGGCGCCGCGCTGCCCCGCTCGTGGAGCTCGTTGGCCTTCAGGGGTTCGAAACGAAGTACCCGTACCAGCTGTCCGGTGGCATGCAGCAGCGCGCCAATCTCGCGCGGGCGCTCGCCGTCGACACGCCGATCCTGCTCATGGACGAGCCCTTCGCGTCGCTGGACGCCCAGACGCGCGAGGTGATGCAGGCCGAGCTCCTCCGCATCTGGAACGCGGCGCGGAAGACGGTGGTCTTCGTGACGCATCAGATCGATGAAGCGGTGTACCTCTCGGATCGGGTCATCGTCATGTCGGCACGGCCGGGCCGCATCCTCGCCGACATCAAGATCGACATTCCCCGGCCGCGGCCGCTCGAGGTCAAGCGCGAGCCGGCATTCGTCGCTTATGAAGCGCAGATCTGGAAGCTGTTGTCCCAGCATGCCGTGACCGCTGCGACGCAGGTGGCCTGAGCGTGGCGACGGTCTCGATCGGATCCACTCCGTTGCGCCCGGCGGGCCCGGGTCCGCTGCGCAAGCTCATCAATTCGAACGAGCGCCTCTTCTACGGGATCCTCGGCTTCGTCGTGGTCGCCCTGATCTGGGAGGCCGCCGGGGACTTCGGCCTCTATCGCCGGTCGCTGCTCAGCGTGCCGTCCTTGGTGTTCACCGCGGCGGTGCAGGACTTCGGTTCGGGCAAGATCTTGGACGACCTCTGGTCGAGCGGTATCGAGTTCTTCCTCGGGTTCTTCGCCGCCGCCGCCGTCGGGATACCGCTCGGTCTTGCTATCGGGATGTTCCGCCGAGTCGAGTACTTCGTGAGCTACCTGCTGTTCGGCATCTACTCGACGCCGAAGGCGGCGATCGCTCCACTGATCATCCTCGTGGCGGGGATCGGCCTCGAGTCGAAGGTCATCTTGGTGTTCCTGCTGACCTTCTTCTCGCTCATCGTGAGCACGGTCGCGGGTGTGAAGTCAGCGGCCGAGCGGCACCGCGACATCGCGCGCAGCTTCGGCGCCTCGCGCTGGCTGCAGTTCCGGTCGGTGATCCTCCCCAGCACGTTCCCGTTCCTGCTGACCGGCCTCCGCATCGCGACCGGCCGAGCGCTCGTCGGTGTGATCGTGGCGGAGGAGCTCGCGGCGAACGCGGGCATCGGCCACTACATCGAGGAGAATGGCGCGTTCCTGCAGACGTCCCGCGTCATGCTCGGCATCGTGCTCCTCGGCCTCTTCGGGGTCCTGCTCGGTGAGGGCGTGCGCCGGATCGAGAAGCGCTACGAGGTCTGGCGCCAGGAGATCCACTAGCCGGGTGGCAACTGTCCATACAAAATTGTGGACGATGTAGCCTCGCTCGGCTACATTTTCAGCGCGTCCGGCGGTGGGCCGGGCCGAGATGAAGGGGTGTAGAGCGATGATCTCAAACCTCAAGCTCGTTAGGTTCCTCGCGGCCATCACGGCGATCGGTCTCGTTGCCGCTGCGTGCGGCGGCGGCACGACCGCCCCCAGCGCAACGCCCGCCCCGGCGGCGAGCGCATCAGCGGCGCAGGGCGCGCTGCCCAAGCCCGAGCTGACCACGATCCGCATCGGCATTAGCGCGCCGACGGAGCCCGTGCAGTACGCGGAACGTCTTGCCGACACGCTCGGCTATTACAAGGAGCTCGGCATCACCTCCGTGACCGTGACCGGCTTCGAGGGTGACGGGAAGGCCCTTCAGGCGCTCGTCGCCGGTCAGCTCGACTTCTTCGTCGGTGGCGTCACCTCGGCCATCTCGTCGCAGCTCACCGACACGCCGTTGAAGGTCCTTTCGGTCAACAGTGTCCTGAACACCGACGGTCTCTACTGCAAGTCGACCATCAAGACCGCGGCTGACGTCAAGGGCAAGGCGATCGCCATCAGCACGTTCGGTGGCACGTCGCACGGCTCGGCGCTCATCGCCGTCAGGCTCCTGAACTACACGAACAAGGATGTCGTGATCAAAGAGGTCGGCGGCGAGGGCACGCGGATCGCGGCGCTCCTCGGCGGCTCGATCGATTGCATCATGGCCGGGCTGGTGAACGACGACAAGCTCAAGGCGGCGGGGAACAACCTCATCGTCGATGTGACCAAGGGTGGCCAGTGGGGCCGTAGCGGTCTCATGGCGCGCGCCGACTTCGTCGCGAAGAACCCGAACACGGTCCTGAACGTCGTCGCCGCGACTGTGCGCGCGCAGAACTACTTCTGGACGAACAACGCGGATGTCGCCGTGAAGTTCGCCGACGCGGCCCAGCTCAAGCCGGCCGACGCGGTGACCGCCGTGAAGGGCTTCCTCGACTACGGCCTGCGCTCGATGATCTTCACCGAAGAAGCGTTCGTGGCGCCGAAGGAAGTGCTCTCGAGCGTGAACCCGCCCGTGGCGGGCGTCGATCTCAAGAAGTGCTACGACCTGTCGTTCCTCCAGAAGCTCGTCGACGGCGGCTTCTACGCGAAGTACAGCATCCCGACGAAGTAGCTCCGCTCGTTGGCTCGACGTCCCCGGCCACATGCCGGGGACGTCGGGCGCGCGACCTTCGGTCTTGAGCACGGCACGCGGACACCGCCCACGGAAGGAGACCCGGCCATGACCACGCGCTTCGGCCTGCTCATCCCGCACTTCGGTGTCGAGGCTGACCAGGACCTGCTCATCCAGGGTGCGCAGCTCGCGGACCGCCTCGGCTTCGACTCCCTGTGGGTGCGCGATCACCTCGTGTTCCATCCGCACGGCATGGAGGGGACCGACCGCACGTTCATCGAGCCGTTCGTCGCGCTGACCTATCTGGCGGGCGTGACGGAGAAGATCGGTCTCGGCGCCGCGACGATCATCCCGTTCCGCAACCCGCTGCACATGGCCTACAGCGTCGCCTCGATGTCCTGGATGACCCGCAGGAAGTTCGACCTCGGCATCGGCTCCGGCAACTTCCAGCACGAGTTCGACGTCATCGGGCAGAGCTCGGTCGACCGTCCCGCGATGATGAAGGAGCACGTCCTCATCGCGCGAAAGCTCTGGGCGGGGGAGACCGTCGAATGGCACAGCGACCTCTACAACTTCGCTGACGTGGACCTCAAGCCGCAGCCGGTGCACCCGGTACCGGTGTGGTGGGGCGGTGCGACGCCGGCCTCCGCGCGGCTTGCGGTGGACTTCTGCGAGGGTTGGATCCCCGGCCGCATCACGTTCCCGACGTACGAGGAGCGGGTGAAGAAGATCAAACAGATGGCCGAGAAGCAGGGCAAGCCGATGATCATGACCGGCGCCGTGCCGGTGACGAGCATCGACACGTCCTACCAGGCCGCCACCGACCGGATGAACGTGCCAGGCCTCATCAAGAACGCGAACGCCCAGAAGTGGTGGAACAAGCCCGAATCCGGCGAGTTCACGAAGATCGAGGAGCTCGACGGATCGATCCTCGCCGGCACGCCCGACGACATCGTCCGCGGCATCCAGCGGTACCAGGATATCGGCTGCGACCTCCTCGTCTTCGACTTCCGGATGCGCTTCCCGGACTGGCTCCAGCAGATCGAGACGCTCGCGCGTGACGTTCTGCCGCGGGTCTCCGGCCGTGAGCCGGCGCTGAAGCACTAGTCATGAAGACGACGACGACCACCCAGGTGACCCACTACGAGATCCAGAAGAAGCGGCGCGAGTCGCTGCTGGACGAGTGGAAGCGCTACCACAAGACGGTCATCAAGCGGAGCGACGTCGTCATGCATGACGTTCCCGGCCGGCGGATGCGAAGCGGCGTGTACGCGGGCTACGACGGCGACAAGCCGACAAAGAACCTGGACGCGACGCTGCACGAGATCCCGCCGCACACGACCACGACGGTGCACCGCCACTCGTGGGACGCGATCGAGTTCATCGAGTCCGGCACCGGCTGGACCGAGATCGACGGCCAGCGCATCGATTGGCGGCCTTGGGACACCATCCACCTGCCGAGCTGGGCCTGGCACCGCCATGGCAATGACTCGGACACCACCGCGGTCTTCCACACCTGGAGCGTGCAACCGATGCTCGAGCAGTTCGGCGTCGCGCTCCTCGAGGACGGCGGCGACACTCCGGTCGCGAAGCTGCCACCGCGTCCCAAGCAGGTCGCCGCGATCGCCGGGGCGGATCCGCTCGCCCGGCGCACCCAGCGCCTCGCGCAGCAGTTCGCGGGATCTGACAGCGCACGGCTCATCACGCGCTTCGATGACGTCCGCGGGCTCATCACCAAGCGTGGTGCCCGCAGCCTCTTCCTCATCGACACGTCCATCGGGTACCACACCGCGGGTCTCTCCGCGGTCATGCACGAGCTCGCGCCCGGCCTCTACCAGTCGCGCCACCGCCACGGCGGCGAGGCCTGGCTCTACGTCGTCTCCGGACGGGGCCACAGCGAGCTCGATGGCGTGAGCTTCCCCTGGGAGGAGGGCGACCTCATCGTGGTCGACCACTGGGCCTGGCACCAGCACTTCACTGACGACAAGACGAAGACCGCGCGGCTCATCCGCGTGCACAACTTCGACGCGCTCTACGACATGATGCGGATCCTCCTCGACCCGATGAACCTGTTCGAGGAGCTTCCTGAGCTCGACGCACCGGATCTCTCCCGGCTCATCGGGCCCGAGCACTTCGCTGGGCGGCCCGGGGCCTAACGCATGCCCGCCGTCCAGGTCCCACCGGGGATCGAGGGGATCGTCTCGATCACGGAGCTTCCCGACCCTGCGTGGCAAGAACGGTGGGACCGCATCTTCGTGGCGCCGGAGCTCAAGGAGCGGCTGCTCAATTACCTGCTGCTGTCGCTCAAGCACCGCGGCGGGGTCAGCGCGGTCGGGCTGCCGATCCACGGCCTCGTCGTGCTCGCGGGCCCGCCGGGTACGGGGAAGACCACCCTCGCCGGCGGCCTCGCCGATCAGGCGGCGCGCGTGCTCGGGGATCCGATCCTCTTCGTGGACATCGATCCGCACTCGTTCCCGAGCCAGATGCTCGGTGAGAGTCAGCGCAGCGTTGCTCGGCTCTTCGAGCGGACGCTGCCCGATCTCGCGCGCCGGGGCCGCCCGACGATCGTCCTCTTGGACGAGGTCGAGTCCCTGGCGGTGAGTCGGGCCGGAGCTTCGCTCGAGACGAATCCGGTGGACGTGCATCGCGCCACCGACGCGGTCCTTGCCGGCGTCGACCACGTGTCCCGCAGCTGCCCGAACGTGACGTTCGTCGCGACCACGAACCATTCAGCCGGCGTGGACGTTGCGTTCCTCTCCCGCGCCGACCTCGTCGAGGAGGTCGGACTGCCCGGCGTGAAGGCCATCGCGCGCATCCTCCGCGACACCCTCTCCGAGCTGGTGCCCGCCGACCGCATCGACGAGGCCGCGCTCCAGGCGATCGCGAGCGCGTGCGCTGACAAGGCCTTTGACGCGCGCCAGGTGCGCAAGCTCGTCCTTCGCGCGGCGAGCTCGACCCGCGAGCTCGCGCTCGCACCGGAGCGGCTCACGCTCGCCGATGTCGCCGCGGCGCTGCGCGCCGAGTGACCGCCGTCGCGGCTGACGGACCGGCCGCAGCGGCACGGGAGTCGATCCCGCGGGAGTCCTTCCTGCTCGCCGGCGCGCTGTTCCTCATCGTGTCGGCGACGAACATCATGACGCCGCTCTTGCCTGACATCCGGAAGGACTTCGGGGTCAGCATCGCGATGGCCGGCGTCATTGTCGGAGCGTTCGGCCTCGCGCGCCTGATCATCGACCTGCCGGCCGGCTTCGTGTCCGACCGGGTGGGGCACCGGCGCATCAGCATGGTGGCGCTCGTGCTGGCCCTCGTGTCATGCCTCATCGGGCTCAACGCGGCCTCGGTCGAGCGGCTGATCGTCGCGCGGGTGGGATCCGGCTTCGCGGTCGGGATCCTTGCGACGGTGGTCCTGTCCTCCCTCAGCGCAACTGCGACGCCGAGCAATCGCGGCAAGGTGATGAGCCTGTTCCACGTCGCGAACAACGTCGGCATCGCCGCGTACCCGCTGGTGGGCGGCGTCATCGGCGTGCTGTTCGGCTGGCGGGTGACCTTCGCCGTCACGTTCGCGCTCATCCTGGTCGCCGGAGCGATCCTGCTGCCGGTGCTGCGGCAGGTGCACCCGCGCAGCGGGTCCGCTCCCCGCGCATCGCTGGGCGAGGCACGCGTTCTTCATGGCCGGGAGCGCGTGATCGCGATCGGCGCGACGAACCTGGGCGTCGTCGCCAACATGATCAACCGCCACGGCTTCCGGAACACGATCCTGCCGCTCTACGCGGCGACGGCGCTCGGGCTCGGCGGCATCTCGATCGCCACGGCCATCGCGCTCATGTCGATCACCGGCCTGCTGGTCGCGACGCCGGGCGGCATGCTGGGCGACCGTGTGGGCCGGCGGCGGATCATCACCGCTGGGCTCGCGGCGATCGCCGCAGGCGACCTGGTCTTCCTGTTCACGCACGACCTGGTGACATTCCTGCTCGCCGCGGCGCTCATCGGGTTCGGGGACTTCTTCTCGAGCTCCCAGACCGCGCTGCTGTCGGAGATCGTCCCCCCGCAGGATCGCACGAAGGTCCTCGGGACCTATCGTTTCTCAGCCGACCTCGGGGCGTTCATCGGTCCCGTCGCGCTCGCTGCGGTGATGGATCTCATCAGCGCCCAAGCTGCGATCATCACCGCGGCCATCGTGCTGCTGCTCGCGTCCCTCATTGCGCGCATCGGCGTGCCGCCGACCGTGGACTTGAATTGAGACAAGGAGCGAGTGAGATGACCCCCGACGATGTCGTTGCCCACATCGACCCGCAGGAGGTCGTCGACCTCGCGCTGGCTCTCGGCAACATCGATAGTCCGACCGGGAGCGAGGGGCCGGCGGGCCAGTTCGTGTACGAGTGGCTCGAGCGCAACGGCTTCGCGCCGAAGAAGTTCGCGCTGATCCCGGAGCGGTTCAACGTCGCCGCGTGGCTCAACGGGACGGGCGGCGGCTATAGCCTCATCTACAACTCCCACCTCGACACGACGCTCCGCCGCGACGCCGTCTGGTCGGCCAAGGATCCGAACGACCCGCTCTATCACTCGGCCTGGGTCGACGGCGAGGACATCTATGGCGACGGGGTGGTGAACGACAAGGGGCCGATGGCCGCGTTCCTCGTGGCCGCCAAGGCGATCAAGGATTCCGGATTCCCGCTGAAGGGAGACCTCATCGTGAGCGCCGTCGCTGGCGAGATCTCACGGGAGCCGATCGAGGAATGGCAAGGCCCCATGTACCTGTCGAAGGACCTCGGCGTGCGCTTCATGGTGACCCACGGCGCCGTCGCCGACTTCGCGATCGTCGCAGAGGGGACCGGCTTCGGGATCGTCGGCGTCGAGCCCGGCAAGGCCCACTTCAAGGTCACGATCCAGACCGACACGCCGCGCTACTACACCCCGTACCTGCCGCGACCGACTGGTCTCGCGGACGCGCCGAACGCCATCGTCAGGGCGGCAGCGGTCATCGCGACGTTCGAGGAGTGGGCTTACGGCTACCAGCAACGGAATACGTACCGCGGCCCCGCCGGCACGATCGTGCCCAAGGCGAGCGTCAACGCCATCCGGTCGGGGTATCCGTTCAGCCTGACCAGCGCGCCCCAGGTCTGCTCCTTCTATGTCGACACCCGCATCCTGCCCGGGGCGAATCCCATCGATATCCGGGAGGAGCTCCGTGGGGTCCTTCGTACCGCGGGCGTCGACGGAACGGTCGAGCTCTTCCTCTACCGGCCCGGGTTCGAAGCCAAAGGTGCCGAGCGGCTCATCGAGACCGTCCGGCGGTCGCACGATCAGACCTTTTCGACGCCGCCGGCGATCGTGGGGGAGCCGGTCACGAGCATGTGGCGCGACACGAACGCCTTCAACGAGCTCGGCATCCCCGCGATCAGCTACGCGCCGCGCTCGGCCAGCCACGCAGCCAAGAAGTCGTTCAAGGTGAAGGACCTGCAGGACGCGGCACGGGTCTACGCGCGGATCGCGATGGACCTCTGCAACCAGGACCGCCCCGCCTCGGTGCCACTCGGGGCGCATCTCAATCGCGATATCGCCGCGTCGGTCGCGGCCGGGACGAGCTAACGCTCGGAGAAGACGAGGCTCTTCACGACGACCGGCACGACGGCGTGCTCGGGCACGACCGTGCCGATGTCGATGAAGTCGAGGTCCGACAGCGCGATCTGATCCACGCAGACGATCGGCGAGCTGACCCCAAGCTCGCTCACGAGGATCTGGCCGACGATCCCGGCTACGTCCGCATCGAGCACGATCACGAGCGGACCGCCGGCCGCGATCCGTCCCTGCGTACCGGCGACGATGCCGTCGCAGAGCGCACGGAGCATCGGGTACCGGGAGCCGTGCCGCCAGCGCACCGCGAGCGCGAACGATCCGCCCTCACGATCGAGGCGGGTGATCCCGCGGCGGATCTCGGCAGCGATCGCGCTCGCGTCGGCCTGCTCCGGCCGCACGGCCACGGCCGCGAGGTCGCGCAGCGGCAGCAAGCCCGGATCGGAGAGGAACAGCGTGTCGCCGCTCACTTGGACCGTGTACTGGGAGGCGCCGATGCAGGTGGCGCGGATGGACTCGACGGGCCGTAGCACCGAGAACGCCGCCGTCCGTCGCACGATCGCCCGACCGACGAGGAGCCCGAGGTCACCGTACTCGCGGTCCTGCCAGCCGTTGACGTATTCGCCAACGCCACCGGAGAACATGAGGACCGGGAACGGGCCCTGCGCCACGAGCGGCGCGGTGAGCCAGATCCCCGCGTCGTCGAATGGCGTGCCCGCCGCGACGCGCAACGCCTGGTCCGCGATCTGGTCGGCCACGGCCTGGAGCGCCTGCGGGTCGGCCGCGTCGCCGAGGGCGATGCGCACGCCCGCCTCCAAGGCGACGCGCGCTCCGGCGCGGGTCGCGGTCACGATCGTGCCTACAGCGTCCCAGGCGAAGAGCCGCGCGCCGACGTCGATCGCCGCGGTCTCCTCGACCCGCCCATCCCGGCAGACCGCGAGCTTGGTGGTGCCGCCTCCGATGTCGATGCTCAGGACGAGGGGAGTAGCGGCCTCGCGCGACCGCCGCACCGCGCCCGAGCCGTGCGCGGCGAGGAGGCTCTCGAGGTGATGACCCGCGGTGGCGCACACGAACTTTCCGGCCTCGCCGCTGAAGAGCGCAACGATCGCGGCGGCATTCTCCTGGCGGGCGGCCTCGCCGGTCGTGATGACCGCGCCCGTGTCGACCTGTTCGGGCCGCCAGCCCGCCTCGCGGTACGAGCGTTCGATGAACGCAGCCAGCGCGGCGGTGTCGATGCGACGGCCGGCCGCATAGGGCGTGAGCGCGACGTCGGACCGGTGGATGATGTTCCGCTCGACCACGCCGTACGCGCTGGAGAGCAGGATGCCCTGCCGCTCGAGCACGATCTCCGAGAAGATCAGGTGCGAGGTCGTCGTGCCGATGTCGATGCCCACCGTGCGCAGACGAAGACGCTCGGTGGCCACGTTCCCCTCGTGGCCACCGGCGTCGTGTGTGTGATCCCGGTGCGCGTGCGTCAGGTGCCGGTCGTGCCTAAACGCGGACCTTGAAGGCGTCCATCTTCACCGGCACCCCGTTGGCGGCGCAGCGCTCGAGGTACAGGCGATGGATCTTCGGGTCCTGGTCTTCGTACTCGATCTGGTTGCCACCCTGCGAGACGTCCTTGTCGACGCCCTGGTTGTCGAGGTACTGGGCCAGCTTCCACTTGTTGCCGCCCCAGCGGATAGCGAGGTACCGCGCCGGCTCGTTGCCGGTCACGAAGTGCTGGTGCCACCAGAGACCCGGCGGCACGAACAGCGAGCCGACCTTCCAGTTGACCTCGGTCATCTCAGCGGCGCCGTCCGGCCACATCAGCGAGTAGCCCGTGCCATTCAGCATGACGACGTGGTACCCCGGCCCGTGGCGGTGACCCTTCTTATAGGTGCCGACCGGGAACTCGGACACGTGGGAGACCATCGTGTTGTTCGCGAATTCGAAGCGGATGTTCTTGCTGCCCGCTCCGCGCTCGTGCCAGTCACGAAGCTGGAACCGGCGGATGTCGGCGACGAAGTTCGTCTCCCAGACCCGGCCGGTGTAGAGCGTGCCGGCGCCGTCGAAGTACTCCTTGCGCCCGTCGTAGCGGTCGCGGAAGAGATAGTCCGCACCACCGAAGATGAACTCGGTGTTGTGCACGAGATTCATCATGATCGGCATCGTTGTCACTGCGAGCAGGCGGGCGGGCAGCGAGCCCGAGCCGTTGTGCAGACGGTGCAGCGTGTTGAGCGGCACCGAGAAGAGGCTGCCTTCCTGCCATTCGAACGTGCGCGGCGCTTCGCCCTCGTTCCAGACCTCGCACGTGCCGCGACCCGTCAGGACGAAGAAGTACTCCTCGAACAGATGCTTCTCCGGCGCGCTCGACTTGCCGGGGTCGAGCTCGAGGAGGTAGCCGTTGTCCGTGTCTTCGGCGCCGAGGAGCCGGATGTAGGCGCCCTTCGCGTCGAGGCGGGCCCACGGGGCCACCTTCGCGGTGCGGAGGTCCTCGACTGCGACGCCCGTGTGGATCGGGATCCCCTCGGTCTCGATGAACTGCTCATACGCCCCGCGGCCCCACGTCGCCGGTCGCTGCTGCTCAGTGCCCTGTGCTGCCGCGGATGCGTCGCTCATCTCTCACCTCGTGTTTTACTGACGATGTCTTCGCGTGGAGGAGAAACGTGTTCCAGGATTTCGCCAAGACGATCCAGCTGTCCGCGACGCCGACCGCGGTATGGGACGCGTTGGGGGACGTGCGCCGGGTCGCGTCGTGGCTCTCGGTCGTTCGAGACGTGAAGGATGTGGATCCGCCGCGCCGCTACTCGGCAATGCTTGAGGATCGTCTCGGCCCGTTCGCGATGCGCGCCGATCTCGACGTGAAGGTCGACGCCGACGCCGACGCCCGCACGATGCACGTTGCCGCCGCCGGCGAGGATCGCCAGATCGGTTCGCGCATCTCCGCGACGATCGAGCTCGCCATCGAGCCCCGTGACGGCGGCACGTTCCTGACCGCGGCCGGCCGCTTCGAGATCACCGGCCGGGTCGCGACGCTCGGCTCGGGCCCCATCCGGAAGAAGGGGGACAAGGTCCTCGACGAGTTCTTCTCGAACCTCGGGCGGGAGCTGGGCGCCGCGGAAGCCATCGGCTCTGGTCACGTCTAAGGCGACTGTATATCGGATACAGTGGACCGGCAGCACTGACGAAGGGGCCTGAAAATTGGTCTTGCGGCGTTTCGATGTCCATCGGGTGGCTTCCGTGGCGGAGGCCGTGGCGCTCCGACAGCAGCACGGTGAGGACGCTGCCGTCTATGCCGGCGGGACCGAGCTCCTCCTCGCCATGAAGCTGGGCGTCGCCCGCTGGCCGCACCTGATCGACATCAAGCCCATCGGCGCGCTCCGGGGGGTCACCGTTACGGACGAGGCCGTCCGGATCGGCGCGACCGTTACCCACTGGGATCTCGAGCGCGACCCCGCCATCGCCAAGGCCCTCCCTGTCTTCGCGAAGCTCGAGGCGCACGTGGCGAATATCCGGGTCCGTGCCGCCGGAACGCTCGCCGGCAACCTCGCGTTCGCGGAGCCGCATGCGGACCCTCCGGCGCTCCTCGTCGCCCTCGGCGCGCACGTCGTCCTTGAAGGTCCGGGCGGGACCCGGACCCTTCTCGTGAGCGAGCTGCTCACCGGCATGTACCAGACCGCGCTCGGCCCGGACGAGATCATCGTCGCGATCGAGATCCCTATCCCGGTGCGCGACGTGCGGATGGCCTACGTGAAGTTCCAGGTCCTCGAGCGGCCGAGCCTCGGAGTCGCTGCGGTCGCGACCATCCGCGACGGGAAATTCATCGGCGCGCCCGCGCTCGTCATCGGCGCGGTCGACGAGGTGCCCCGTGCGGTCCCGACCGGGCAGCTCTCGGGCGCCGACGCGCGCGATCCAGGCACGGCAGATGCGCTCGCCGAGGCCGCGCGCGCAGCCGTGGATCCCAGTGACGATCTCGCCGGCACTGCCGAGTACAAACGGCACATCGTCGGTGTCTTCGTGAAGCGCGCGCTGGGCGAACTCATGGCCGGGGCGGCCTGACCGTGGCGCGGCGGGAGATCGGTCTCACCCTCAACGGCGTCGAGCGCACGCTCGAGGTCGAGGATCAGGTGCTGCTCATCGAGCTCGTGCGTGGGCTCGGGCTCGTCGGCACGAAGCTCAGCTGCGACACACAGGTCTGCGGCGCCTGCACGGTGCTGCTCGACGGTCGCCCGGTCAGCTCGTGCACCACGCTCGCGATCGAAGCAGAGGGCCGCACGGTCGATACCATCGAGGGTCTTGCAGATGGCAACCAGCTGCATCCGATACAGCAGGCGTTCATCGATCGCTTCGCGTTCCAGTGCGGCTACTGCACCCCGGGGATGATCATGGCCGCGAAGGCCCTGCTCGACGAGCGTCCGCACCCCGATGCCGCCACTGTCAAGCACTGGATGGAAGGCAACATTTGCCGGTGCACCGGCTACGGCACGATCGTCGAAGCGGTGCTCGACGTGTCGGATCCCAGCCGCGTCCTCCCCGCGCCGAGCGCCGGGCGCGGGGCGCGTTGATGCGCGTCGCGGGGACGTCCGCACCGCGGACCGACGGTATCGCGAAGGTCACCGGTGCGGCACGTTACGCCATCGATCTCTCGGTGCCCGGCATGGCGCACGTCATCGTCGTGCGGTCGTCGCGGGCACACGCGAACATCCGCGGCATCGAGACATCAGCGGCGGCCGCGGCGCCCGGCGTGCTCCGGGTGATCACCGGCGCAGACCTCCTGGCAGCGGGCCTGACCCCTTACTACGGTCATGTGGTCCTCGACCATCCGGTGCTCGCCATCGGCAAGGTCCGATTCCATGGGGAGCCCGTCGCGCTCGTGGTCGCGGAATCACGTCGCGAGGCGGCCGAGGCCGCGGACCTCGTTGAGGTCGATTACGAGGAGCTGCCGTCCGTGACCGACGCGGTCGAAGCGCTCGCGCCCGGAGCTCCAGTGCTGCACGAAGCGCGCGGCGAGCGCGTCGGCGACGAGGGCATGGACGGCGGTGAGGCCGGGCTCGCCGGCAACGTCTGCTCGGTCGCCGAGTTCGAGTGGGGCGACGTCGACGCCGCGTTCAAGACCGCCCCGGTCGTCGTCGAAGGTGAGTATCGCTACCCGATGCTCTACGGCTACGCCATGGAGCCGTACAACGCGCTTGCGTTCTTCGACCAGGGCGACCTCGTCGTGTATTCGAGCGCGCAGCACGTGTACATGGTGCGCCGCGACCTGGCTCGCATGTTCGGGCTCGCGCTCGCTCGTGTCCGCGTGATCGCGCCGTACGTCGGTGGAGGCTACGGAACGAAGTCGTACACCAAGGTCGAAGGCATGACCGCGATGGCGACGTACTTCACCGGCCGGCCTGCCAAGCTGGACTGCAGCGTCGAGGAGGCAATGCTCACGACGCGCTCGGACTCGGCGCTGATCAAGGCGCGTTCCGCGTTCACGAAGGACGGGATGCTGCTTGCGCGCGACTTCGAGATCATCATGAATTCGGGCGCGTACACCGACAACAGCCCGCTCGTGAACCAGAAGACCGCAAACCGCTGCTTCGGTCCGTACAAGATCCCAGCGCTTCGTGTGCGCGCGACGTCGACCTTCACCAACACTGTGCCTGCGAGCTCGCTTCGGGGCTTCGGCGCTCCCGTGGGGAACATCGCAGGCGAGCTCCAAATGGACGAGGCTGCCCACAAGCTGGGCATCGACGCGGTCGAGCTCCGGCTCAAGAACCTCGTCGGGCCGGGCGAGCAGCTCCTGCCGGGGAAGCGCGGCCTCGACGCGGATCTGAAGGACGACCTGCGCTGCCTGTCGGGGTCCCTCGGCTGGCCGGGGACCGGACCCGGATCCGTGGGTCTCGGCGTATCCGCGTCCGATGCGGGCGCATATCCGACGTCCACCGCGGCGGTCCGGATCCACGCCGACAGCTCGGTGACGCTGTTCACCGGATCCACCGAGCTCGGTCAGGGCTCCCGGACCGTCCTCAGCCAGATCGTTGCCGAAGATCTCGGGATCCCGCTCGACACGGTCTCGATCGTCAGCGGCGACACCGGGGTCGTGACCTACGAGCGCACGACCGGCGCGAGCCGGACGACGACGGTGACAGGCCGCGCGATCCAGGAAGCCTGCAAGGACGCTCGCTTGCGGGTGCGCGAGCTCGCGGCACAGGTGTTCGCGGTGCCGCTCGCCGCGGTCGAGGACAGTCTGGCCGGCGTGCGTGTCGAACAACAGGACCTCAGCTACGGCGAGGTCATCGAGCGGTGGTTCGGCGCCGGCGGGGAGGTGCTCGGACACGGAGCGGTCCGGAAGGCCGATGGCTTCGCGATGATGCCGCCGTTCTGGGAGATCGGCTGCAGCGGCGTGAGCCTCACGATCGACCGGGAGACCGGTGTCGTCACGATCGAGAAGCTCACGACGATCGGCGATGTCGGCTTCGCCATCAATCCGGCGCTCGTGCATGGCCAGGATGCCGGTGCCTCGATGATGGGCCTCGGTGCCGCTCTTCATGAAGAGCTTGTATACGAGGGCGAGCAGCTCGTGAACTCGAACATCGTCGACTACCGCGTGCCCCGGTTCAGCGACATCCCCAAAGAGGTCGAGCTCATCCTCGCGCAGCGGCGTGACGGTTCCGGACCGTATGGCGCGAAGGGAGCCGGCGAGGGAGCGGGCAACACGATCGGCGGCGCCGTCGCGTCCGCGATCGGGCGTGCGATCGGGATCTTCCCGCACGAGCTGCCGGCAACGCCGGAACGCGTCTGGCGGCTCATGCGAGCGACCGAGGACGCCCAGAAGAAGCGCTAGCCCGGGAAGACGACCGACGTCACGATGACGGGGACCACGCTCGAGCTCGTGGATGTCGGCCTGCTCGGGCTCCCCACGCCACTCGACCGCGAGCATCAGCGGACGATCTTCGGCGCCGACAATGACCACGCCTTCGGCGAGCTGCTCGGCCTCTCGGGCGAAAAACAACGTAGCCTCCAGCGTGATGGCGTCTTCGACTAGCTCCCCGAAGGGGGAGATCGAGAAACGCAAGGCCGAGCACCTCCGTCTCGCCGCCGAGGGCGACGTCGAGACGCGGCGCGCCCCGGGCTGGGACGACGTGCATCTCGTACACGACGCGCTGCCGGTCACGGATGCCGCGCGCATCGACCTCGCATCGAAGCTCCTGGGACACACGTTGGACATTCCGCTCGTCATCGCGGGCATGACCGGCGGCCATCGCGGCGCGGAGAAGGTGAACGCGACGCTCGCCGACGCGGCTGCCCGGCACGGGATCGCGATGGGGGTCGGCAGCCAGCGCGCGGCGTTGCGCGACCCGAGCCTCCGCCGCACGTACGCGATCGTGCGCGAGCGCGCGCCGAAGGCGTTCATCATCGCGAACGTCGGCGTGTCGCAGCTCGTCGCGCAGGACGACGGCGCCGCGCTCGCCGGCAACGACGTCCGAGCCCTCGTCGAGATGATCGGCGCCGACGCGGTCGCACTGCACCTCAACTACCTCGAAGAGTCCGTACAGCCCGAAGGTCAGACGCGGGCCGCCGGAGTCGAGGCCGCGATCGCACGGCTCGTGCGCCAGAGCTCCGTTCCGGTGATCGCGAAGGAGACCGGCGCGGGGATCAGCGGAGCGGTGGCCCGCCGGCTGAAGGCGCTCGGGGTCAAGGGCATCGATGTCGGCGGCGTGGGGGGCACGTCCTTCGCGGCGATCGAGGGGCTGCGCGCGAGGGAACGTGGTGACATGGCCCGGGCGCACCTCGGTGAGGTGTTCCGCGATTGGGGGCTTCCCACCGCGGTCGCCATCGCCGGCTGCGCCCGATCGGGGCTCCCGGTGATCGCGACCGGTGGTGTGCGCAACGGTCTCGATGGCGCGAAGGCGCTGTCGCTCGGTGCGACCGCGGTCGGGGTCGGCCGGCCGCTCCTTCAAGCCGCGCTCGAGGGTGCGGAGGCGATCGATCGCTGGATCGCGCAGTTCGCGCTCGAGCTCCGCACCGCCACGTTCCTGGCGGGCGTGAAGCGGGCTCGCGACCTGTCGACCCGCCCCCCCGTGATCACCGGCGCGACGCGCGAGTGGATCGACCAGCTCGACCACCGCGCTCCGCGCTCGCGGAAGTGACCGAGCCCGCTCTCATCCTCTTCCATCGCATCGCCGAGCCCGGGAGCGCGCGGATCCGTCTGAAGGTCGTGGAGCTCGGTCTCAAGGACCGCCTCGATTTCCAGAACGCCGAGACCGACGGCAAGGATGAGCTCGCGCGGCTCGGCGGCACGGCGACGCCGGCCCTCTGGGACGGCCATACGCTGACGGTGGGCGAGGCCGCGATCGAGAAGGTGCTCGGGGCCATAATCCGCGTGTGACGACCGGCTCCGACGCGCTGGCGAAGGTGACCGCGTGGCGCAAGGGCGCCACCGACGACCCCGATGCCTTCTGGGGTCGTGCGGCCGAGGAGCTCCGATGGTCGAAGAAATGGGACCGGGTCCTCGACTGGCAGCCGCCGACGTTCCGCTGGTACGCGGGCGGCCGCTCGAACCTCGCGTACAACTGCGTCGACCATCACGTCGTGGCCGGACGGGGCGCGGCGACCGCGCTCATCACCGAGAACGAGCGCGGCGAGACGCGGACGCTGACGTACGCCGAGCTGCTCGACGAGACGAAGCGAGTGTCCGCGGCGCTCCGGGGCCTCGGCATCGGCATCGGCGATCGGGTCGCGATCTACATGCCGACATCGGCCGAGGCGATCATCCTGATGCTCGCCGCGATCCGGATCGGCGCGGTGATCATCGTCATCTTTGCGGGCTTCGGATCGGGCGCGCTGGGCGAGCGCGTCCGGCTCGCGGGCGCCAAGGTCGTCTTCGCGACCGATGTCGTCTATCGCAAGGGGAAGGACGTCCCGCTCAAGGGCATCGTCGACGATGCCGTCGCCGCTGCGCCGACCGTGGAGAAGGTCGTGGTGCTGCGCCGCACCCCGGTGGAGATCCCCTGGACCGAGGGTCGCGACATCACCTGGGAGCGGTTCCTCGCCGGCGGCGCGGGACAGCCCGATACGCACGTCGAGCTCGAGGCGAACGAGCCCGCGTACATCCTGGCGACGAGCGGCACGACCGCGAAGCCAAAGCTCGCGGTGCACACGCACGGCGGCTATCAGGTCTACGTGTATTCGATGGCGAAGTGGATGTATGGCCTCACGCCCGACGACATCTGGTGGTCGACCTCGGATATCGGCTGGGTCGTCGGGCACAGCTACATCGTGTTCGGGCCGTTGCTCGTGGGCTGCGCGACGATCGCCTATGAGGGCGCGATCGACCATCCGGACGCCGAGACCTTCTACCGGATCGTTGAACGGCACAAGGTGACCGGCGCCTTCACCTCGCCGACTGCCGTCAGGCTGCTGATGCGCTATGGGACCGCACCCGCGAAGAAGCACGACCTAACGTCGCTCGATCGCGTGTTCTGCGCCGGCGAGGTCCTCAACGCGCCGGCCTGGGAGTGGTTCCAGAAGGAGGCGCTCGGCGATCGCATCCCGGTCATCGACCATTACTGGCAGACCGAGACGGGCGGGCCGGTCGTCGGCAATCCGTACGGCATCGCACTGCTTCCGATCAAGCCTGGGTCGGGCGGTGTGCCGCTCGCCGGTATCGAGGCGGAGGTCATGACGCCAGAGGGCGGCCCTGTCGCGGCTGGCGACAAGGGCATCTTCGTGATCAAACGGCCGTTCCCCGGCCTCACCGCGCGGCTTTGGGCGGAGCCCGAGCGGTACGCGACGGACTATTGGGACCGCGTGCCGGGGAAGAACGTGTACTTCACCGGCGATGCGACGTCGATGGACGCCGACGGCTACGTCTGGTTCAGCGGCCGCGCCGACGAGATCATCAAGATCGCGGACCACCGCATCGGGACCATCGAGGTCGAGACCGCATTCCTCCGCAATCCCGCGGTCGCGGAGGCCGGTGTCACCGGGCGGCCCGACGAGCTCCGTGGTCAGGTCATCTCCGCGTTCGTCGTGCTGCGGGAGGGGCATACCCCGTCGGACGCGCTGAAGGCCGAGCTGTTCGCGACGGTCAGGCGCGAGCTCGGGCCGCTCGCGGTCATCGGCGAGCTGAATTTCGTCGACATGCTCCCCAAGACGCGGAGCGGCAAGATCATGCGCCGCGTCTTGAAGGCGGTGATCCTGAACAAGGATCCGGGCGATATCTCGACCATCGAGGACGAGGGCTCGGTGGAAGAGGCGCGCGACGCCTGGCAGCAGCTGCGGACCGTTGTCGCGGACCGGGACTGAGCTCAAGCCGCCGTGGTCGGCGGTGCCGCAGGCGGTCAAGGACGAGCTCGCGAAGCTGCTGCGGGGCCGCGTCACACGCGCCGATCGCGCGTGTGGCGGGTATGCGCCGTCGGCGACATTCCGCATCACGACCAGCACGGGACGCAAGCTCTTCCTGAAGGGCACGTACCCCCTGCCCGCCGGCAGCGCGGTCCGGTGGATGCTCGATCCCGAGGAGCACGTCTATCAGGAGTGCGAGCCGTTCATGCGTCCCTGGGCGCCGCGGTACTACGGGAGCGTTCGCGCCGCGGGCTGGCACGTCATGGTCCTCGAGGACGTCGGTCCCGACACGATGCCGCCCTGGACCGTCGCAAAGACGGCCGCGAGCACGCGGTCGTACGCGAAGTTCCATCGCGTGACGTACGGGAAGAGCCTTCCCGCGTGGCTGTCGCGCACCGAGCACCACCGGTTCTCCGGGTCCTGGGATGCGCTCGCCGACGACGGGCTCGACCGCACGGCCTCGCTCGCCGGCCGCAGGATGGCCGAGGCCGAGGAGTGGCTGCATGTGGCGCTGCCGCTACTCCGCGAGCAGGAGTCGCTGCTCCGAAAAGTGCGCCCGCCTTTCGTGTTCATGCACTTCGACACGCGCTCCGACAACATCCGACTCCAGGGCGACCGGCTCCGCATGTTCGATTGGAACTTCGCGGCACTCGGACCGCATGAGTTCGAGGCCGCGGCGTTCGCGCAGGCCGTCGCGATGGAGGGCGGGCCGGCACCGGAGCGCGTCGTCGCGGAGTACGAGCGTGTCCTGCCGCTGCGCAGCGTCGCCCTCGACGCATCCATCGCTGGGATCGCGGGCTACTTCGCCGATCGCGCCTGGCGGCCGGCGCAGGCTGGGCTTCCGCGCATCCGCTCGGTCCAGCGGCGGCAGCTCAAGGCGACGCTCGCGTGGGCCGCCCGGCGGTTCGACCTGCCTGAGCCGCGCTGGCTCGACGCGGTCAAGGACTGAGCTCGTGCCGGAGTGGCCGGAGCTTCGCGTCATGCAGGAGCGGATCGCCGATGCGCTCGTCGGAAAGAAGGTGGTCGCCGTGCGCCTCGGGGATCCCGTGGTGCTGCGTGCGCTCAAGCCGGTCGACGAGCTGCTCGCCGGCCGGACGCTCCGGAACATCGAGCATCACGGCAAGTTCCTCATCTTCACGTTCGACGGTGTGGTCATGACGGTGAATCCGATGCTCGCGGGCATCTTCTCGCTCCAGCCCTCCGGCGCGAAGGCGACGAAGGACACCCGGATGCGTTTGGAGTTCGACAACGGCACGGAGCTCCGCTACCGCGATGACGTTCGGATGGGCAAGGTGTATGTCGGCATCGATGCCCCGGGCCTCGCGGAGATCGGTCCGGATGCAGGCACGCTCACCTGGTCCGAGGCGGAGTTCGCCGAGCGAGCGAAGGCCAAGCGAAGCGAGGTGCGCAACCTGCTCCAGGACCAGACCTTCGTGAGCGGCATCGGGAACGCCTACGCCGACGAGATCCTCTGGACAGCGAAGCTCCATCCCAAGCGGCGAGTCGGCTCGCTCACGAGTGACGAGATGCACGCCTTCTACGCGTCGCTACGCGGCGTCGTGGCGAGAGGGCTCGCGGAAGTGGGATCGGCGATGCCTGCCCAGCTGGGCAAGAAGCCGCGCGATCACATGCAGGTGCGCGGGCGCGCGGGTCAGCCGTGCCCACGGTGTGGCGCCACGCTCATGCGGCGGCGCAAGGGCCTCGACGACGTGGACCTCTGCCCGAAATGCCAGCCCGCACCGAAAGGCCAACTCTACTAGATACTCGCGGAGGAAATGGGGAAGAAGACGTGAGCACGATCAAAGCGATCCGCGAAGCGCCCATCGCGACCGTCCAGCTCGATCGGCCTGAGGTGCTGAACGCCCTCTCCGAGGAGCTCATGGATGAGCTCGTCGGCGCGCTCGAGGCGCTCGACAACGAGCCGGACATCCGCTGCATCATCGTCACCGGCAGCGAGAAGGCGTTCGCGGCTGGTGCCGACATCAAGGCGTCCTTCGTCGACGCGACGCCCGCGAGCATGCTGGAGCAGGACCTGACCACGCGTTGGGAGCGCGTGCGCCGTATCCGCAAGCCGATCATCGCCGCGGTCTCCGGCTACTGCCTCGGCGGCGGCTGCGAGCTCGCGATGACGTGCGACATCATCGTCGCGAGCGAGACCGCGCAGTTCGGCCAGCCCGAGGTGAACCTCGGGATCATCCCCGGCGCTGGCGGAACGCAGCGGCTCACGCGCGTCGTCGGGAAGTACCGCGCGATGGAGATCATCCTCACCGGACGCCGGATCAAGGCTGACGAGGCAAAGGCCATCGGTCTCGCGGCGCAGGTCTACCCCGCGGCGACGTATCTCGAAGACGCGAAGGCACTCGCCCGGACGATCGCGCAGATGCCGCCTATCGCCGTGCGCCTCGCGACCGAGGCCATCGACCTCGCGTACAACTCGACGCTCGACGCCGGCCTTGAGTTCGAGCGCAAGGCGTTCTACCTCCTCTTCTCCACCGAGGACAAGAAGGAGGGCGTCGACGCGTTCATGAACAAGCGGAAGGCCGTCTTCAAGGGCAAGTGAGCTCGCCGCTGCGCGTCGAGCGCGACGCCGGCGTGGCGATCCTCACACTCGATCGCCCCGACGCACTGAACGCGTTCGACGAAGCCCTCACCTCGGCCCTCGCCGTCGGTCTCACCGATGCCGCACAGGACGGCGCCGTCCGGTGCGTCGTCATCACCGGGGCCGGTCGCGCGTTCTCGGCGGGCCAGGACCTCCGCGATCGCGCAGCGGCGATCGCGGCGGGCGCCGAGCTCCGTCTTGGTGAGGAGCTGCGCCGCCGCTACCACCCGATCATCACGGCGATCCGCGACATGCGGAAGCCCGTCGTGGCGGCCGTGAACGGCGTGGCTGCGGGAGCGGGCCTCGGCCTCGCGCTCTCCTGCGACGTCCGCGTCGCAACCGGGTCGGCGACGTTCCGCGCCGCGTGGTCGAAGGTGGGGCTCGTTCCCGACGCCGGATCCGCGTACTTCCTCCCGCGCCTCGTCGGCTGGGGGCGGGCCATCGACATCATCTTCAGTGGTGAACCGGTCACGAGCGAAGAGGCACTGCGCCTTGGGCTGGCGACGCGCGTGTGGCCGGACACCGAGTTCGGGGCCGCCTGGCGCGCCTACGCGCGCGATCTCGCCGCCGGACCGACCGAGGCCTACGCGCTCACGAAAGAGGGATTGAACGCGGCCTGGGATCGCGGCCTGCGTGACTTCCTCGAGGTCGAGTCAGCGCTTCAGGACCGGGCCGGACGATCGAAGGACTACGCCGAAGGCGTGCGCGCGTTCCTCGACAAGCGACCGCCGCGCTTCACCGGCGCATGATCGACGACACGCGTCACATGGATGCCGCCCTCGACGAAGCGCGCAAGGCCATCGCACACGGTGACGTGCCCATCGGTGCCGTCATCGTGCACGCGGGCACCGTCGTCGGCACCGGTCACAACGCGCGGGAGCGCGACCAGGATCCGACGGCGCACGCCGAGCTCATCGCGCTGCGCGCGGCGGCGAGGACGCTCGGACGATGGCGGCTCACGGGCTGCGCCCTCTACGTCACGCTCGAGCCATGCGCGATGTGCGCCGGCGCGGCGGTCCTCGCGCGCGTCGACCTCGTCGTGTTCGCGGCTCCCGATCCGAAGGCCGGCGCTGTGCTGTCCGCCGCCGAGCTCCTGGACGACCCGGCGCTGAACCACCACCCGAAATGGCGGCTCGGTGTTCGTCGCGCCGAGGCCGAGACGCTGCTGTCGGGATTCTTCGCCGAACGCCGGGAGCGGGCCTAGGCGGCGGCCTGCCCCTTCTTCTCGAGATCCGCGCTCCACGTTCCGAGCGATGCCAGCGAGTTCATCTCGGCGCGATGCAGGAACGCCTGCTGGGCCGCCCCGACGTTGCCGGACTTCCCGCCCCACGCCTTCTGGGGCGCCGCCTGCAGCGCTCTGCCGTACGAGAACGTCAGCGGCCAGGGCGTGCCGCCGGCGCGGTTGATGGCGTTGAGGTTCGCGGTCGCCTCTTCGTCGGCCTGCCCGCCGGACAGGAACGCGATCCCGGGCACCACGGGCGGCACGCACGCCTTCAGCACGCGGACCGTTCGCATCGCGATCTCCTCGGCGGTCGCGCGCTTCGGTGACGTTGTTCCGGGGGTGACCATGTTCGGCTTGAGCACGATGCCCTCGAGGTCCACGCCGGCCTCGCGCAGCCGGGAGAAGACCGCGGTGAGGGTCAGCTCGGTCACCGCTTCGCAGCGGTCGATGTCGTGGTCGCCGTCCATGAGGACCTCGGGCTCCACGATCGGAACGATGTCCGCGTCCTGACAGAGGGCCGCGTAGCGGGCGAGCGCGTGCGCGTTCGCGCTCACGCAGGCCCAGCTGGGGATCCGGTCACCGATGGTGATGACCGCGCGCCACTTCGCGAAGCGCGCGCCGAGCTGGCGGTACTCGACCAGCCGGTCCCGCAGGCCATCGAGACCTTCGGTGACGACCTCGTTCGGGTGGAACGGCAACGGCACCGTGCCCTTGTCGACCTTGATCCCCGGGATCGATCCGGCGGCCTCGATGAGCGCGACGAGGTTCGTGCCGTCCGCGCCCTTCTGGCGGATCGTCTCGTCGTAGAGGATGACGCCGGAGACGTACTTCGACATCGCGGGGTTCGTCCGGAAGAGGAGCTCGCGGTAGTCGCGGCGCGTGTCGGGTGTGGATTCCACGCCGATCGCCTCGAAGCGCTTCTTGATCGTCCCAGAAGATTCATCGGCTGCGAGGATCCCGCGACCCGGCGCGACCATCGCCTTCGCGATCCGCGCGAGCTCCAGGCTATTCATCGATCACGTCTCCCATTCGCTGAGGGGATTTTAGGCGGCCGCGGCCGCCGTCGCAGCACGGCCCGGCGCCTGGATGCGGAGCGCGAGCCCGGCGGCGACGATACCGAACAGCGCGGCGGAAATGAACATGAGGTGGTAGTCGCCGAGGATGGTGTGCGCGTAGCCGCCGAGATAGGCGGCGATCGCGGCGCCGACCATATGGCTGAAGAACACCCAGCCATAGATCGTGCCGAGCGAGGCGCGCCCGAAGATGCTGGCGACCAGATTCGCCGTGGGCGGCACCGTCGCGATCCAGTCGAGGCCGTACACGAACGCGAACAGGTACAACCCCTGCGCATCCACGACGAGCGGGAGCACCGAGAGCGAGATCGCGCGGAATGTGTAGTAGGCCGCGAGCAGCTTGCGGTTGTCGAAGCGGTCCGACAGCCACCCGGAGCCCAAGGTCCCGACGATGTTCATCGCGCCCATGAGCCCGACGGCGCTGGCCGCGGTGACCGTCGTGAAGCCGTGTTCGATCGCGTGGGGGATGAGGTGCGTGCCGATGAGGCCGTTCGACGTGTAGCCGCAGATGAAGAAGCTGCCGGCCAGCAGCCAGAAGTCACCCGTCCGGAGCGCCACACGCATCGGCGTGGAGCGCGCGTCGGCGGCGCGGTCCACGTCGCTGATGACGAGCTGCTCGCCGAAGGCCCGTGCGCCGATGTCCTCGGGCCGGTCCCGCATGAAGAGGGCGACCGGTACCAGCACCACCAGGCAGGCGGCGATAAGAAGGACGATCGCCGCGCGCCAGCCGCTGCTTTCGGTGAGCGAGG
>JBBRQB010000004.1:0-63375 GCA_038227105.1 Candidatus Limnocylindria bacterium | reverse complement strand
TGACCTTGGTGCTGTCGACGATGCCCTTGGCGACGGTGACGGCTACCGCGGTGCCGGCAAGCGCGCCGGCAAGGTTCAGCGTGCCGGCCATGGCCAGCGCCTGGAACGGTGTCAGCACACGCGTCGCGACGACCGTCGCGATCGCATTGGCGGCGTCGTGGAAGCCGTTGACGAACTCGAACACCAGCCCGAGAACGACGACCGCGATGACGATCCATGTGCCGCTGTCCATTACTTGTGCTTCACCACGATGGTCTCAACGATGTTCGCGACGTCTTCGCAGCGGTCGATCGCGACCTCAATGAGGGCGTGCAGGTCCTTCCACTTGATGATCTCGATCGCGTCCGTGGTCTGGGCAAAAAGCTCGCCGACGGCGGAGCGGAACAGGGAGTCGCCCTCGTTCTCGAGCGTGTGGATCTTGATCCAGTGCGGCTCCAGCCCGTCCAGCTTCTCGAGGTCCTTGATCGCTGTCACGAGATGCGTCGCGGCAGCCACCAGGACCTTCGCCTGTTGCACCGCGAGCGGGCGGATGCTGCGGACCTTGTAGAGGACGACCATCTCAGCGACGTCGTGGCAGACGTCGGTCACGTCGTCCAGCTTCGATGCGAGCCCAAAAATGTCCTCGCGATCGAGCGGTGTAACGAACGTCTCGTTCAGCTCCCGCATGATCTGATGCGTCAGCTTGTCTCCGTAGTGCTCGATCGCGTGGATGTCGCGGGCCTTGTTGTCGACATCGGTGAAGTCGGAAAAGAGCTTTTCGAGCGCCTGGGTCGCCTCGAGGGCGTTCTGCGCGTGCTGGCTGAATAGCGTGAAGAAGATGCTCTTCTTGGGCATGAGCGAGATTCGCATGCGATCCTCCTAGCGTTTCGTGTTCGCGGTCTGAGACCCGCGTGGGCAACAAAAAGGCCGCGCCAACGGCGCGGCCAAACGTTGCACAGACGGCAGACCGCCTCGGCGGACCGGGACCCCGCAGGGTCCATTCTCATTCCTCAAATCGACACCAGCATACCCGTCCGCGACGGTCCGACGGCGTCCCCTGAATGGGGGAGTCAGGCGACTTCGCGGCGGATCGACGCCACCGCTGCGGCGGCCATGACCAGGGCGAACGCGGTCAGGATGCCGATGTCGCGCAGGATCAGCGGGTCCGTGATGGCGTAGCCGCGGACCATGACCGAACGCAGGGCCTCGTTCGCGTAGGTGAGCGGGAAGATCGCTGACAGGGGCCGCAGCCAGTCGTTGAGCTGATCCACCGGCACGAGAAGTCCAGAGAGGAAAACCTGGGGCAGGAGAACGAGCGGCACGAACTGGACGGCCTGGAGCTCGTTCCGGGCGAAGGCGGAGATCGCGAGGCCGAGCGACACGGCGCCGACCACGAGTACCGCCTCAACGACGAAGATCGTCAGGAGGTTGCCGCGGTACTGCACCTTCAGCACGAACACCGTGAACAGGAGAATGACGACTGCCTGCGCGAGCGCAAAGAGCGCGAAGCCGCCGAGGTACCCGACGACGAGCTCGAGCCTGGTGATCGGGGTCGCGATGAGTCGCTCGAGCGTTCCGCTGGTGCGCTCGCGGAGGAAGGAGACGGTCGAGAGCAGGAAGATGAAGAAGAACGCGAATACCGCGATGAGCACCGGCGCGAGGTAATCGAGCAGCGTGTAGTCGGGACCGCCGTAGAGATACTCGATCTTCACCGCCGCCGACAATGGCGCGCCGATGATGAGCTCCGTCAACGCCGCCTGGATCGTGGAGGCGATCGCGCTGGTGCGAGACGGATCGGAGCCCTCGAGCGTGACCGTCGCGCCGCTTTGGTCGAACTCGATGACCGCGTCGGCGCGGCCGGCCTTCAGCTCCTCGATCGCGGCGTCCTTGTCGAGCGCCTTCAGCTCGATCTGCGTGCCCTGCAGCGCCGCGTAGAGCTGCGGATCGACGTTGCCGGCGGCGATGACGTGGACCTTCGACAGCGTGGGTGAGCCCCAGAGCGCGCCCACGAGCGTGAGCACGACCATGGGCGCGATGAACAGGAGTCCGAGCGACCGCCGGTCGCGGCGGAACTGCAGCACGATGCGTCTGGCGACGGCGCCGGCGCGGCGTGGGTTCATGCCGGCGCCTCGGAGAGTGCCAGGAACGCGGACTCGAGATCCGCTGTGCCGGCCCGTGACATGAGCTCCGCCGCGCTGCCCTCCGCGAGCAGACGACCTGCGCGGATGAGGCCGAGGCGGTCGCAGCGCGACGCCTCGTCCATGACGTGGCTTGAGACGAGGATGGTCGTCCCCGCGCTCGCGAGCGAGCGGAAGTGCTGCCAGAACTCGCGGCGCAGCGCGGGATCCACGCCCACGGTGGGCTCGTCGAGGAGCAGCAGCCGCGGCTGATGCAGCAGCGTCGCGGCCAGCGACACGCGCGTCTTCATCCCGCCGGAGAGCGTGCCGACGATCGAGGACCGCCGGTCGAGCAGGTCGACGTGGCCGAGCGCTTCGTCCACTCGCGCCCGGACGTCGGTCACGCCTTCGAGCGTGGCGAAGAAGCGCAGGTTCTCCTCGATGGTGAGGTCGGCGTACAGCGCCGCCGCCTGGGTCATATAGCCCACCGCACCGCTCGCGACGGCGGCACGCGGCGCCGCGCCGAACACGGAAAGCTCGCCCTCGTCGGGTCGGATCAGTCCGGCGAGCGCGCGGATCAAGGTCGTCTTTCCGGAGCCGTTCGGCCCGAGCAGCCCGTAGATCTCGCCCGCGCTCACCGAAAGGGTCAGGCCGTCGAGCGCCGTTACCGGGCCGAAACATTTCCGGAGGTCGCGGGCCTCGACGGCGGGTGCTGCGATCGTCACTTCGCCCGCCATGCTGCCACGTTCCGGGTCACGCCCGCCGTGGCGAGCGATATGGCACGACCCGTGCATTCAGAAGATCAGGAATTACGGACCGCGCCAGGTGCGCGGAAAGGCAGAAACAGAATGCTCATCTTCGCTCTCGGAATCATGGTCGGCACCGCCCTCGGCATCATCGTTGTCGGCTT
This sequence comes from Candidatus Limnocylindria bacterium, assembly GCA_038227105.1. GTDB lineage: Bacteria > Chloroflexota > Limnocylindria > P2-11E > P2-11E > UBA4735. The sequence goes on along the minus strand of JBBRQB010000004.1, from coordinate 60,369 downwards.
CCTTGCGGTCCGTTCCTACGACCACGGCTACAGCGAGGCGCTCGAGCGTCGCAAGGCGTGGCGCGGCGAGCTCGTCGCCCGCCAGACCGCCGCGATCAAGGCGCACGGCGCGTCCCTCAAGCGCGCCAGCTAGCAACAAGCTTCCTTGTCGGACAGATTGGGCGCTCCCCGCACGGGTGAGCGCCCCTTTTGTTCGTCCGGCCCCACGGTCCGGGACGCTACGGCCCGAAGAAGCGCTTCTTGAGGTCCTCGATGCTCCGCTGGAGCTGATCGAGCACGCCGGGGATCCCAGTCGGCACGATCTCGATGTTCCCGTCGCGCCCGACCCGCAGCTCGTCGCCCGGCTTCACGAGCGCATGCACCGCCGAGCGCGGCGCGGTGATCGTGAACACCACCTGGTCCTTGTCCTCGACGACCGACCCGACGCGCAGCTTGCCGTCAGGCATCGCCCGGATGGCCGCCTTCAGCTGCGCGTCGTCGCGGATGTCGGGCTGCGCCTGGGGAGCAAGGCGCGCGACGTTCTTGCCGAGCTCATCGAAGAACGCCGTCGGTCCCCGGACGGCCGCACCGAGGAGCGCCGCGAAGATGGCGATCGCCACCAGGACGAGAGCCATGCCGACGGCGAACTGGACGGCCCACGCGGGCATATGGCGGCGCATCGCGAGAGCCTAGGACGACGTCGCCCTTCCCGCGTCCTGGTAGTGGCCGGCGAAGCCGCGGCTTCTTTAGACGGGGAGTCGGGCGATGAGCCGCTGACCGCGACCCATGGACTCGCGCACGCTCGAGAGCGTGCCACCGTGGGCCGCGAGGAGCACGCGAGCGAGCTGGGTGCGCGCGCCGATCGACGGATCGTCGCCGCTCACGAGCTGGGCTGCGGTCGCGGGCATCGTCATGGTGGCGCTCGCGATGGAGATCGAGACGGAGCCCTTGGCCGACCGGCAGTCGACGCTCACGGTCTCTGCGGTGGCGCTGACCTCGCGGAGCATCGCGTCGAGCGCCTGGCGCAGCCGGTCAGGATCGGCATTCACGTTCACCGGCGCGACGGGGACGGTGAGGAGGACATGCGCCTTCGAGACGGCGTTCGCGCGGAGCTCGTGGACCATCTCGACGACGTTCGTCGGGCGCTTCTGGAGCTTTAGCGTGCCGGCCTCGAGCTCGCCAAGCGAGGCGAGGTCGTCGGACAAGAACACGAGCTGCTCGGCACGCTTGGTCAGGCGCTCCGCGTCCACAGCATCGATTCCGGCGATCGTCCGGAGCTCGTTCGCGAGCTCGCGGAGCGGACCGGGGACCTCGTGCTCAACGAGGGTGAGGAGGCTACGCCGCTGCCGGTCGAGCTCGGCGATGCGCGACCGCTCCTTCTGGAGCGTGGACGCAAGGATGACAGCGAGCACGAAGACGACGATGCGCGTCGAGTAGTTCCAATACTGCGCGGCCTCATCGGTCACCGGCCGCTGCGCGATGTCGGCGAAGATCCAGAGCGTGGCCGAGGCAGCGGCGACGATGAAGCCGGCGGCGCGGGAGCGCCACGCGGCGGGGAAGATCGGAATGAAGTAAATGGATGCGAAGGCGTAGGAGGATGGCGTGATGTAGTCCACGATGCCGATGACGCCGGTGAGCGCCAGCCACGGCGCCGCCTGCCGGATGGTCGAGGTGACGGATCTCAGTCGCATGAGCGGTGAGCATGGCGCCCGGCCGGACCGCGCGCCTCACTCCGGCGGGTGACACCGTGAATAGAGGTAAAGCGTTCGGATACCTGCGAAAATCCCGGCATGCCAACGCCGTTGAAGGTCGTCTGCCTGGGGGGCGGGCTCGGGGCACCCGCCGTCATGTCCGGCCTGCGGGCGCATACGGACGACATCACCGGGATCATCGCGGTGACAGATTCGGGCCGGTCCACCGGCAAGGTGCGTGTCGCGCTCGACGTGCCGGCGCCCGGCGACATCCGCAACGCGCTCGCCGTGCTCGCCGAGGGCGACCCCGTCCTCCGCCGCCTGTTCAGCCACCGTTTCGAGACCGAGAACAGCAACGAGCTGAATGGGATGGCCTTCGGGAACCTCTTCCTCGCCGCGCTCGCCCAGCAGGAGGGCTCGTTCCTGCGTGCCGTCGAAGAGGCGTCGCGGCTGCTGCAGATCCGCGGCAAGGTCCTGCCGGTGACGCTCTACAACACGCACCTGTGCGCGAAGCTCACGGACGGGACCGTCGTCGAAGAAGAGGTGAACGTCCGCGCGATCGGCAAGGCGCCGATCGAACGCATCTACCTTCGCGACGCCGACGTGAAGGCCGCTGCGGGGACCTGCGAGGCCATCGAGGCCGCGGACCTCATCACGCTCGGACCCGGATCGCTCTATACGACGGTCGCCGCGTGCCTGCTGGTGCCGGAGATCGCGCGAACGATCAGCGAGGCCAGCGGCCTCGTCGTCTACATCGCGAACACGACGACCCAGCCCGGGCAGACCGACGCCGTGACGCTGTCCGGTCATGTGGCGACGATCCTCGACTACCTCGGCGGATCGGGGCTCGACGTCGCGCTCGTGAACGACGATCCGCCGCCTGCGCACCTGCGCGACCATCACGCGGAGCAGGGGATGCGGTACCTCGAGCCCGTCGCGGACGAGATCGCGCGGATCGAGGCGCTCGGCGTGCGCGTCGCGAAGGGCGCGATCATCGACAAGTGGAGCGGGCCACGCGAGCTCTGGAACAAGCAGGACACCATCCGGCACGACAGCTCGCGCCTGGCAGAAGCGCTCATGGGCCTCGTGAATGCGCAGCGTCCGCGCCTGCGGGCCGTGCGATGACCGCGGTCGCGACGCGCGTGCGCCACTTCCTCTCCATCGCCGACCTCTCGACCGCGGAGGTCAGGGCGCTCCTCGACGACGCCGAGGCGCTGAAGCGCGATCCGGTACCCAGCGACTCCCCGCTGCGCGGCCGTGCCCTCGCGATGATCTTCGAGAAGCCGAGCCTGCGGACCCGTTTGAGCTTCGACGTGGCGATGCGCGACCTCGGCGGGCACAGCTCCTATCTATCGCCGCAGGAGGTCGGGCTCGGCCGGCGCGAGAGCGTCTCCGACGTGGCGCGAGTGGTGAGCCGGTACGTCGACATCGTCGTGCTGCGCACGAACTCGCACGAGACGCTCGAGGAGTTCGCGAAGTACGCATCGATCCCGGTGATCAACGGCCTCTCGGATCTGAGCCATCCGTGCCAGGGGCTGGCGGACATCTTCACGATCCGGGAACGAAAGGGCGCGCTCGAGAAGGTGACCGCGGCGTTCATCGGGGACGGCAACAACGTGGCCCATTCGCTGATGCTCGGAGCCGCGAAGACCGGCATGACGCTCCGCGTCGCGTCGCCGGCGCGGTTCGAGCCGCTGCCCCGCTACCGGGAGCTCGCCGCCGAGGCCGCGCGCTCGACCGGCGCGCGGATCACGTACGGGACCGATCCGGTCGCGGCGGTGTCCGGTGCCGATGTCGTCTATACCGATGTCTGGACGAGCATGGGCCAGGAGCAGGAGTACGAGCGCCGCCGCCGCGCGTTCCAGGGTTTCCAGGTGAATCGGGAGCTCCTGTTGCACGCCAAGCCGGACGCCATCGTCCTGCACGACCTTCCGGCGCATCGCGGTGAGGAGATCACAGACGAAGTGATCGATGGAGCACACAGCGCGGTGTTCGATCAGGCGGAGAATCGGCTCCATGCGCAGAAGGCGGTGCTCCGATGGATCGCGTGATCCTGGCGGACTGCTGCGAGGACTGGATCATCGAGTGGGGTGGCTTCTACGCGCCCGGCACGGCGTTCAGCTGTCCAGAGTGCGCGACCTCTTGGTCGGCGAGCGGCGAGGGGGCATTCCAGCGAGCGGATGGGCGTTCATTCGTGCGCCGCGAGCGGAAGGGGCCGGCCGCCTCCTTTCCATATCTCGCGGCGCAGGACGGCCACGAGCCGAATGTCGAGCGCTGCTGCGCCAAGATCCTGCTCAAGCACGGCGACCGTATGACCGACGGTCCGTTCTCGTGCCCGGTCTGCGGCACGAAATGGGTGCGGCGGACGGAGCGGCTCCACGGGCTCCGGGTCCCGGTCTTTGCCAAGCCCGGGCTCACCGAGCCGCTGACAGTGCAGGCCGGACGGACCCGTCCGTTCCTCGTAGTCGTTTCGGAGTACTCGCCGCCGCGCGATTGACTACGGCACGGAAAAGCGGCGCACTGCGACCCGTTCGATACGCGAACAGCCATCCATACCAGGACGATCTACGCATCCACGGCGTTAACTCGTGCGGCTGGCAGGCGACAAGGCGTCGCCGGCAGGCTATCCGCCGGGGAGCGCGCGTACAGGGGTGGGTGTGAACAACCGTCTGCGTCTGGCCGCCGCGGCACTGGGTGTCGCGTTCGTGCTCGCCATCGCGCTCGGCGCGACGGGTGTGCTCACGCCCAAGAACCAGCGCACCGCGCTCGGCGCCTCAACGACGCTTGCGATCATCAGCGGCGACGTCCAGGTGCGGCACGGTACCGGCAACTACACCGCCGCCGATGACGGCATGGTCCTCGCCCCCGGCGACTCCGTCCGCACTGGTGCCGACGCGCGCGCCGTCCTGACGTACTTCGAGGGATCCACGGTCGAGATCGAGCCGATGTCCGAGCTCGCGATCGAGGTCGCCCACGGCAACCCCGACGGCAGCACGGTCATCGAGATGCGGCAGCAGCTCGGCACGACGTGGCACGTGGTCACACACCTCGTGCAGGGCGGATCCAAGTACGACGTTCACACCACCGCATCGACCGCGTCCGTTCGTGGCACGCAGTTCATCGTTGGAGTCGATGCCGAGCAGACGACATCCGTCGCGACGACCGAGGGCAATGTCGCGACGAGTGACACGGCAGCCACGACGACCGTTGCGGTCACGCCGGGGCTCATCACGACCACGAAGAATGGTCAAAAGCCCACTCCGCCGCAGCCCGCGCCGGAGCCCGAGCGCAAGGTCACCGTGACCGTCGGCGATCAGAACACGCTCGTCGTCGACGCCTTCGGCCGCGCCAACGGAGTCAAGGATGGCAAGACGATCATCCAGACGCCGGGTGCGCAGGTGAAGGTCGTCGACGGGAAGACCATCGTGACCCTGCCGAACATCCCGGATGGCGACCTCGCGACGCACTTCCTCAACACGAGCAAGAGTGACGACGTTGAGGTCACGACGAAGGTCGAGGAGAAGGGCAAGGCGCCCGTCCAGGTCACCGAGAAGGTCAAGCCGTCGGACAACGCCGTGACCGGCGTCGAGCTGCACAAGACCGGATCGACGGGCGCGAGTGGTGCGACGGGCTCGACCGACACTGGTGACTCGACGCCGTCGCTCAAGCTGAAGAAGATCACCGAGACCAAGCCGATCAAGGTCAGCGAAGCGCCGAAGACGCCGACCGAAGATGAGCAGAAGAAGGCCGCCGAGCAGAACAGCAACACCGATCAGAACGACAGCGGCAAGACGCCGAGCCCGACCCGCAATACGTCGTCCAACGACAACACAACGACGGGTGGTCGCACCGGGATCCTTGCGACGCCCGCTACTCGGACGCCAGCCCCGGATATCTCGAGCGACGCGGCCGAGAAGGCGAAGGACGCGCAAGCGGCGGAACCTGCGAAGCAGAAGCAGGACGCGGAGAAGACCGAGCCGACCGCGACGCCCGCGAGCCGGTTCTTCAATCCGGGGGGCGGCATCATTCCGATCACACCCGTGACCGGCGGCAGCAGCACGAGCGGCACGACATCAGGCGACAACGAGAGGACGAAGCCGGTCACAGAGCGTCCCGCCACCGAGAAAGCCGCCACGGAGAAGCCCGCAACTGAAAGGCCCTCGACCGAAAGGCCCTCGACCGAAAGACCGGCCACCGAAAAGCCGGCGACCAAGACCGAAACCCCTGAGAAGACGCCTGCGCCCAGGCTCAACGTGATCCCGCAGATCAAGGTGCCGACGGCGCCGAAGAACAACAACAGCAAAGAGGGCGACTGACCTCAGCCGGACCGGTTGGAGACACAACGAAGCGCGGCCAGTGGCCGCGCTTCTTGTTTACCTGGGGTTACCTATCTGGGAGGCGTGAGGGAGTTGAACCCTCGAAGGGAGATCCACATTCTCCAGTGTTACCGCTACACCAACGCCTCCGCGCTTGGGGAGACCTCATTCTAGGGAAGCGGACCATTCAAGCGAGCCCGGTCGTGCTCGTGTACGCAAACCGCCCGTCCCCGGACACCCTGCTTCCCCCCATTGAGGGATGCCGGACTACACCGCCTGACGGAGCATCTGACGAATCTAGCGAAGTAATTGGGTGGAGGCGATCTTTGGATATTCGTCGGGTGGGACGCGGAGTCGGGCTCCTCATGACAGCGATCCTCGTGCTCGGCGCCTGCGGCACAGGCGGCGGTGGCAGTGTCCTGCCGACGCCAGTAAGGACAAAGGACCCGCTCGCGGGCGAATACACCGCATCAGGCGCGAACGGCGCGAACCCGGCAATGACGGCGCTCACCAAGCGCTTCAGCGAGCTGCACCCCGGCGTCAACTTCAAGCTCAACGACATCGACACCGAGACGAGCAACGTCAATGTGAGCACCGGCGACGTTGACTTCGGCTACATCGGCCGTGAGCTCCGCTCGACCGAGGCCAAGATCGTGCTCACGCCGATCGGCTTCACCGGCAGCGCCCTGGCGGTCAACCCCGCGAACACCATCACGAACCTGACCAAGGACCAGGTCGCAAAGATGTACTCCGCTACGATCAAGGACTGGTCGGAGATCGGCAGCACGGCCGGACCGGTCAAAGCATTCGTGCGCGAAGCGGCGAGCTCGACCCGCACCACGATCGAGGGATACGTCTTCGGGTCGACCGCGCCGAAGTACCCCGCCGATGTCCAGGAGATCTTCGAGTCGACCGACACGATCAAGGCGATAGGCGCATTCAAGGGATCGATCGGCATGGCCACGCTCAACGCGAAGAACCTGAAGGACACGACGATCAAGTTCATCGGTATGGACGGGATCCAGCCGACGCTCGCGAACCTTGGCACGGGCACCTGGAAGATGTCGAAGGCGAGCTACATGACGACCAACAGCGACCCGGCCAAGGTCAAACCGGCGATCAAGGCACTCGTGGACTTCGTGAAGAGCCCCGAGGGCCAGAAGATCATCTCGGGCGAGTAGGTAACCAAAGAACGCTCTGATGCTCAGTCGGATCGCGTCACCGAGCCTGCTGCGCGTCCTCGTGCTTCGCACGGCGACGGTCAGCGTCCTCGCGGCTCTGGTGATCGTGTTCGTCGCGCAGTACGTGTCCAACGGCCTTGTCCAATCGCGCTTCCAGGACGAGGCAGGCCTCATCGCGGGCAACGCGACGTCCGCGATCGATGCGCGCGTCGTGACCGCGACGCGCGGCGCGCGCTTCGTTGCCGGGCTGCCTACGACAAAGCGACTTGCGACAGATTTCCTTACCGATCACGGCGCTGCGAAGCTCGCCGAGGTCCAGAGCTTCCTGCTCTTCGCCAAGTCGAGCATCGGCGCGGACATCCTCAGCTATGCCGACGCGGCTGGCACCGTCATCACTGGTGGGCAGGACATTGCGCCGGGTGAGAAGCTCGGAACGGACCTCCTCGCGCGCGCCAATGCGAGCCCCGAGCAGGCGTATGTCCTCTATGACGAGCCCGCCGGCGTCACCGTCCGCGCGCTGTCGATCGTCCGCGATGACGCGAACACCCGGGTCCTCGGCTACGTCATGGTCGGGACGGTCCTCGACGTGGGCTTCCTCCAGTCTGTGCAGTCGAGCTCGGACGCTCAGCTCGCCGTGCTCTGGCGCGGCGCCCCACGGGCCGCGACCATCGCCATCGACGCCGACGAGGTCGCGCAGTTCCCCACGAGCGCCGAGGTCGACGCGTCGCCAAGCGACCTCGTCACCCGGACGATCGTCGTCGACGGTGCGAACTACTACGGCATCTTCACCCTGGAACGGACACACACGGCCAACTCGGATCCGCTGCTTCTGGGCGTCCTCGTAGCCGCGGCCCCGGTCGAACAGGCCCAGCGATCGCTGTTCATCATCCTCGGTGGCGTGCTCGTCGGCGTGATCATCGTCGTCATCCTCGTGTCGTACCGCTCGGCGCGCACGATCACCGCGCCGCTCGCGAACCTGGCGAACGCCGCACAGAAGATCGAGGCCGGTGACCTCGGGGTGCGCATCGACGGGCGCTCGCCGTACGAGGTGGGCACCCTGGAGCGCGCCTTCGACACCATGGCCCGCTCGCTCCAGGAGCGCGATCGCGCGCAGCAGGAGTACCTCGACGAGGTCCGCACCGTCAATGCCGTATCCGACGCCGTCGTCGGCGTCACCGACCGCGAGCGGATCTTCGCCGAGTCCCTCACGCGGCTGGTCACGCTGGTCAAGGCTGACGCCGCGGCGATCGTTCTGCGCGATGGCGCGAGCGAGGATCTGGTGGCCGCGAGCACCGTCACCATCGAGGATCAGACGGCGACACGCGTCGCCGCCGACGTGCTGAACGCCAAGACCGGCGACCCCGACGTGGTGCAGCGCTCCGAGATCCCATTCGGCTCGCTGCGCAGCGCTGCGCACGTGCCGTTGTCGACGCGAGGCCTCATCACCGGCCTACTCTCCGTCTACTTCAAGGGCGAGGCCGAGATCACCGAGTCCGAGGCACGGACGCTGCGCACGGTCGCACGACTCGTGTCGGTCGCGAAGGAGAACGCCGATCTCGTCGGTGAGCTGCGTGACAACAACTTCCAGCTCGAGCGTGCGAACCGCTTGAAGAGCGAGTTCCTTGCGAACGTGTCGCACGAGCTGCGGACGCCGATGAATGCGATCATCGGGTACTCGAAGCTCATGCTCGACGGGCTCGACGGCGAGTTGAACTCGCAGCAGGAATCCGACCTGCAGCGGGTCACGACCGCCGCCGACAACCTGCTCGGTCTGATCAACGGCCTGCTTGACCTCTCCAAGATCGAGGCGGGCCGGATGGAGATCAATGTCGAGGAGCTCGACGTCCGCCCGGTCATGGACGATGTCATCGCGCTCATCCGGCCGCAGTCCGACGCGAAGGAGCTCGCGGTCGTCGCGAACATCCCGGCGGAGCTGCCCACGATCCTCGCCGACCGTGCGCGATTCCGCCAGGTCGTCGTGAACCTCGTGTCGAACGCCGTGAAGTTCACCGACACGGGCGCCGTGACGATCACTGCGACGACCGGCGACGGTTGGGTGACGGTGTCCGTGGCGGACACCGGCATCGGTATCAGTCAAGAGGCGCAGGCCTACATCTTCGACGAGTTCAGGCAGGCCGACGCGTCGACGACCCGGCGGTACGGCGGCACGGGCCTCGGCCTCGCGATCAGCAAGCGCCTCGTCGCGCTGCACGGTGGCCGCATCTGGGTCGAGAGCGGCGCGAACGGCGGGAGCGTCTTCAGCTTCACCATGCCGGTCTACGTGAAGGCCATCGCCGCTGTCGTTGGGGTCGCCTGATGGCCCGCATCCTGATCGTCGAGGACGAGGCGAACAACCTGGACGTCGCGCAGCGCATCGTGCGCGGCGCGGGCCACGAGGCGCTCATCGCGACGGATGGCGCCATGGGTCTCGAGGTCGCTCGCCGGGAGCACCCAGACGCCATCCTCGTCGACCTGCTGCTGCCGAAGCTGGATGGCTGGGCCGTGACGCGGGCGATCCGCGCCGAGGCCTGGGCCACCGAGATCCCGATCATCGCCGTGTCCGCTCTCGCAATGGACGCCGACCGGGAGCGCGCGCGCGAGGCAGGGTGCGATGACTTCGTCACGAAGCCATACGCGCCGGCCGAGCTGCGTGCCGTCCTCAACCGCTACTTCGCGGACGGCTCAGCCCCGAAGCCGATCGCGCGTCCTGCCGCTGTCACGGCGTCGGGCGTCGAGCCATCCGAGAAGCTCGGTCGTGTCCTCGTCGTCGACGACGAGCCGGCGAACGTCGAGCTCATCGTCCGGCGCCTCACGGGGAACGGCTACGAGACCGTGAGCGCGACCAACGGGCACGAGGCCATCGCGGCGGCGATCAAAGAGCAGCCAGACTTGATCCTCATGGACGTCATGATGCCGGGCCTCGATGGCTGGCAGGCGACGAAGCTCCTCAAGGCCGACCCGAAGACCGCGAACATCCCGGTCGTCTTCGTCACTGCGCGCGACCGTCCGGAGGACGTCGCCGCGGGCTTCGAGGCCGGCGGGATCATGTACGTGAACAAGCCCGTCGAGCCGGTCGAGCTGTTCGCGCGCGTACGCCAGGCGATCTTCATGAAGCGCCTCCAGGATGACCTCCGCAACAAGAACGAGGATCTGAAGCGGCTGGAGGGCTCCCGGCAGGAGCTCATCGGCATGCTCGGCCACGACATCCGCAATCTCGCGAACAGTGTGGTCGCGTTCCTCCAGCTTGCGCGGATGGGGGAGCTGACCCCTGACCGCCCCGAGTTCGCGCAGCTGCTCGGGCTGTCGGAGGCGAACATCGCCGAGGTCCTGCGCATGGTCAACGCGCTCCTCGACGTCTACAAGATGGAAGAGGGCCGCCTCGAGGCGGTCGCCGGCGTGAACAAGCTCGGGGACGTCGTCCGCCGCAGCTTCGCGCAGCTCATCCCCGAGGCGATGGCCAAGGGCATCTCGCTCAACGAGAAGATCCCCGACGACATGATGGCCTTCATCGACCCGGGCCTGATGGTCCGCGTGCTGACCAACCTCGTCTCTAACGCCATCAAGCACACACCGGGCGGTGGCGCGGTGACCATCGAGGCGACGCCGAGCGCGACCTCCGCCGACAGCATCATCGTGCGCGTCATGGACACGGGCCCGGGCATCCCGGAGGCCGATGCCGCGCACGTCTTCGATCGCTTCTATCAGACCGACACCGGCCGTAGCCGCGGCGGCACCGGCCTGGGCCTCGCATTCTGCAAGCTCGCGGTCGAGCTCCACGGCGGCAAGATCGGGGTCGCCAACGGCGGCCAGCCGGGCGCCATTGTCGAGTTCACGATCCCGGCGGCGTCGCGAGGGGCCGCGGCGGTGCCCGCGTGACCTGGCTGCGCCGTCTTTTCCCGGTGCGTCGCGAAGAGCGGGGGATCGTGACCCTGCTCTACGTGATCCTCTCGGTCACCGTGATCGCGAACTGGGTCGGGAAGGTGGGCTCGAACTCGATCTTCATCAAGAACGTCGGCCTGCCGTACCTGCCGATCGCGTACATCATCGCGCCGCTCGTCCTGCTCGTCGCGTCGAGCATCATCTTCTCGCTCGTCGGGAAAATGCGCCGCCGAGACCTGCTCATCTGGTACGTCGGCATCGTGACGCTCCTGTCGATCGTCGCGCAGGTCGCGCTCCCGGTCACGTCGAGCGACTACTGGTTCACGTATGTCGTGGCCCAGGTCGTGAAGGACACGATCTACCTGATCTTCTGGGTCTACGCGGGCAACCTGTTCGACAGCGAGCAGAGCAAGCGCATCTACCCGCTGTTCGCGGGCTCGCTCCTGGTCGGAAAGATCGTCGGTGGTCTGCTTGCCGCCGGCCTCACGCCGGTCATCCACTCCGAATCGTTCATGGCGGTCGAGGCGGTGGGCTTCGCGCTGGCCTTCGTCATCCTTGTACTCTTCCGCCGGCATCTTCCGGAGGGTGAGGGAGCGGTCCTTGTCGAGAAGGCCCAGCCAAAGACCATCGGGCAGCGCATGGCGGGCTCGCTGAACGGCTACAAGCTCGTGTCGCGCGACAAGCTGCTACGCCCGTTCGGCATCAACATCTTCTTCTGGTACTTCCTGATGCAGATCGCGAACTACCTGTTCGCTGCGGGTCTCGACACCGCGACCAAGGCCGGCACGCTGCAGCAGTCGCAGGATGACTACACGCTGCTGTACGCGTCCGTGTACACGAGCGGTTCGGTCGTGGCGCTTCTCATCCAGACGTTCCTCACCGGGGGCCTCATCCGCAGGCTTGGCGTGTCGGTCGTGATCTTCGCGTTCCCGCTCTGGTACCTGGTCACGTTCGGCGCCGGCACGTACTTCGGGCTGACGGCGGGCGTGGGCCTCATCATCGCGGTGCTCCTGCAGGGCGCCGAGCGGATCGTCATCCCCGCCGTGCACCTCCCGGCGACGCAGATCATCTACAACCAGATCGCATCGAGCGTGCGGCCGCGGGCGCGCGCGTTCTTCTCGGGCGGCCTCAACGCCGTCGCCGAGATCGGCGCGGCGGTCGTGCTCGTCGCCGGCGCGATCAGCGCCAATCCGCAGGTGGTCCTCGGGTTCGGGACCATCTGCTCGGCGATCTTCGTCGGCAACACGTTCTCGGTGCGCCGCGCGCTCGGCCGGCGCATCGTCGAGAACCTCCGCTCGGAGGACCCGGAGCTGCGCCGCAACGCGTCCCAGATGCTCCACGGCGAGGGCCGTGCGGTCCCGACGAGCGAGCTGCAGGGTCTGCTCGGCGAAGGCAGTGCGGACATCGAGGCACGGGTGCGGCTGGCGCTCACGCGCCGGGGCAAGCTCGTGCCACAGGCGCAGGCGAAATGAGCTCCGAGAAGATGGCCGACAGCTTCCTGCAGCCGGAGAGCATGCCCCGTCGCGAGGACCGGTTCATCGCGAGCGAAGAGCTCGCGCGCCTGGTCATGCGCACCGCGAGCTCGCACCTCCAGCTGGCACGCGACGACCGTCTGTACCAGTGGTCCACGACGACCTACTGCGACACCTACGATTGGAAGATCTTCCGCGCCGCTGAGCAGGGTCACGCGCTCCGCCTGCGGTTCCGCGAGTACCACCGCACGCGTCCGGACGAGGCGTTCACCAGCGCCCGTCTCTGGCTGGAGCTCAAGGAGGACACCGAGGACACCTCGCGCAAGGAGCGGTTCGAGATGGCCGGGGACGTCGTCCCCGCCTTCCTTCGCGGCGAGACCGAGGCGCTCACTGAGGCGTCGCAGGCGCTCGGCGCGAAAGCCGAGGAGCTCGTCACGAAAGGAGCACATCCGGTCGTGGTGACGCAGTACAACCGCCTCGCCTACGCGGCGCCGGAGGACCGGATCCGCATCACCGCGGACCACAACCTCATCTACCTCGCGGTGCCCTGGACCACGAACGCGGACGACGCGGTGCCCGTCCGCATCGGGCCGATCCTCGCCCGCGAGACCGACGTCGTCATGGAGATGAAGTGGTTCGGCGACCTCCCGGCGTGGGCCGAGGAGCTGCACGGCTATCTTCGTGAACGCGCGCCCGCCGACCGTCCGTCGAAGTTCGTCGTCGGGATGCGCCATCTTCTCGGGGAGGCCAAGTCTTGAGCGTGCTGAAGACCGAAACGAACGTCGTGGTCGTCGAGGACGACCCGGCGTCGGCGGACGTGCTGCAGCGCCGCCTTCAGGCGAACGGCATGTCCGTATCCGTCGGCCGCACGGGAGCGGACGGCCTCGCCCTGATCCGCGAGACCCATCCGGACCTCGTGCTCCTCGACGTCGGGCTGCCCGACACCGATGGCTACGACGTGTGCCTCCAGGTGAAGAGCGACACTGCGACCTCGGATATCCCGGTGATCTTCCTGTCGGCGCGCGGCGATGTCTTCGACAAGGTGCGCGGTCTCTCCTGCGGGGCGTCTGACTACCTCACGAAGCCGTTCCACCCGGCCGAGCTCCTCGCGCGCGTCGATGCGGTGCTGAGCCAGTCGCGACGCATGCGCGGCCCGCGTCTCGCGAAGCCCGCCGAGATCACGCGCACCGGCCGTCCCACGGCCATCGTGGCCCTTGTCGAGCAGCCGCGCCGCGAGCGCGCGGAGCACATCCTCGCCTCGAAATTCGAGATCATCCCGGCCGGCGCCGAGGGTCGTGCGGTCGATCTACTTGTCGTCGACGGCGATGCCACGGTCGCGGCGCAGCTGGGGAACGACGGTCCTGCCGTGCTCCGCGTCGCGGCGGCGGGCGCGCCCGCGGGCAACGACATGGTCGCGCTGAACGACGATCTCGTCCGTATCGCGGACCTCGCAGTCCGCGAGCGGTCGCTGGGCCGTGACGTCGACGCCGCCTCGGAGGCGCTCATCGCGCTTGCGATGGCCTTCGAGTCGCACGACCGCTCCACCGCCGGACACAGCGAGCGGGTGGCGAACCGCGCGGTCGCCATCGCCAAGGCGCTTGGGCTCGATGCCGCGAGCTCCAACAACATCCGCGTCGGCGCCCTTCTTCGCGACATCGGGAACACGAAGCTGCCGCTCGGCCTGGTCCGCAAGGCCAGCGAGCTCTCGCCCGACGAGCGCACGCAGATCGAGCGGCATCCGGTCCTCGGTGAGGAGCTGCTCACCGCGTTCCGGCCGCTCGCGCGCCTCCTGCCGATCGTGCGCTCGCACCACGAGCACCTCGATGGCAGCGGGTACCCGGATGGCCTGAAGGCACCGCAGATCCCACTCGAGGTCCGCATCGTCGCGGTGGCCGACCGGTTCGAGGCGCTCCGCACCTCACGGCCCGACCGACCGGCGATGTCCTCGGATGCGGCCGTGCAGATCCTTCAGCACGCAGTCCAGCGCGGTGAGCTCGATGCGGCGGTCGTCGCCGCGCTTGCGGGCACCGCGCGCAGCAATGACCGAGGGGAGGCGACAGGATCATGACCACAGAAACGAAGACAGGTGCGGGCACCATCAGGGTGCTCATCGTCGACGACGAGCGGCTGTTCGCGGAGCTCCTGCGCGTCGCGCTCCGCGCCGCGGCAGGGATCGAGGTCGTCGACGTCGTCCACGACGTCACGACTGGCGTACGCCGCATGACCGAGCTCAGGCCGGACGTCGTCCTCGCCGACTACCACCTGCCGGACGGCACCGGCGCCGACATCGCGCGCACCGTGCGCGCCACGCTCCCCGATACCTCCGTCCTGATCCTGACGGGTGACCAATCCGCGTCGATCCTTTCCGACGTCGCGCGCTCGGGTGCCGTCGGGCATCTCACGAAGGACCGACCGTTCGACGAGGTCGTCGAGGGCGTGCGGTCCGCCGCGCTCGGCGAGATCCTCTTCGCCCCGAGTGAGCTCCAACGGCTCCTCCTCGAGCGGGAGTCGCGTCCGCGGCCGCTCGAGCCCCTCACGGCCCGCGAGCTCGAGGTGCTCCAGCTCCTCGCCGAAGGGTCCTCCACAGCCCAGGCGTCGGACCAGCTCGGCATCTCGAGCGCCACGCTCCGCGCGCACGTCCAGGCGATCCTCCGGAAGCTCGGGGCGCATTCCCGGCTCGAAGCGGTCGCCGAAGCCGCCCGTTTGGGGGTCATCACCCTCGACGCTTGGACCCGGGACCGGTCGGGAACCCGTCCAAGGGAGGCCGTCTGATCGGTTCACTCCGGCGGGGGAGGGGCCACGCCTACGATTCCGCCATCGTTCCAGTTCAAGCGGCACGAAGTGCATGACGTGATTGAAGGAGTCTGACATGGCGAAGCTGCTCATCGCTGACGATCTCGTGCCGATCCGCCAGATGGTCAGGATCACCCTGTCGACGCAGGGCTGGACCATCGTCGAGGCCGAGAACGGGACGAAGGCCCTCGAAATGGCCCGCTCCGAGAAGCCCGACCTCATGCTGCTCGATGTGGACATGGGCACCGGCCCGAACGGATTCGACGTCTGTCGCGAGCTCAAGAGCGACGAAGCGACGAAGGACATCCCGATCGTGATGCTGACCGCGCACGATAGTGAGAGCGACCGCGCGGTCGGCTTCGCGGCCGGCGCGGCGCAGTACCTCACGAAGCCGTTCGGTCCGCTTGAGCTCATCGACACCATTCGCACGATCCTCGCGCCGGCTACATAGGGACCGTCGTGGAGGCCGAGCGCACCACCGCCCTGCACACCGGCCTCGGCCGCAACGTCGAGCTGGTCGAGCTCGGCCCGACGCTCTCGACCGACACGGAGTCAAAGGCCCCGGAGGTCTTCCGCCAGCTGCTCCAGCAGGCGATCCGCGTCGCCGAGGAGGCGAACTCGCAGGCGCTCCGCATGGCCCAAGACTTCGCGGCCGTATACGCCCGCGAGCAGCGCCTCGCCAAGGACTTCGACGCCAAGCTCGGTGAGCTCGCGCTCCTCGAGCGCCAGGCCACGCGCTACGCCGAGGATCTCGCGACGCTCCTGCGCCTCGAGCGCGAGCGGCGCCGTGAGCTCGAGCGTGCGCTCGTCGCCGAGCAGAATGCGAACGTCGAGATGCGCCGCACCGGCCTCCAGGGCGTGAGCCACATCCTCATGGCGGTGACGCTCAAGGACATGACCACCGGCCAGCACCTCGTGCGCGTCCGTAAGTACGTCGAGTCCATCTGCGCGAAGCTCGGGCTACCGCCCGCGACCATCGAGGAGTACGGCTACTCGAGCGTGCTGCACGACGTGGGCAAGATCCAGACGCCGGACGACATCCTCGGCGCGCCGCACGAGCTCTCGGTCGACCAGTTCGAGACCATCAAGCAGCACTGCATCGACGGCGAGGTCATGCTCGGGGATGCGCTGTTCTTCGCCACCGGGCGCCTCGTCGCGCGCGAGCACCACGAGCGCTGGGATGGCACTGGCTACCCCGACCGCAAGAAGGGCGAGGAGATCTCGCTCGCGGCGCGCATCGTCGCGGTCGCCGACGTGTTCGACGCGCTCACCTCGAAGCGCCCGTACAAGGAGGCCTGGAGCACCGAGCGCGGGCTCGCCGCGATCGAGGCCGACTCGGGCAAGCACTTCGATCCGGGTGTCGTCGCGGCCTTCGTCAGCCTCTATCGCGACGGCTCGGTCGCGGCGATCCGCAGCGAGGTCGGCGAGCAGCCCTAGGCGCCATGCGGCATCGTGTGCGTCTCGGCGCGCACGTCACCTGCGGCGACCGACACCAGTTGCGACCCTGGGCCTCGAACACGTAGCCTGCGGCGGCGATGGCGGTGACCAACCCTGACCCGACCGACGTCGGCGCGCTCAATGCCGCACTCGTGGCGGAGCGCGACCGCCTGGCGCAGCTTGTTGACGTATTGCCCGTCGGCGTCGTGATGATGGATCGCCTCGGCAAGGTCACGCTCGAGAACCGAATGACGCGTGACCTGTTCCAACGCGGGGATCAGCCGGCACCGGGCCTGTCCGGGCAGCTCCAAGGCACCCTTCGCCGAGCCGATGGCTCGCCCTACGACCTGGCCGACGTGCCGATCGCCCGCTCATTGCGCGGGGAAGAGGTCCGTGGAGAACTGGTCCGCTATGCGCGACCGGATGGGCGGCAGTACGACCTCTTGACGAACAGCGCGCCGATCCGTGACGCGAGCGGTGCGGTGGCTGGGGCGATCGCGGCGTACGAAGACGTGACAGCGCTGGAAAACGCCGAGCGGGAACGGACGGCGTTCTTCGGGGCCGCGAGCCACGAGCTGAAGACGCCGCTGACCGCCATCCGGGGCATGGTGCAGCTCGCCCAGCGATTCCACGGACGTGCCCAATGGGACCTGGTGGGATCCACGCTGGAGCGCTGCGACGAGCTGACGAGCCGCATGGCTGCGTTGATCGACGATCTGCTCGATGCCGCGCGCATCGACCTCGGGCAGTTCGATGTCGTGCTCACGCCGATCGACCCCGCCGAAGTGGTGGGTGCGTGCGTCGCGGCCCTGCGTCCGACCGCCGGAGACCGGTTGTTGCGCGTGGAGCTCCCGGATGAGGTCGCCGTGGTCAGCGCCGATCGTCGCCGGCTCGAGCAGCTGCTCGACAACCTGATCGTGAACGCGATACGTCACGGTGGCGGCGGCGATGTCGTCGTTTCGTTGAGCGTCGAGGACCGCCGAGCCGTTGTGCGCGTGCGGGACCACGGGCAAGGTATCCCTGAGGCGGAACGCGGACGCCTGTTCGAGCGGTTCTACCGCACGAGCGCGGCGAGATCGAAGCCGGGGACCGGCCTTGGTCTCTTCGTGGGCCGCGAGATCGCGCGGCTGCTCGGCGGCGAGCTCGCTCTCGAGTCGAGTGGACCGCGCGGGACGGTGTTCTGCTTTTCCATGCCGCTCATGGCGGCGGATCATGAGGCGCGCTGAGCTCGTCAGTCGGACACGATCGCTTGCGCCGGATCTACCGGCCGGCCTTCCGCTTCGCGTCTTCGTAGAGCGGCCGCACCATCGGCGCGGCTGGATGGAACTCGCCGACATCCAGGTAGATCGCCCAGACGTCGACCGCGGCTGACCACTGCTCCTTCTTGTAGAGAAGGAGCCCCTTCAGGAAGAGCCCGTCCGGATCCTTCGGCCGCAGTGCCAGCACCCGATCGACCGCGATCATCGCCGCGTCCGGCTGTCCCGCTTGCGTCAGGATCAACGCCAGGCCGTTCAGCGCCGGCACGCTACTCGGGTCGATGCCGAGCACCGTGCGATAGGTCGCGACCGCATCGGTCGCGCGGCCATCCTGCCGGTACGACTCAGCGAGCGCGAGCTGCGTCGGGACGTCGGTCGGCGCTGCCTTCACGCGCGCCTCCAGGTCGGCGGTGCTCGGGCCGGCGGCGGGCACGGTGCCCGTGACCGGCTCGCCGGGCGCTCGGTCGCCCGCGGCCTGCGGCAGGCTTTGCGCGACGAGCGCCGCGGCGATGCCGAACAGGAGCGCCGCGATCGCGAGCGTCCGGAGCGGCGCGCGGCCGATCGCTCCAGCCGCCCGCTCCGGCTGGAAGGCGCTCCGCTCCAGCACGCCGCGCAGCCGCGTCGCGTCGGTCTGATCGATCGTGCCCGCGGCCTCCGCGAACTGGAGATCGCGCAGCGATGACACCGCACGCGCGACGTCGTCGCCGGCGGTCGCCCCTTCCGCCGGCCAGAGGCGCGTCTTCGGCGCGAGCCACGGCCAGAAAGCCGCGAGCGCACCCGCCGCGATGGTCACACCGAACACGACCGCCGTGCCTTCTATTGCGGTTCTTCTTCCGCGAGCATGTCGGCTAGCTGGACACGCTGCTCGGGCGTTGGGGCAGGCCCGTCGGCGGCGGCCGGTGCTCTCGCGCGTCCGAGCGCCAGGAATACGCCCGCAATGAGCGCGGCGAGCGGCGCGAGCCAGACCAGACCGCTCAGCGATAGCAGCGGCGGCGAGAGGAGGATCCAGTCGCCGTAGCTGCGCTGGAAGTCGGCGCGGATCTCGTCGTCCGTGCGGCCCTCGGCCACGCGCTTCGCCACCAGATCCTTCATCGCGCGCGCGGTCTCGGACGGTGAGTCCTGCACCGACAGCCCCTGGCAGACCGGGCAGCGCAGCTCTGCGGCGATGCGATCGACGCGCTGCGCGTCCGTGAGCGGCTGCGGCCGCGCGCTCCAGGCGATCGCCAGGCCGGTCGCGAGGACGGCGACGACGATGAGCCAGCGGCCAGGTGTCACTTCTTCACCGCCCGCCGCAGCGTTTCGATCCCCTTGATGAGCGTCGCCGAGTCGATCGGCCCGATGTGGCGGCCGGCGATCACGCCGTCAGCACCGATGAAGTACGTCTCCGGCGGACCGAAGACCCCGTAGCTCAGCGCCACCTGGCCCGCGTCATCGACCGCGCTCGACCAGGTGTTGCCGAGCCGCGCGGTGTACTCGCGGGCCGCCGCCGTCGAGTCCTGAAAGACGATCCCGAGGAGGACGACGTCCGTGCCGCGGTAACGCTCCCAGACGTCGGTCAGCGCCGGGTTCTCCTCCTTGCACGGGATGCACCACGATGCCCAGAAATTGAGGACGACGACTTTGCCCTTGTAGCGGTCGAGCGTGATCGAGCCGTTGCCCGAGAGGTCCGCGAGGGTGAACGCCGGCGCCGGCTGGCCCACCGTGCCGGTGCGGATGTCGTGCGGGTCGCGACGGAATGCGAGCGTCAGCACGACGGCGAGCCCGAGAATGAGCGCGACCGCGGTGTACCGCGCGATGCGCTTCATCGCTCAGTGCCAACGACGCGGGGCAACGAGACCGAGCCGGTGACGGGTGCCTTCCTCCGACGGGGCGGGGGGAGGGCGGCGAGGAGCGCGCCGAGGCCGACGACGGCCCCACCGGCCCAGAGCCACGACACGAGCGGGATCACCCGCACTCGGATCGTTGCCCAGGCGCGCCCGCGCCCGTCGTATGCGGCGAGGATCGTGTAGATATCGTCGCGCGAGCCCGCCGCGATGCCGGGTGTCCCGATGGCCTGCGCGCTGTTCGGGTACTGCACGAGCCCGGGGTGGAGGTGCTCGGTCGCCCCGTTGCCCGTGATGACGAGATCCGCGAGCGTCGAGGCGCGCTGCGGCTCGTTCACGTCGCGAAGGCCGCTGAACACCACGTGATAGCCGGCGACGTCCAGCGCATCGCCCGGTGCGAGGGTGCGCTCGAGCTCGGTCGTGCGCGACTGGCTCGTCGCGATCGCGACGACGACGAGGACGATGCCCAGGTGCACGACGTACCCGCCGTATCGCCGCCCGTTGCGGCGGAAGAGCGCGACGAAAGCCGTCGCCGGGGGCTCACCGTGGAGGACGCGCCGGGCCCGGACGCCGCGGATGAACTCCTGCGCGATCGTCGCGACGACGAACGCCGCGAGCGCGTACGTGAGGACCGGCGCGACGCCGGTCATGCCCGCGAGCAGCGCGCCGGCAGCGCCGATCGCGGCGGCGATGGCTGGGACGGTGAACTGCTGCTCGAGCGTCGATCGCGATGCACCGTGCCACGGCAGCTGTGGCCCGATCCCCATCAGGAAGAGCAGTGCGAGGCCGATCGGGACCTCCACACGGTCGAAGTACGGAGCGCCGATCGAGAGCTGCGCGCCCGACACGGCCTCAGCGATGAGCGGGTACAGCGTGCCGAGCAGGACCGTCAGGGTGGCGGCGACGAAGAGCACGTTCTGGAACAGGAAGACCGCTTCGCGCGACAGTGGCGCGCCGATAGAGCCGCGGTCGGTCAGGTCGTTCAGACGATAGAGCAGCAGTCCGACGCCGACGACGAGGATCGCGACGAAGTAGCCGAGCAGCAGCGGGCCGATCGCCGACTGCGTGAACGAGTGCACCGAGTTCACGACACCGCTCCGGGTCAGGAACGTGCCGAGGATCGTGAGCGCGAAGGTCGCGATGACGAGCGCGATGTTCCAGGTGCGCAGGAGGCGGCGCTTCTCTTCCACCATGACCGAGTGCAGGTACGCGGTCGCGGTGAGCCACGGCATGATCGCGGCGTTCTCGACCGGGTCCCAGGCCCAGTAGCCGCCCCAGCCGAGCACCGCGTAGCTCCACCAGGCGCCGGCGACGATACCGACGCCGAGCAGTCCCCATGACGCGAGCGCGGCCTTGCGGGTCTCGGTGAGCCAGCGGTCGCCGGTCTCTCCCAGGATCAGCGCCGCGATCGCATAGGCGAAGGGGATGCTCGTGAGGACGTATCCGAGATACAGGAGCGGGGGATGGAGCGCCATGAACGGGTGGTTCTGGAGGAGCGCGTTCGGCCCACGCCCGTCGGCGGGGATGAGCCCGGTGGCGATCCGGGTGAAGGGATCCGCAGCCGTTGTCGTAAGGAGTAGGAAAAAGGCGAGCATCGCGAAGAGGACCGCGGTCGCGGTGGTCGCGAGCCGCGGCAGGGATCGCGTGCCGCGCAGGGCCACCCACATGACCGCGCCGGCGAGCACGAGCGTCCAGAGGAGGATCGAGCCGGCGAGCGCTGCCCACAGCGAGATCGCGCTGTAGAAGAGCGGCGTCGCGCGGGCGTTGTTCTCGGCGACGTACACGAGGCTGAAGTCGTGTGTGACGAGCGCACCGACCATCGCGAGATCCGCAACGAGCACGAGCGCGAAGGCCGCGACCGCCACGGCGCGCGCGCTGGCGAGCGCCCGGGCGTCGCGCTTCCATGCGGCATAGGTGGCCGAGCCGAGGCCCCAGACCGAAAGGAGCAGCGCGGCGCGGAGCGCGCCGGCGCCGACGTCGCCCCAGCTCACGGCGCCGGTGTCTGGTGGGTCGGGACGGCAGAGCCCGTCGGCGCGGCATAGACCTCGTCGTGCTTGGCGATGACCTGCGTCGCGCGGAACGTTCCGTCGGCCGCGAAGCTGCCCTCGACCACCGCACCCGCCCCCTCCCGGAGGAGTCCCGGCGGCGCCCCGTTCCCGACCACGCGGAGCTTCGTCAGGCCGTCGGAAAGGGTGAACGTGAGCGCCCGTGTCGCGGGCTCGTACACCAGCGTGCCGGCAAGGACCTGGCCGCCGACACGCGCGGCCTGGCCGACGTTGATGGAGCGGCTCCGCGCCTCCGTCGGGGTGAGGTAGTAGACCGCCGACGACTGGAGGGATTGCGTCGCGACATACCCGATGACCACGGCGATCGCGAGCGCGGCGATGATGAGCACGCGGCGTCCGCCGATCCGGCTACCCGCGCTCACTCACCGTCACGGCGGCGGTACCGGAGCGATGCCAGGTACAGCGCGAGCGCCCCGAAGCAGACGATGTAGCCGGCGGCGATGAATCCGAAGTTGTCGATGTTCATCCGCGTGCCTCGATGATCCGAGCCTGGCGCCGGCGCTCGATCTCGACGCGCGCGACCATCAGATACGCGTAGACGATCGTGAACGCGATCGTCATGGCGATCAACGACGCGAGCATGCGTGGGTCGAGGGTCGGCGACAGATCAGGACGAAGGACCGTCGGCAGCTGATGGAGTGCGTTCATCCACGTGACCGAGAGGTGCACGATGGGCACGTCGACCACGAGGACGATGCCGAGCACGGCGGCCCGCGTCGCGCGCCGCTCCAGATCGTCGGAGAGGTTTCGGAGCAGGAGATAGCCCACGTACATCGCGAACATCACCGCGGTCGTCACGACCCGCGGCTCCCAGCTCCACCACACGCCCCACGTCGGACGGGCCCAGATCGAGCCGAGGATGAGCGTGAGGCCGGTGAAGAGAACGCCGATCTCGGCTGAGGCCACGGCGATCGCGTCGAACACCGTCCGTTTGGTCCAGAGGTACGCGATGCTCGCCAGGAAGACGACCACGAACGCGAGATAGGCGAGCCAGGCGTTCGCGACGTGCACGTACAGGATGCGCACGACGCTCCCCATCGCCGCATCGGGGGGTGACCAGATGAGCGCCATCCAGAGGGCCACGAAGAGCGCGACGATGCTCGCCGCTCCCAGGATGGGACGCGCGCGGACCGTGCTCGTGGGTGTCGCGATGCTCTTGATCATTCGAGTGCTGTAGGGACGATGGTAAGGCCGAGCACCGAATACACCAACGCGAACGCGACGAGCAATCCGCCCCAGCCAAGGGCACCGGACGCGTCGCCGGTGATCGCCGCGGCGGTACCGTTCGTGGCCGCGACGAGGTGCGGCACGAGGACCGGCAGGGCAAGGATCGGGACGAGCGCGCCGCGCGCGCGGAGACGCAGCGAGAGCGTGACGAACAGCACGACGACCGGCGGGAGGCCGAGCACGCCCGCCACGATCACGAACACCAGGTGGAAGGGCAGCGCGATCGCGAGCGACAGCAGCACGAGCGACAGCAGGCCGCCGATGAGTGCGACGAACGCAAGGAGCGCCATCAGAGCGAGCACCTTCCCCCCGTAGAGCGCGTCGCGGCCACCGGGGAGCGCCAGCACCGCGTCGATCGCGTCGTCCTCGAGCTCGCGATCGAACGAGCGCGTCGTGGCGAGGATCGCCGCGAACGCCATCGCGATCCAGAACAGCGCCGAGGCGACCGGTGGCTGACCGGCGGCGAGTGGTCCGACGGCCAGGCTCTCGACGAGGATGAGCGTCGCCACGAACGTGACCGCGGCGACGAGTCCGTCCGGCTGCCCGCGCTCGGCGAGCGTCTCGCGGGCGGCGATGCGCCAGATCCGCGTGAGGGTCACGAGAGGTGCACCACGCGGTTCGCGCCCGCGTCCAGCTCGAAGCGGGCGTGCGTGGCGATGACGATCGCGCGACGCT
Source organism: Candidatus Limnocylindria bacterium (assembly GCA_038227105.1). Classification (GTDB taxonomy): domain Bacteria; phylum Chloroflexota; class Limnocylindria; order P2-11E; family P2-11E; genus UBA4735. Next base: position 36,574 of record JBBRQB010000004.1, on the reverse strand, counting down.
CGCCGGCGAGCAGACGGATCGCGCGCAGCAGCTGCGCAGCGGCCGCGTCGTCGATCTCGGCGAATGGCTCATCCAGGAGGACCAGGTCGCTGCGCTCGACGTCGATGCGCGCGAGCGCGGCACGACGCCGCTGTCCCGCGGAGAGCGTCTCCACCGGGCGGCCCGCGTCCTTGGCCACGAGTCCCCATGACGCGAGCGCAGGGCCGACGCCCTCGATCGAAAGGCCGCGGAACGATGCGAAGAAGCGCAGGTTGTCGCGGGCCGACACGCCGTGCAGCAGCTGCGGCCGTTGTCCGAGATACAGCGTGCGGGCCGGGACCTCGCGCGATCCGCGGCTCAGTGGCACGAGGCCCGCGAGCGCGCGCAGCAGCGTCGACTTGCCGGCGCCGTTGGGGCCGCGCACCACGGTGATGCCGGGTACCAGCTCCAGGTCGAGGTCACGCAGGACCGCCCGGTCGCCGAGCACGACCGTCGCGCCGCGGAGCGCCGCCGTACTGTTCACCCGCGGATGATGCGGCTTTTCGCCCTTGCGCTCTCGGTGCTCCTCATCGGCGCCTGCGCTGAGCCGAAGGTTACCGATCCGATCCAGCGCGGTAGGCAGGTGTTCCAGGAGCGGAACTGCGGGAGCTGTCACCGCGTCGGCGACTCTGGCGGCACGATCGGGCCGGACCTTACGCACGTCGGGATCGTCGCCGAGACCCGAAAGCCGGGCGCGTCGGCCGCCGACTATCTCGCCGAATCGATCCGCGAGCCCGGCGCGTACATCGTGCCGGGCTATCCGGACACGATGTCGCGTGGCCTCGAGCGCGGTATGACCCAAGCGGACTTCGACGATCTGGTGCAGTACCTGCTCACGCTTCGGTGAGACGGCCGCCAACGCCTCCTCCTAGCGGAGCAAGCTGCGCCAGGTCCCTAGCTCGATCCCCAGCAGCACCGCGCCCACCGCGATCACAAGCGCCGAGGCGAGCAGAGCCCGATCCCGATCCGTGAAGGGCTGCGGTCGGGCGATCGAGCGACAGGTCATATCGGCAAAGCCGCGGGCATCCATTGCCAGAGCGAGTCGAACGCCGCGCCGGATCGCGGCCACGAGCAGCGCGAACGATCTGGCGCGGAATGAGCCGATCCCGCGCAGCCAGCCGCGGTCGTCGATGCCTCTCGCGCGTCGAGCCATCCCGATCGTCTCCCATTCGGCCGTGAAGATCGGAAGGAGCCGGAATGCGGCGAGTGCGCCCACGGCGAACCTCGGCGGTGCGCGCAGGTGCTGCATGAGGCTGTCGGCGAGATCGGTCGGGTCGATCGTGATGAACGCGACGACGCCGGCGATCGCGATCGCCACAAGCCGGAGGCCGATCGCGACGCCGGCGACGAGCGACGGCCCGCCGGTCCCGAAGAGACCGTTGATCGCGGAAGCGCCGAGCGCGGTGACGGCGATGGGCCACGTCCGCGTGAGGAGCGCGCGCAGCGGGATGCCGGAAAGCGGGATCGCAGCGGCGGTGGCGGTGAGCAGCAGCACGGGCGTGAGGAGATCGACGGAGAGGAAGAGCACGAGCATGAAGATCGCGGCGGCGCCGAGCTTCGCAAGCGGATTCGCCCGCGCAAGCGGCGCGCGCGGATCGGCCCGCAACGGCGTGAGCAGCATCACGCGAGGCGGCCCGCGACGAGCCGGACCTCGCGGTCGGCGAGGGCGCTCACGAGATCGCGGTCGTGCGTGGCGAAGAGGATCCCGCGACCCTCGTCGCGAGCGTCGCGAAGGAGCCCCACCAGCTCCGCATAGGTCACGCGGTCCTGGCCGAACGTCGGCTCGTCGAGGACGAGGAGTGGCGGATCGGTCGCGAGCGCCGTCCCGACGGAGAGTCGCCGCTTCTCGCCGCCCGAGAGCGTGAATGGATTGGCTGCGGCGATCGTCGCCAGGCGCAGCCGCGCGAGCAGCTCGGCCACCCGGACGCGGGTCGCCTCGACCGTCGTGCCCATGACCAGTGGTCCGACCGCGAGCTCGTCGTCGACGCGGCCGCGGACGAACTGATGCTCCGGATCCTGGAAGACCGTGCCGATGGTGCGCACGAGATCGCGGGCCTTCAGGCGCCACGTGTCGTTCCCGCTTCCGTCGGTCGCCCGACCGCGCGCGGGCCGGAGCAGACCAGCGAGAAGCAGCGCCAGCGTCGACTTGCCGGAGCCGTTGGGACCGGTGAGCGCGACGGCCTCACCCGCATGGACGCGCACGTCTGCGCCGTCGACCGCCCAGGTGTCCGCGCCCGGGTAGCGGAACGCCACTCGGTCGGCGGCGGCCAGGACCGCCGCAGCCTTCCGTTGCACGCCGCGCGGCGGCAGGTCGAGATGACCGACCGGCGCGAGCTCGATGACGCGATCGACGAGCGGCCGCGACGCGTCGAGGTCGTGATCGACCAGGACGACCGTCCGACCGGACGAGCGCGTTCGCGCGATGAGCGCGCGCACGAGGCGCGCGCCGTCCGCATCGAGGTTCGCCGCGGGCTCGTCGAGAAGGAGGATGTCGGGCTCGAGCACCCCGGCGCCGGCGAACGCGAGCCGCTGCTTCTCACCACCGGAGAGCGCAGCGGTCGGGTGGTCGCGCGGATAGGGGAAGCCAATGCCTCCGAGCGCCGCATCCACGCGCGGCCAGATCATCGCCGTGGAAACGCAGTGGTTCTCGAGACCGAACGCGACGTCGTCGCCGCAGCGGGCCATCACGATCTGCGTCTCAGGATCCTGGAACACGCTGCCGGTGCGCCCGGTCACACGTAGCTCGCCCTCAGCTTCGCCGCCGCCTGATCGGTCCAGGAGACCCGCGATCGCAAGCAGCAGGGTGCTCTTGCCGGAGCCGGACGGACCCACCAGGAGCACGGACTCGCCCCGCCTGATCTCGAAGTCGAGCCCGCGCACGGCCCACGCGGCGCGGCCGGGGTGCCGCCACCCCCAGCCGCGCGCCTGGATGACGCCCGTCAGATCCGGCTCTGCGTCCCCCCGGAGGGGAACGACGCGAGGACGCCCGTCTGCGCGAGCGACCGGGTGAGGTAGTACGAGCCGATGCCGGTGATGACCGCGGCGGAGACGAGGTAGAAGGGCAGGAAGATCGCCCACCCGCCAAGGTCGAGGTCGGGGTAGTACACGATCATGTCGTGGACATATCCGAAGAGCGCGCTGGCGAGTCCGGCGATGATCGCGACCGTCAGCGACCAGTTCTGGTAGCGGACGGCAGCGAACACGATCTCCGCGCCGGCACCCTGGACGACGCCTGACACGAGCGTGTCGAGGCCCCATTGCGAACCGATCAAGGCCGACACCGTGGCGGCGAGGATCTCGCAGAAGAGCGCCGCTCCGGGCTTGCGGATCACGAAACCGCCGAGGACGGCGGGGATCAACCAGACACCGGAGATGAGGTACTGCGTCGCGGGCAGCGCGGCGAAGGCGGGCGTGGTCGCCGCCCAGACTGCGTTCCAGGCCCAGAAGACGACCCCGAACGCGACGGCGATCACGCCCGCCACGACGATGTCGACGGTGCGCCAGGCGAATGGGGAAGTGGACGCGCGCGGACTTTTCATGATCTCGACTCCCTACGCTGATATGACTCAGATCAGGTTCAAGGGTCTGCGGTCACCCGCACTCTCAGCGCCTCTCTTGAGGCGCTCCCCTGTCGTGTATGAATCTGCCCTCAATCTTACCCCCGACCTTGCTCGCTCGGTCGTTCGTCGGTGAAGCCGCGCTGAACCGCGGCGACTACCGTTTTGTGGGCATGGGGGACCTTCCTAACAGTCGGTCGGGAGCCGCCGTTAATTCCGCTGAGCAGGAAGAGGACGCCGTCCTCGCCCGGCGCGCCAGCTCCGGCGAGGCCGAGGCCTTCGGCATCCTGTACGACCGCTACATGGATCAGGTGTACCGGTACGTGTTCTACCGGGTGCGAAATGAAGCAGAGGCGGAAGACGTGACGAGCGATGTGTTCATGCGGGCCCTTCGGGCGATCCCGAAGTACGAGCCGCGCCAGGCATTCCTTGCCTGGCTCTATCGCATCGCCCGCAACGCCGTCATCGACCGCAGCCGTCGCCAGAAGGCGCGCACGCAGGTGAGCTTCGAGGACGCGCTCGCGCACCCGATGGGTGACCAGACCATCGACCCGAACGCGGGCCTGCTCGCCGGCTCGGACGCGGGCGTGGTCCGCACGGCGATGCATCAGCTCACGCCGCTCCAGCAGGAGATCCTCGTGCTGCGCTACGTCGAGGGCTATGACACCAAGACCATCTCCAAGCTCGTGAACAAGCGCGACGGCACCATTCGCGGGATCGAGTTCCGCGCCCTCGCCGCGCTTCGTGCGCTCATCCCGTCGCGGGAGTCGCTGTCATGAGCGACATGCTTCAGCGCCCGGAGCCGCGCGACGCGTTCAAGCGCGCGCTTCGCTCCCAGCTCATGTCTCAGGCCGCGACGACGCTCGTCGGCCGCGAGACGACGTGGTCGCGCTTCCAGCGCCTCTTCATGCGTCCGGCTCTCGCCGTCGCCGCGGTCGTGCTCCTCCTCCTCGGTGGGGCCGGCAAGGCGGCGGCCGACAGCCTCCCGGGCGACGTCGCGTTCCCGCTCAAGCGCGCGGCCGAGCAGGTCCAGCTCGCGTTCGCCATCGACGACACCACGCGTCTCCAGATCCTCGCCGAGCATTCCGACCACCGTCTCGTTGAGCTCGCGGTGTCCATCGAGACGCATCGCGCGACCACGACGCCGATCGCGCAGGCCGAGTACGCGCAGGCTGTCGCCACGCTGACGAAGCAGGTCGATGCCGTGCGCGCGGAGCCGACCGCCAGCGAGGACAAGAGGACCGCCGCCGAGGACATCGTCGACGCGGCGCACCTGAAGCACAGCGCCGTGCTCGAGCAGCTCGATCAGCAGGTCACGAGCAGCGACGACGAGCAGCGGGACATCGACCGGGCGAAGGATGAGTCCGAGAAGCTGCACGCGTCCGGCAGGCCCGCGCGGACGGCCGAGCCCACCGATCAGCCGGAACGCACGCGTACGCCGCAGCCGACGAAGACCGCGACGCCGGGCCGCACGCCCGAACCCACACGCTCGGCGCAGCCCTCGGTCCGACGCTGATGCAGAGGCGGGTCTTCGTCATCGAGGACGATGACGACACGCGCACGACGATCGTCGCCGCGCTCGAGGCAGAGGGCTATGCGGTCAGCGCAACGGCGGACGCATTCGGCGATGTCCGGCACAGCGGCGCCGACGTCGTGATCCTCGACCTCTTCCTCCACGGCGAGAGCTCCGGCTGGAGGCAGCTCGACATTCTCACGCTCGACCCGCGGACCCGGGACATCCCGGTCATCATCTGCTCCGCAGCGCTTGCGTCGCTCGCCTTCGCGCGCGGAAAGCTCGCGCAGCTGGACGTCGCCGTGCTCGAGAAGCCGTTCGATCTGGAGCAGCTCACCGCGGCCGTGAGCGCCGCGATCGCCTCGGCACCCCGCCGGCCCGAGGTCGCGATCGCCAGCTAGTCCTCTACTGGGCGGTCCCGCACGAGGATCGCGAACGAGGCGTCGCTGCCGGGGAATCGCATCGCAGCTACGACCGTCCTCCAGCCTTTCGTCGCGTAGAAGGCGAGCGCGTCACCGGCTTCGCTCCGCGTCGACAACACCGCGTGCGGACGATCGGTCGCAGCGAGGAGCGTGTCATGCAGCGCCGCCCCAAGCCCGGCGCGCCGGAACGCGGGCAGCACCGCAAGCTCCGCGAGCTCGAAGCAGTCCGCGAACCAGCGGCGCCGCACGTCCTCGTTGACGGCGCCCGCGGCGATGTCCCACCACCAGTCTCCCGGGCCGCCCTCCCAGCCGTAGGCGAAGGCCACGAGCCGGCCGTCGTCCGCGCGCGCGGTGCACGCTCGGAAGCCCGGCTTGCGCACGTGCGCGGGCAGCGAGGCCTCGAACGCAGCGAACTCCGCGGGACCTTCGCTCGTGGGCGGTGTGCCGGAGACCTCCGCGTGCACCCTGCTGACCTCGTCCTTCAGCGCGAGAAGGTCGTCGCCGTTGACCGGCAGGATGCGCGGGTCAGGCATCGCGAACGGGTCTAGCCGGCGCTCTCACGCTGCTCGACGGGATGCGCGAGCTGCGGCCAGCGGCGGCGGACCGCCGCGGCGATCCCCTCGGCATCCAGGCCGAAGTGCTTGCGCCAGAGGTTCTGCCCGCCGTGATCGACCCATTCGTCGGGCACGCCCAGGATCTCGAGCTCGACCTTCGCGCCGCGTTCGACGAACAGCTCGCTCACCGCGCTGCCGAATCCGCCGGCCGCCACGTGCTCCTCGACCGTGAGGACGCGGCCGACGCGCGCCGCGAGCGCCAGGTAGCGCTCGGCGTCCAGGGGCTTGGCGAAGCGCGCGTTCACGACGGTCGCCTCGATGCCGTCAGCGGCAAGCGCCTCGGCCGCCGCGAGCGCCGGGCCGACGATCGTGCCGTAGGCCAGGATCGCGACGTCGTTCCCCTCGCGGAGCGTCTCGGAGATGCCGATCGGCAGCTCCGCGAGCGGCGCCTCGAGTGACGCGCCGACGCCGTTGCCGCGGGGGTACCGGAATGCGATCGGACCGCCGCCGGATCGCGCGTACCCCACCGCGGTCCACACCATCTGACGGAGCTCCGCTTCGTCCTTCGGCGCCATGAGCACCATGCCAGGCAGCGGACGCAGGAAGGCGATGTCGAACAGGCCCTGGTGGGTGCGCCCGTCATCGCCGACGATGCCGCCGCGGTCCATCGCGAAGATCACCGGAAGCTCCTGGATCGCGACGTCGTGCACGACCTGATCGAAGCCGCGCTGCAGGAACGTCGAGTAGATGGCGACGATCGGGATGATGCCCTGGGTCGCGAGCCCCGCAGCGAACGTCACCGCGTGCTGCTCGCAGATGCCGACATCGAAGAGTCGGGCGGGGAACTCCTTGAACAGGGGCGTCAAGCCGGTGCCCGCGGGCATCGCGGCGGTGATCGCGACGACCTTCTGCTCGCGGCGCATCGCCTCGGCCACCGCGTCGGCGAACACCTTCGTGTACTGGGGCGCGATCGCGGGCTGCGGATGCTTCTCGGCGGCGCCTGACCGGACACCCGATCCCTGCGGGGCCACGCCGTGCCACTTCTGGTTGTCCTCTTCGGCCGGACCGTACCCATGGCCTTTCTGCGTGTGCAGGTGCACGAACACCGGGCCGTCGCGGAAGTCGCGCGCCTTCTTCAAGACGCTCTCGACCGCGTCGAGGTCATGCCCGTTCACCGGCCCGAAGTACGTGAAGCCGAACTGCTCGAACAGGATGTTCGGGATGAAGATCGCCTTGAGCGAGGTGAACAGCCGGCGGCGCGCCTCCTCGGCGAGGTCGCCGGCGGGCATGTGCTCGAGCACGCTGCGCGCGACATGCTTGAGCTCGCGATACGGGCTCGCCGTGCGCACGTTCTCGAGCATCCGCGACACCGCGCCCACGTTCGGAGCGATGCTCATGCCGTTGTCGTTGAGGACGACGATCATCCGCGTGCGCCGCGCGCCGATGTCGTTCATCGCCTCCCAGGCCATGCCCGCCGTCAATGCCCCGTCGCCGATGATCGCGACGACGTGCTCGTGGCCCCCGTTCAGATCGCGCGCCACGGCCATACCCTGCGCGGCGGAGATCGACGTGCCGGCGTGGCCGGCTCCGAACTGGTCGTGCTCGGACTCGCTGCGTGCGAGGAAGCCGGAGATGCCGCCGAACTGCCGAAGCGTGTCGAAGCGGGCGCGCCGTCCGGTCAGGAGCTTGTGCACGTAGCCCTGGTGCCCGGTGTCCCAGACCAGCTTGTCGGCCGGCGAGCTGAACACGCGGTGCAGTGCGACGGTCAGCTCGGTGGCGCCGAGGCTCGAGCTGATGTGGCCGCCGGTCTTCTGGACGGCGTCGACCGTGAACTCACGGATCTCACGGCAGAGCTGGGTGAGCTGATCGCGGTCGAGGCCACGGAGATCCTCCGGGCCCTCGATCCGCTCGAGGAGGGTCATCCGTGACTAGTCTAGGCGGGTGGCCCGACCGGAACCCCTGCACTACGAACGGCGCAGCGTGGTCGTCACGGGCGCCACGGGCAACCTCGGCCACGCCGTGGTGCGGGCCTATCTCGAGGCCGGCGCGCATGTCGCCGTCCCGGTCCGGGACGCGGGCAAGGCCGACGCGCTCAGGGCGTCGCTCGGCGAGCTGACGGGCACCGCGGACGATCCGCGGCTCCTGGTCGCGGAGGCGGCCCTCGCGGATCGCGCGCACATGGATGCATTCGTGGAGCGGGTGATGCGGACCTGGGGTCGCCTCGACGTGCTCGCGAGCTTGGCCGGCGGATTCGGCAATGGCCTTGCCGACGACATCGATCGGATCCGTGATCTCTGGGAGCAGAACGTCGCGTCCGTCGTGGTACCCGCGGCCGCCTGCCTCGTGCCGATGCGCGCCCGCGCGTACGGGCGCATCGTGTCGGTGTCCGCGGCCGCAGCGCTCAAGGGGGGCCGCAACGCTGCCGGCTACTCCATGGCGAAGAGCGCGGTCGTCCGCTGGACCGAGGCGCTCGCCGCGGAGACCAAGGACCAGGGCATCACCGTGAACGCGATCCTTCCCGGCACCATCGACCATCCGGTGAATCGCGCGAACATGCCGAAGGCGGATCCGAAGACGTGGGTCCAGCCCTCCGAGGCGGCCGCGTTGATCCTGTTCCTCACGAGCACCGAGACGTCGGGTATCACCGGCGCCGCGATACCGGTGACCGCGCGCGTCTGACGCGCGCTAGCGCGCTTCCTTCTCGAATCGCCGTTGCTCCTCGACGGTCCGTTCGGCGAGCGGCGCCGCCTCGAGTCGGTCGTCGTCGATCGGGGCGCCGCTCTCGACGGACTTCCCGTAGGTCCCCGCCGTGATCCGCGCCTCGGCACGTGCGACGGTCTTCAGCTCCTCGCGCAGATCCTCGAGGAGCGCCAGGTCGACCTCCTCGCGGTCGAGATCCGTTCCTGCCTCGTTCGCCTCGCCGGTCTGCTGTTGATGGAGGTCGGCTTCGCCGGCGACATCGGCGTTCAGCCGGCGCAGCCCGTCTTCGATCCTCTTTCGCTCGGCAGCGACCAGCTCACGTGCACGCTTGGCGTCCATGGGTCCTCCCTGTTCGTGCGAAGAGGGCAGCCTACGCCACGGCGGCGGGAAGATAGATCGCGAGCGCGGCAGCCCACTCCGCGTGGGCCTCGGTGTTCGGGTGGAGCTCGTCGGTGGCGAGCATCTCGGCCGCGGCCTGACGTTTCATCAGCGGGTACAGGTCGAGGTAGCGGCTGCCGGCGACCTCGGCCTCCTCGGCCACGATCGCGTTGAAGTGCTCGATGCGGGTCCGCAGCGACTCGGGGGTGCCGTAGGGCGATGCCGCGGGCGACCGCGACCACTCCGGCTGCGGCAGCACGATGACCGCCTTCGCGTCGATCGACGCTGTGCGCAGGCCGCGGTGGATCCGGCGGATCTGCTCCCGGAAGCGCGAGTCGTCGCTGCCGCGGACGATGTCGTTCGCGCCGATCAGCACCGTCACGAAGGTCGGGGCGAAGCTGACGGCGTGTGGCAGCACCTGGACGATGAGATCGTCCGTCGTGTATCCGTTCTTCGCCGGATTCAGGAGCTCGACCTGGTAACCGGCGTCGCGCCACTTCTGGGCGAGCACCGCGGGGAACGCGCGCTCAGTCTGGATGCCCGTTCCGATGGTGAAGGAGTCGCCAAGCGCGAGGTAACGAATAGAAGTTGGGGTCATAGGTGTTCTAGTGTCGTCTATCTATGGCAACCACTGATTACGACCTCGTCATCATCGGCGGAGGCCCCGCCGGCCTGACCGCCGGGCTCTACGCCGCACGGGCCAACATGAAGACCGTCCTGCTCGAGGCGAAGGATATCGGTGGCGAGCTCCTAAATACCGATCTCATTGAGGATTACCCCGGCTTCGAGTCGGTGACCGGCCGCGAGCTCGCCGAGAAAATGGGCGCGCACGCGACGAAGTTCGGCCTGAAGATCCAGACCTATTCGCCCGTCAAGAAGATCACCAGCGATGGCGACTGGAAGGTCATCGTGATGGACGATGGCACGACCTATCGCACGTACGCCGTCATCGTCACCGTCGGCGGTGAGCCGATCAAGCTTGGCGTACCGGGCGAAGCGGAGTTCCACGGCAGGGGCGTTTCGTACTGCGCGGTCTGCGACGGCGCGTTCTTCAAGGGCGAGGACCTCGCGGTGATCGGCGGGGGCGACTCCGCCTTCCAGGAGGGCCTCTTCCTGACGCGCTTCGCGAAGAAGCTGAGCCTCGTCCACCGCCGCAACGAGTTCCGCGCCCAAGGTGTGCTGCAGGACCGGCTGCTCGGGATGGACACGGTCAACGCCATCACGCCCGCGACCGTCAAGGAGATCGGCGGCGACACCCAGGTGCGCTGGATGGACGTCGAGCGTGACGGCGCCATCGAACGGGTGCCCGTGGGTGGCGTGTTCGTCTTCATTGGCTTCAAGCCCGTGGGGCGGCACCTCTTCGACGAGCACATCGACCACGACGAGAACGGGTATCTCCTCACGGACCAGTACATGCGCACGAACATCCCCGGCGTGTACGCCTGTGGCGACACACGGGCGCAGCTCGCGAAGCAGGTGACGACGGCCGTCGGCGACGCCACGACCGCGGTGCTCCACGCTGAGCGATACATCGAAGAGCTCAAGCACATGCGCCGCAGCTTCCCCGAAGCGAAGAGCGAGGTGCTCGAGCGCGAGGTCGAGCGCATGAAGCTCCGCCGGTTCCTCGCTGGCCAGACGATCATGCGCGAAGGCGATCCGGCCAGCTCGTTCATGATCCTCACGAAGGGCGCCGCGAGCGTGCGCCAGAACGGACCTGATGGCGAGCGTGAGGTCTCGACGCTCAAGCCCGGAGACTTCTTCGGCGAGATCGGTCTCCTGACCGGAGCGCCGCGCAACGCGACCGTGCGCGCGATGGCACCGAGCGAGGTGCTCGAGCTCGACGCGGACGGGTTCAAAGAGCTCATCGATAGCAGCACCGAAACGCGCCAAAGGGTTCAGACCTCGATGGAAGACCGCCTCGCGAAGAAGTCCTAGCCGCCGACCTGTGCCCGCGGCAGCGGAGCGAGACACTTCACGAAGCGGACGAGCTCCTCGATGTCGAACGGCTTCTTCACGTAGGTCGCGATCCCGCGTTCGCGCAGCGCGTCGGCGTTGGCCCGACCGCCGGCGGTCTCGAACACGACCGGAAGCTTTTTGAAGCGAGCGTCGGCCCGAAGGCGGTCGTACAGCTCGAGCCCGGACATGCCGTGGAGCTGGATGTCGAGCAGCAGCACATCGGTGGGAGTCCGCGCAAGCGCCTCGAGCGCTTCGTCCGCGGTGCCGACGCGCACGGCACGGTAGCCCCGCTCGTCGTTTATCGCCGTCACGAGCACGTCGCCGATGGGCTCGTCATCCTCGACGATCAGGACCATTCGGGCGCGGGCACCCTTCACCATGGCGATACGGACCGCAGTACGGGTGCCACGGATGCTCATGCGTCGGGCCGTTACCGAGACGTGTCATCATCGGTCGGTGCTCCGGCACATCGTCCTGTTCTCGTTCAAAGATGAGGTGCCGCTCGCCGAGCGCGCCGCGATCCTGGACGACCTGCGCGGGTTGAGATCGAGCGTGCCCTCGCTGCGTTCGCTCGAGGTGGCCGAGAACATCAGCCCCGCGGCGGCCCAGGGCTACACGCACGTTCTGCACGGGACCTTCGACGACCGGGTAGGGCTCGAGGCGTACTTGACGCATCCCGCGCACGTGGCGGTGGCGGCGCGCACCCGCGCAGCCACCGCACAGGTCCTCGTGGTGGACCTGGAGGGCTAAGCCGCCGGCGTCGCCGGCTTGTGCCGTCCCCGCCCGCCGCGGCGGCCGCGTCTGCGCTTCGGCTTGATGATGTCGCCGGCCGCCGCGGGCTCGCCCGTCTCCAGCGGTGGCGTCGCGCTGTCCCCGCCCTCCATGTCGTCATCGTGGTCCGTGTCACCGGCCGCCAACGCCGAACGTGGGGCGGCTTCAGCGTCGTGGTCGACACCGTTGAGGCGGCTGAATTCGCCGAGCATCGCGCGGGCGTCCGAATGCTGCCTATCCATGACGAATCCGGCCTTGCGGCCGTGCTCCTCCGCCCGCATCAGGGCAGACTCGACCGCACGCTTGATGTTGGACTCGAGCGCATCGCCCTCCACACGGGAGAGCAGCTCGCTGAAGAGCGCCGTGTTGACCCACTCGGTCTTGTCGTCCTTCGAGCGGGTGCTGTTGACGAAGTTGAAGAGGTGGACGATCGCGGCGCCGGGCTGACGGGCGTACCGGACGAGGGGGTGCCCCTCGACCAGCCAGCACATCGTGACCTGCCGGCCGTCCCGGCTGACCTGTTCGGTGGCGATGGCGCCGCGCTCCTCGGCGATGTTGAACAGCGTCTCGAGGAGCTGGCGGCGCTGGGTACGGCCCTTGGCGAGGCCGCCGGGCTGATCGGCGCGGGACAGCGGATCGAGGACGGCCTCGACCGCCGGGATGCGCCGCGTGTCCTTACTGGTGACCGAGTCGATGCGACGGAGCACCCGCACGAGGTGGAACAGCGTCTCCGCGACGAGCGGATCGCCGAACTCGAGGGACAGGAGCTGTTTGTCCTTGAGGCGGGTGCGCGCCGGCTGCTCGGCACGGATGTGGTGCTGGGCGACGCCGAAGTCGATGCGCTGGTCGAGCACGCTCGACGCTTCCTTGTGCGACAGCGGCACGACGCTGCGGACGAAGTCGCCGCGGGGCATCTGGTCGGCGCGGAGCGCGACGAGCTGGTCGAGGAGCAGTACCGCGAGGCGGCGCTGCTCCTTTTCGGATTCCGGTGAGCCGGTCGGCACGACGGCCGGGATGCTCGCGATCGGGGCTGCGCGGGCCGGGACAACCGGGCCCGCGGCTGCGGGGCTCCGGCCGCGGCCGCCACGCGTGCCGCGGGTGCGGAGCGGGCGGATCTCGTCCTTGCCCGCCTGGGTGTCGTCGGTGCGGAGGATGCCGGTGCGGGTCCACCGTGCTTCCGGGATGAGGTCCTCGAGGAGGAAGACGCCATCGCGGAGATACGGGGAGTCACGCAGCTCGTTCGCGAGGGCCTTGTCACCCGCGATGAGGTAGACGGCCTTGTCCTCGTCCTTGAGCGCCTTGCAGAGCGCGTTCAGGTCGCGGTCGCCCGAGACGATGAACCAGACGTCGATGTCGGGACGCTCCTTGTAGAGGAGCTTCATCGTGCGGGTGATGAGGACCGCGTCCGAGCGGCCCTTGAGGAGCCGGCCGCTCATGCGCTGGGCGACGGCCACCGGCTCCATGCCGGTGAACTCGAGGGCCATGAGGAGGGTCTCGTCCTGCGAGACGACCTCGGAGCCGAAGATGGCCTGCTTGACGCGGACCGGGCCGAACTCGGCGGCCTTTTGCAGGATCGCCTGCAGGATCGATAGCGAGGATGGAAGCGGACCTTCAGTGTGTTGCCGAAGGGTGTAGTAGACGTTCTCCCAGTCAATTAGGAGGGCGACGTCGGGCAATGGTTTCTCCGATATGTAGGCGCTCCGCGTACCACCCGACTCGTCTCGAGATCCGCTCGATGTTCTCCCCGACCACCGGATCCTTCAAAGGGACTTCAAAGGACACGATGTCCGCGAGCAGCTCGTTGGACTCTTCGACCGGCACGCGCGCCGTTTCGCTCAAGTCTAGCCTGAAGGCAGTGCTGGAAGATAGCCGCCTTCCGGGGGCCGTCGAACGGGCGACGCGTGACGGTGCCACGTACGCCGATGCGCGCTTCGTCGAACGCGAGAGCGAATCGGTCGCGGTGAAGGACGGCCAGGTCGAGAGCGTGGACCGCGACGCCGATCGCGGCGTCGGCGTCCGCGTCATCGTCGATGGCAGCTGGGGCTTCGCCGCATCCGATCGTGTCGCGACGGTCGATGGGCTCGACGCGCTGTTCGGCGAGGCGCGCGAGCGGGCGGAGGCAGCGGCCTCGGTACAGCGACGGAAGGTCGTGCTCGCGCCGGCGGAGCCGCAGCGCGGCGAGTACCGCACCCCGCTCCGCCGGGATCCGTTCACGGTGCCACTGCACGAGCGCATCGATCTCCTTCGAGCGGCCGACGCCATCCTCGCGACGCCGAATGCAACGCTGCGCCGCTCATCCGTCGCCTCGTACCGCACCCGGAAACGGCTGGTGACGAGCGAGGGCACCGACGTGCGCCAGGAGATCGTCGAGTGCGGCGCAGGGATGACCGTCACGGCGACCACGGCGGGCTTCAAGCCCGCGACACGCAGCGACATGCGCAACGTCCGTCAGGCAGGGTGGGAGTTCGTCGACGAGTTCGACGTGCTGGCGCACGCGCGGACGTTCGCGAAGGACGTCGAGGCCATGCTCGTCGCCAAGCCCGCGGACGAGCGGCCCACGACGCTTGTCATCGACCAGCCGTTCCTCGCGCTGCTGGTCCACGAGTCCTGCGGCCATCCCACCGAGTCGGATCGCGTGCTCGAGCACGAGGTCGCGTTCGCCGGCACCACGTTCATGTGGCCGAAAGACCGCGGCACGCTCCGCTATGGCTCAGAGCATGTCAGCCTGACCGCCGACGCGACGGTCCCCGGCGGCATGGGCACCTTCGGCTGGGACGACGACGGCGTTGCCGCGACCCGCACGCCGCTCATCGAGCAGGGGATCTTCACCGGCTACCTGAGCAGCCGCGAGACCGCGGGCGCCCTTGGTATCGCGCGCAGCGGCGGCGCGGCGCGAGCCGAGGGTTGGCAGCACTTCCCGATCGTGCGGATGGTCAACGTGAGCCTCGAGCCCGGGGCAGCGACGTACGAGGACCTCGTGCGCGGCGTCGACGACGGCCTGCTGCTCGAATCGCCCGCGTCCTACTCGCTGGACGACAAGCGCCAGAACTTCCACTTCTCCACCCAGGTGGCGCGCGTCATCCGGAACGGCGAGTTCGGCGAATACGTGCGCGGGGTCGCATTCCAGTCACTGACGCCACACTTCTGGGGCAGCTGCGATGGCGTCGCCGACGATTGGGAGCTGCACGGGTTCCTCTCCTGCGCGAAGGGTGAGCCGCTCCAGCTCATGCGCGTCGGCCACGGCGCCGCCCACGCACGGTTCCGCGACCGGCCGATAGAGGTTCGGGCGTGACTCTCCTCGGCTCGGACGCGCTGCTCACCCCGCTGCGGAAGGCGCTGAAGGACAGCGGCCTTCCTGAGGCGGACCTCTGGGTCCACCGTCGCCGCGCGGCCATCACGCGCTATTCGCACTCGTCGATCCACCAGAACGCAGTGTCCGACGAGACCCACGTGCACGCACGCGCCGTCATCGGCTCGGCGATCGGCGCGACCTCCGGCAACTCCCTGGAACCGGATGCGCTCGCTGGCCTGCTCGCGCGCGCGGCCGAGCTCGCGCGTCTGCAGGCGCCGAACGCCGACTGGCCCGGCCTGGCGACGCCATCCGAGCTCCGGCACCCGATCGCGTTCGATGCCGCGACCGCCGCGTTCGCCGCGGCGGAGCAGGCGAGCCCGGTCGGGCGTATCGCGGAGCTCGCCGCAACGACGGGTTTCCGGGCCGCCGGCACGCACAGCGTGGACGTGATCGAGGATGCCCTCGCGAACACGAACGGCGTCGCGGCACACGCGCCGATGACCGTCGCGTATCTGCGCGCCCTCGTGCTTGGCGACCACGGTGGTAGCGGGTACGCCGACGACCTGTCGCATCGCGCGAGCGATCTCGATCCGGATGGGATCGCCGGGCGCGCGATGGAGAAGTGCGATCTCGACCGCGACCGCATGCAGCTCGACCCAGGCGACTACGAGGCGGTGTTCGAGGAGGACGCGGTCGCGGAGATCCTGCGGATCATGTCGATCACCGGCCTCTCCGGCCAGGCCGTCCGGGAAGGCCGCTCGTTCCTCGCGGGCGCGATCGGGCAGCAGGTCACCGGTCCGAAGTTCACGCTGCACGACGACGCGCTCCACCCCGGCCAGCTCGCGCTTCCGTTCGATCCTGAGGGCACGCCGAAACAGCGGATGACGCTCGTCGACCGCGGCATCGCGGTCGGTCCGGTCTACGACCGCTGGTCAGCCAAGGCAGCAGGCACGCGCTCGACCGGCCACGCCGCGGACCCCAGCCGGTACGGGCGTGGCGGGCACGCCGGCAACCTCGTGATGGCCGGGGGGACCGCAACACACGCCGAGCTCATCGGCGCGGTGAAGCGGGGGATCCTCATCACGCGCTTCCATTACACGAACACGCCGGATCCGAAACGCGCGACGATGACCGGCACGACGCGCGACGGCACGTTCCTCATCGAGGACGGAAAGATCACGCGCGCGCTCGCGAACGTGCGCTACACGATGAGCGCGCTCGACCTCTTCGCCGGCATCGACCTGCTCGGACCCCAGCGTCTCGTACGCGACTGGTGGAGCACGAATGGGATGGGGTCGATCGTCTGCCTCGCCCCCGCGATGAAGGTGTCGCGCGCCACGATCACCGGATCGAGCCCGGTCTAGAGCGCCGTTACACGCCGGGCTGGCAGGCGACTTGCCGGGCTCCTAGAGACACGGCGCCGGAGGGATTGCATGAACGCACTCACCCTGCTGAAGGAAGACCACGACAAGGCCAAGACACTGATGGACGATCTCGAGAAGACCACCGAGCGTGGCGTCAAGACGCGCCAGGAGAAGTGGACGAAGCTCCTCAAGGAGCTGACGATCCACGAGAACATCGAGGAGGAGATCTTCTACCCCGAGCTCAAGTCCAAGGACGTCAAGGCGCTCAACGCGATCGTCCTCGAGGCGCTCGAGGAGCACCACCTCGTCGACGACATCGTCGAGCAGCTCAAGCACACGCCGTTCGACGACGAGCACTGGGCCGCGAAGTTCAAGGTGACCAAGGAGAACGTCGAGCACCACATCGGCGAAGAAGAGGAAGACATGTTCAAGCTCGTGCGCCAGCACTTCACCCGGGAGGAGCTCGAGGACCTCGGCACGCGGATGGAGCAACGGAAGCGCGAGCAGACGGAAGAGGCGATGCCCGAGCGCGACCAGGTGGAGCTCTAGCCATGGGGATCATCGGCTGGATCGTCATCGGTCTCATCGCCGGCGCCATCGCGCGCTGGCTCATGCCTGGCCCCGACCCGATGGGCTGGCTCGGCACCATGGTCCTCGGCATCGTCGGTTCGCTCGTCGGCGGCACGCTGCTCAACGTGCTCTTTGGCGGTGGCCTCGAGCTCAGCGCCGCCGGCATCCTGGGCTCGATCCTCGGCGCGCTCATCGTGCTCTGGGTCTGGCGGCGGATGCGACCCGCGGGTCGATCGACCTAGGACCCGCTGAGAGCGCGCGCGGTCATTCGGCGGCCGCGCGCGCTCTCAGCGGTTCTTGAACTGGCGGAACCGCCGCGCCTTGTACATGGTGCCGCCCTTCTTCGGGATGATGCTGATGGAGCCGTCCTCCTCGAGGACCGCCGCGGCGACCTCGGCGAGGTCGGGGATCCCGTGCTGGCGGGCAGCCATCTCGAGCTCTTCGATGTCGACGTGCTCCTGCTCGAGGTTTTCCTTGATCGGCTCGCCGTCTTGGAGCAGGAGCGTCGGCTGGCTCGCGACCAGGCGCCGGAACACCGGGATGCGCGATCCGAAGCGCCCGACCAGGATGTTCACGAACGTGAGGGTCGCTGCCGCGAGGATGCCGCCGGTCAGCGAGTTGTCGCCACCGGTCATCGCGTTCTGCACCGCGTTCGCGATGACGAGGATGACGACGAG
This sequence comes from Candidatus Limnocylindria bacterium, assembly GCA_038227105.1. Taxonomy (GTDB): domain Bacteria; phylum Chloroflexota; class Limnocylindria; order P2-11E; family P2-11E; genus UBA4735. Next base: position 18,802 of record JBBRQB010000004.1, on the reverse strand, counting down.
ATCGAATGGGGTCATCTGACCGAGCTCACGCTTGCCGGCAGTGCGCAGGAGGATCAGCACGGCGAAGTACACGACGAAGGTACGCAGCAGGATCTCGTACCAGGGCGTCGTCATGCTGAAGATCACGGGTTCTCACCTCTGGCAAGGGCGTCGAGGTAGCGAATGACGGACCAGCGCTCCTCGTCGGAGAGCTTCGCCTTGCCGGTGGCGGGATCGACATCGCCCCATGCGGGCATCGCGGTCCCCGGAACGCCGTTCGCGATCCAGTAGAAGACCTCGCCCGTGGCGTGCTGCGGCACGTGGAGCTGCAGGTTCACCGGGCGGGGGACGAGGGTGAACGCCGCGGGACCGTCACCTCGTCCGGAGATGCCGTGGCAGATCGCGCAGTTCGACTGGTAGAGCGCCTTGCCCTTCGCGACCGTCTCCGGCGTGTTCGCCGTCGGGTTCGCGAGGAACCGCGCGGTCAGCGGGACCGGCGGCGTTGGGATGTTCGGCGCGATCGTGTATCCGATGATCAGCGCCGCCACCGCAAGCCCGCCGAGGATGCCGGCCGAGATCGCGAAGCGGCGGTAGTCATCCTTCCGGCGCCAGCGGATGAGCGCGAGCGCACTGAACAGGACGACGCCGATCGCGAGCGCGAGCGCGATCTGCTCGAGACCCTGGCGGCTGACGGGGAAGGTCACTTCTCGGTCCGGCCGGCGGCTGCATCGGCCGCGCGGGCTTCGTCCTTCTTCCGCTTCCTCTCCTGCCGGGTCGACCACAGGTAGAGGGCGCCGAAGATCACCAGTGGAAGGCCGAACATGATGAGCTCGTCGAGCAACCCGGTCGCTCCGTGCAGAAGCACGACGTCCATCGCGCTCATGGTGACACGGTGAACGTGTACTCGGCCGTGTTGGCGGGATCGCCGATGGTCAATGTCACGCCCCAGCTGCCCTTCGGGAGTCCGGCGATGTCCATCTTGTAGCGGCCCGTGCCAAGCTCCGTCGCGGTCAGGGCGTCGTTCTGCGCGGGCTGCCGGCTCTTCGCCGACAGCTTCCCCGTGATCTTGAGACCCAGTGCGGGGCTACCCGCCTTGTCGAGGACGACGACGTTCAGGGCGATGGGCGCGCCCTCGACCGGCAGGCTCGGCTCGGGGAAGACGACCAGGCTGTACACGTTCGCGGAGAGCGCCATCGCCGTCGCGCCCTGGCCGCCCTGCTGCGAGATCGGGACGACGAACAGTGCGCGCACGTCGTCCTTGCCGGTCAATCGGACGATGACCTGCGTCTTCCACGTCCCGTACATCGCGGTCGGGCTGCCCTCCGCCACGTACTCGCCCGGCGCGCGTTCCGTCGCGATGAGCTCGGTCTCGCCCATGTCGTGCTCCACCATCGTGAAGCGCAGCGCGACCTTCTCCGCGTGCGTCACCGGTGTGAGTCCCTGCTGCACGCGGACGACGTACCGATTGCGGCCGGGGATCGACACCGGCACGACAAGCTCCACGCGGTAGCCGCCGACGTGCTGGGTCTGGTCCAACGCCGCGCCGGTCGCCTGCGCCGGCGGCGCGAGCGCCGTGAGCACGCCTGCCGCGACGAAGATCCCGACGAACAGCGCCGCCTCGATGGCGGTCCCGCGCCGGAGCGCGCGGCGGTCGCCGTGCGGCCCGTAGCGCAGCAGATTGAACGACGCGACCGCGAGGACGATGAGCAGGAGCCCGATCTTCACCGCCAGGGCGATGCCGTAGGGCGTCTCGTACAGGTCCTCGAGGAGCACGAGGCGATCGAGGGCCTGGAGCACACCGGCCGTGACGAGCAGCGCGACCGAGGCCATCGCGACGATCGAGAAGCGCCAGGTGGTGCGCCGCAGCGCCTCCGGCCCATCCGTGGTCGATCGCAGATGGATCCAGAGGAACGCGACGACGCCACCGCTCCACGCCGAGATGGACAGGACATGGACGAGATCGAGCGCCATGGACTTGACGTCGCCGAGGGCCGTCGCATGCGACACGAGCGTCGCGGTCAGGGCCGCGACGCCACCGCAGGCGAGCACGAGGTAGCGGCGCCGGGGGGCCGAAACCGCGCGCGCGAGAGCCGCGGCGACACCAAGGCCCGCGAGCAGCCGGATGCTGAGAAGCAGCTCCAGTCGCGGAGGGATGCGGTCGCCCTGTGCGAAGACCATTCCCGCGGAGCCGACGACGATCAGACCGGCGGCGACCATGAACAGCTGCCGCTCCCGCTTCTCCTCGGACGCACCGTCTGCCGCCTGGACGACGAGCCCGAACAGCGCGGTCCCGAGCGCCAGCGCGATGCCCGAGTAGGACAGCGCTCGCGCCGCGACCTCGAGCGGTGTCGGCGGCGCCGCGGCGTTCGGCACGTCGGCGAGGGCCGGAAGCGGGCCATCGCCGACGACGAACGCGAATGTGCCCCTCGTCTCATGACCGTCCACGGCCGAGACGGCCGTCCAGGAGACGAGATAGCCGCCATTGCCGATGGGCTTGAGCCCGACCTTCAGGCCGTTCGATTCATCCGAGGGCGCGGTGTTGCCGAGATCCCAGCGCTGTCCTTTCTCGTCGAGGACCTGGATCGAGCTGCCCTTCGGATCGGGTGGCTCACTGAACGCGACGCGGACCTCGGCCGGCGGCCGCACGAGGCGTGCGTCGGCCGCCGGATTGGACCGGACGTAGTTCGCGTGGGCGCTGACCGGTGTCGCGCCGGCCGCCGCGCCCGCGATCGCGAGCGCGGTGGCCAGCAGGAGTCGCTTCAACGGCGCCGGGCCATGGCGAGCGAAACGACGGAGAGCACGAGAGCGCCTCCGGCGATCACGATCGCGATCGTCAGCTTCGTGTTCGCGTCGTCGAGCTTCGCTGCGAGGTCGCTGCTCGATGGAATGGCGTTCGGGAACTGCAATGGTGTGATGTCCTCGACCCCGTCGAACCGGCCGGGGCCGGACTCGAACTTTTGGTCGATCGGGGTCGTCCCGATCGTTCCGGTGATATGGAACGCGTAGTCCCCGGTCTTGGTCGGCACCACCTGCGCTTCGTATGTGCCGGGCTGTCCGAACAGCGCCTCGAGCGTGAGCGGCTTGACCGCCGATGCCCCGCCGAACACGACGTCGATCTTCAGCGATTTGTCGAGACCCTCGACCGCTTTCGTCGTCGCGGTCTCGGTCACCTTGAGCGCGAGCGCGTTGAGCTGGTTCACGTACGCCGGCTCAACGCTCCAGCCGACGACGAACGTGTACGGGCCGACGGTGCGGCGCTCGTGCGCCACCGCGGGGCTCGCGAAGATGCCGAGTGACGCAACGACCACGACGATGGCCGCGGCGATCGATCGCAGGCGTGTCATTGAGACCTCCTCACGCGCACACCCGGCGCACTACTGAGAGGGTACGAGCCTGCACTGTCGGCAGATTCCCACGATCGCCGAATGTGCCAGGTCGGCGTCGAACCCGTGCTCGTCCCGAAGGCGCTTGGCCATCGCCGCGAGCGCGACCGGCTTCACCTCCGTCTCGCTGCCGCAGGTGAGGCAGATGAGATGGCCGTGCGGGTGGCTGTCGGCGCGGTGCCAGCGCGTCACGCGGTCATCGAGGTGGGTGTGGATCACTTCACCCAGCTCCTCAAGCGCCTGGAGGTTCCGATACACCGTCGAGGCGTCGATCTGCGGGTGTTTCGCGCGGACGCGCTTCGCGATCTCCTCCGCCGTGACGTGATGGCGCGCGTGCCGCACGGCATCGAGCACGAGGCGGCGCTGCACGGTCATCCGCTTGCCGCTGGACCGCAGCGCATCCTGCAGGGTCATGACGCCAGCCTGCCGCAATCGCGAACGTATCGCAACAGCCCGCTATCGCCACAAGTTGCGATAGGCTCGCACGCGGAATGGATCTGACGCTGCTCGGGTTGCTTGCGGGCATGGTCGTGCTCGGCTTCCGGCACGGCTTCGACTGGGATCACATCGCCGCGATCACCGACATCACGAGCACCACGACCGCGTCGCACGCCGACGAGGATGTACCGGCCATCGCTCCGATGCCGCCGCACGCCCACGATGAAGGCCCGGCGGAGCACGATCACTCGCACGCGAGCGCGAGCACGATGCACGTCCTGTCGGAGTCGCGCTTCGCGCACGAGCAGCGTCACGCGATCGCGCTCGCGAGCCTGTACGCGCTCGGTCACGCGAGCGTCGTGCTCGCCCTCGGCGTCCTTGCGCTGGCCCTCGGCGCGATCCTGCCCGAGTGGGTCGACGCGATCCTCCAGCGCGTCGTCGGCGTCACGCTCGTGCTCCTCGGCGTTTGGGTCATCATCTCGGTCTTCCAGTACGTGCGCGGCAGCGGTGAATTCCGCATGCGCAGCCGCTGGATGCTCGTCTTCGATGGTGTGCGGTACGCGTGGGACCGGCTGCAGGCTCGGATCCACGGTCACCAGCACGAGCCGATCGCCCACGCGTCGCAGTACGGTCCGAAGACCGCGTTCGGCGTGGGCATGATCCACGGGATCGGGGCGGAGACCGGATCGCAGGCGCTCCTGCTCGCGGGCGTCGCGGGCGTCACCGGTACGCAGGGGATCGTGATCCTTATGGCATTCATCGTCGGATTGCTGATCTCCAACACCCTCGTCGCCGTCGTGAGCGCCACCGGTTTCATCGGTGCGCAGCGCCTTCGCACCGTGTACGTTGTCGTTGGTGCGATCGCGGGTCTTTCGAGCCTCGTCATCGGTCTGTTCTTCATCGCCGGCATCGGCAGCGCACTGCCCGATCTCCAGGAGCTGCTCTTCGGCGCGCGCTAGGGGCGCGCGTGACATGACACGTATGACCGCGTCATTGCCCATACTTCTGGGGTGCTCGAGTCGGCCGGCTTCATCGCGCTCGGCATCGCCATCGGAACGCTCGGCACGCTCATCGGCGCGGGCGGCGGATTCATCCTGCTGCCGGTCCTCGCGATCCTCTATCCGCTCGAGCCCACCGGCGCGCTGACGGCCACTTCGCTCGCGGTCGTCGCGGCGAATGCGACGAGCGGCGCCATCGCCTATGGCCGCCAGCGACGCATCGACCTGCGTTCGGGGATCCTGTTCGCGATCGCCACCCTCCCCGGGAGCGTTGCGGGCGCCCTCCTGGCGCGTTCCATACCTCGTGGTCCGTTCGACCTGGCATTCGCACTCGTCCTCTTCGCCCTCGCGCTGCTCGTCGTCCGGACCCGGCCGGATACAGGTCCGCCGGCCCCGGAGGGGCGCGCCTGGGGCCGGGTCCACCGGGAGCTCACCGACGCGGAGGGAACGGTGCACCGGTACCACGTCGAGCTGCCGCTCGGCATTGCGATCTCATTCGTCATCGGCTTCGCGTCGAGCCTGTTGGGGATCGGCGGCGGCTTCATCCACGTGCCCGCGCTCATTGCGGTGCTCGGGTTCCCGGTGCACATCGCGACGGCCACCTCGCACTTCGTCCTTGCCGTCATGGCCAGCGTGGGAACGGTGACCCACATCCTCGCGGGCGACCTCGACACGACGTGGCCGCGCGCGGTCCTCATCGGTCTGGGTGCCGTCGGTGGCGCTCAAGTGGGTGCGCGGCTTAGCCGCCGCGTCCGTGGAGCGCTGATCGTGCGGATCCTTGCCGTGGCCCTCGTCATTGTCGCGCTCCGGCTCGCGGCCCAAGGGTTGCTCGGCGTATGAGCGTGCTGCGCCTGATGTTCGTGCTGCTCGCGGCCGTGTCGCTCTCGGGCTGCGCCGACGTGAATACCGGCAGGGTGTCGAGCGTCATCGACGCGCACGTCGTGCGCGTTTCGTCGCAGGGTGTCCGGAGCGCCGGGCAGCCTGGCCTGCCGGGTCAGCCGTTCCAGGTCCTCGAGATCGAGCTCGACGGCGGCCTCTATCGCGGCGACCGCGTCACGCTCGAGTGGGGCGGTCAGAACGCGCTGAACGCGAACGGTCTGCTCGCGGCGGGCGACCGCGTGCTCGTGACGCAGACGCGGGGTGACGGCAACGTCCGCCAGTACGCGATCCAGGAGGTCGTGCGCCTCCCGTCGCTCGCCCCATTCGCGGTCATCCTCGTGATCGCGCTCGTCGCGGTGGCGCGGTGGAAGGGACTGGCGTCGCTCGCCGGCCTCGCCGGCAGCATCATGGTGTTCCTGTTCGCGATCGTGCCCGCGGTCCAGCGCGGCGAGGATCCGCTCGCGGCGACGCTCGCCGGGGCGGTCGCCGTCCTCGGCGTCACCGTCTTCGTGGTCCACGGGCTCAATCGCAAGAGCCTCGCGGCGCTTGTCGGCACAGCAACCTGCCTGGTCATGGTGGTGATCCTCGGAGCGGTGACGCTCGCGGTCGCACGCGTCACCGGGCTCGGATCCGAGGAAGCCGTTTTCCTCGCGATCGGCTCGGGCGGGCGGATCGACATGCACCGTCTGGTCCTCGCCGGCATCGTCGTCGGATCGCTCGGGGCCCTCGTCGACATGGGCATCGGCCAGGCCTCAGCGACATTCGAGCTCGCCGGTGCGCACGAGGAGATGCGCGGCGCGCGCCTCTACGCGAGCGCGCTCAATGTCGGCCGCGACCACATCGGCTCGCTCGTGAACACGCTCGCGCTCGCGTACTTCGGCGGTTCGATGCCGCTGATCGTGTTGCTGTCGCTCGGGAACCTACCGCTCTCGGTGTCCCTGAACAGCGAGACCATCGTCGGCTCGATCATCGCGGTGCTGGTCGCCAGCATCGGACTCGTCCTTTGTGTGCCGATCACGACGGCAGTCGCGGTGGGGCTCGTGGGGCGTAAGCCGGTCTAGCGGAGCTCCAGCGTCGCGCCGGCGATCGCGGTCATCACGGCGCCATCGGTGGAACGGAATTCGAGGACGAGCGAGTACGCATCCGCGGGGACGAGCACACCCTTGAGATCCCGCGTATCCCAGGCGACGGAGGTCGATGCGCGGCCGGCGGTCGCGGTCGCCGGCGTGACGCTGAGCTCGCGCACGAGCACCTCGGCCGGTGCGCCCTTCTCATTGATGCCGCTCGCCATGATCCGGGCCGTCAGCGGGCCTGCGATCGACCCACGCGTCGCGACGATGGCGATCGGGACGGTGAGGGTCGCGCCGATCGGATAGGCCGGCGCGATCGTCAGCTCGATGCGGCCGTTCGACAGGCTGGTCGGGATCACGAAGGCGGTCGGCGCAGTCCGGGAGGGCCGTGTGGATACCGAAGTGGCCGAGCAGCTCGTGGCGATCCCGATCAGCAGGAGCGCCCCGAGCGCCGTCGCTAGCGCCCGCGTTTCCGGCAGCTGCCGCACAGACCGCTCTCTTTCGCCATAGATTGACAATAGTTCTCGATAGGGGGCAGGAATGGCCGTCTTTGCGGTCGTCGCGGCGACCTTCTTTTCGACGCTGGCCGGTGGCATCGTCGCGCTGCGCAGCACGAAGCAGCTCGGTCTGGTCATCGCGCTGGGTGCCGGCGTGCGCATCGGCGCGGCGTTCTTCGACCTCGCCCCGGAGTCTGCGCGCGAGATCGGCTCGATCGACAACGCCATGTTGTTCGCCGGGATCGGCTTTCTCGCGTTCTACCTGCTGGAGCGCATCACGCTCCTGCACGTCGGACACGAGGCCGGGCACCCGGTCGAGCGGCACGAGCACGTGGGGGCGCTCGGCGCAGGAGGGATGTCCGTCCACAGCTTCCTCGACGGCGTCGCCGTCGGTGCCTCGTTCCACGCCAGCGTCGAGCTCGGGATCATCGTTGCCGTCGTCGTTGTCCTGCATGATTTCTCCGACGGCATCGCCACGGTCAGCGTTCTGCTCGCGAACGGCGCGACCCGGGCCACTGCATTCCGCTGGTTGTTGATCGACGCGGCCGCACCGGTCGTCGGCGCGATCGTCGCGCTCTTCCTCACCATCGAAGGCCCGCTCTTGGGCGCGATCCTCGGATCGTTCGTGGGCTTCTTCCTCTACGTCGGCGCTGCGGAGCTCTTGCCGGAGGCGCACCGCAAGGGTCGTGGTGATCTCGTCATGGCGGGAACGGTCATCGGCGCAGCCTTCATCTTCATCGTGACGCGGCTGGTGACCGGGATCTAGGCGACTCAGCAGCGTCAAGCTTCGCTGAACGCGCGATCGACATGACACGCGTGAGTTGATCTTCAGCACAGAGGACCATCGGACGCCGCGCCTCATCCATTTTGATGATGTGCGCGATGGGCAACGTGGGCACGATTATCCCGTGCGCGCACGCATCACGTCGGGGGTCGTGACCGGAACACTCGGCTGGCTCGCGCTCGTGCTCCTGATCTTCATCCTCGACCTCTACACGGGGCCGGAGTACGGCTTCGGATTCTTCTACCTGATCGCCGTCGTCCCGGCGGCGTGGCTCCTTGGACGCGGGCCAGGGCTCATCGTCGCCGTAGCGAGCGGGCTTGCATGGCTCTGCGCCGACGCGGCCCAATCACGTCTCAGCACGATCTGGCCGACCCTCTGGAACGCGTCGAGCCGACTGTTCCTCTTCGTCCTCTCGGCGTGGCTCCTCGACCTGGTGCACCGCGAGCGGGAACGGCTGCGCAAGGTCGATCGTGACCGCTCCCACTTCATGCGCGTCCTCGAGCACGAGCTCGCCGGCCCGGGACACGACCTAGCGACTGGTCTTCGGTCGTTGCAGCAGGGCGGCGGTGCGACCGCGGTGCAGCTGCAGCCGCTCATCGAGCGCGCGCAGGATCTCGAATTCCTCAGCCGCGACTTCGTATCGCTGGGCCAGCTGCAGTCGGGTGAGCTCTGGCTGCAGCACCGCGGCGTCGACATCCGTGCCGTCGTCGAGGAGCTGCGCGCTCGCGCCACGGGTGGCCCTCGCATGCCGCTCACGCTCTCGACCGGAGCGTTCAACGTCGAGGGCGATGACGCGCGACTGCGGCAGGCCGTCTCGAGCCTGCTGGCGGCTGCGCGCAACAGCGCCGGCTCGTCCGAGGTCACGCTCGATCTGCGGCGCGAGGGCGGGAACGCGAAGCTCACTATCTCGGCGGGCGCCGGTCCGTTCCTCGCGATGACCGGTGACGATCCGAGCGGCGTCGGCGTCGAGCTCGCGCGGATGATCATCGAGGGACATGGCGGCCGCCTCGACCACCGCCGCGAGGCAGCTTCCAAGGCGCTTCGCTTCGTCGTGATGCTTCCGCTCAAGGGATAGTTGGCGCGTCGCCACCTATACTTCTTATCAGCGAACCCCTGAAGGAGCCCCGCTCTTGGCCGACCTCGTCACTCCCGACATGACCATTGCGTCCGTCACCGAACGCTGGCCCGACACGGCGCGGATCTTCGCCCGGTACGGCCTGGGGTGCGCGTCATGCGCGATCAGCAAGAGCGAGTCGGTGCTCCAGGGCGCGACCGGCCATGGCGGCGGACGCGTCAATGTTGATGAGCTCCTGCGCGATCTCAACACCTTCGCCTCGACCGGAAAGCTACCGACCGGCCTGCCCGAGGCCACCGCTGTCGCCTCCGGCGGGGGCGGCATGAAGGTCAAGGGCATGATCGAGCAGAAGGGCATCAAGAGCGTCATCGCGGTCATGTCCGGCAAGGGCGGTGTGGGCAAGTCGCTCGTCGCCGGACTCCTCGCTGTCGGCCTTCGGCGGCGCGGCCTCTCCGTCGGCATCCTCGACGGCGACATCACCGGTCCGAGCATCCCGCGCATGTTCGGCGTGCGCGAGAAGCCCGGCGTTGCGGGGCCGAACACGCTGAAGCCGTCGTACTCCAAGGGCGGCATCCCTATCATGTCGATGAACCTCCTGCTGCCTGGTGAGGAGGAGGCCGTGATCTGGCGTGGTCCGATGGTCTCCGGTGCGATCCGTCAGTTCTTCAGCGACGTCGCGTGGGGCGAGCTCGACTACCTCATCGTCGACCTGCCGCCGGGCACGAGCGACGCGCCGCTCACCGTGATGCAGGCGCTGCCGATCGCCGGCGTGGTGCTCGTGACGACGCCGCAAGCACTCGCGACGATGGTCGTGACGAAGGCCGTCCGTCTCGTGAAGCAGCTCGGCGGCGACATCCTCGGGGTCGTCGAGAACATGGCGTACGTGCAGATGCCCGACGGCTCGCGAAACGAGGTCTTCGGACCGTCGCAGGGCCTCAAGCTCGTCATCGCGGCGAACGCACCGCTCATGGCGCGCATCCCGATCGACCCGGAGATCGCGCACCTGGCGGACACCGGCGGCATCGAGCAGTACGTCTCGCCTGAGTTCGAGGAGCTCATGGCGAACTTCATGGCCGTGGCGCCGAAGGTCCCGCAGCCCGCGTAGCGATCGGCCCTGACCTACGCTCCGCGCGTGAGCACCACCGGCACGCTCCTCGGCCGGATCGTCGCGGCCCGCGGCGTGCTCTGGGTCCTCATCGCGACGACCATCGCGAACGTCTTCGGCTACGGCTACCAGGTCGTGATGGCGCGTCTCTTAGAGCCGGCCGACTACGCGATCCTCACCGCGCTCTTCGGGATCTTGATCCTCGAATCGCTGTCGGCGCAGGTCATCCAGTCGGCCACCGCGCGGCTCGCCGCCCAGTACCGCGCCCGTGGCGAGGAAGCCGCGCTGCACGTGTTCGTGCGCCGGTGGACCCGCCGCATCCTCATAGGCGCAGGTCTGCCGGCCCTCGCGATCGTGGCCGCCGCGCCGCTCATCAGCGCCGGGCTCGCGCTGCCCGTGGCGAGCGTCGTGCTGCTCGGCGTCGCGCTCTTCATCGCCGCGCCACTCACCTTCACCGGCGGGCTCCTGCAGGGCCTCGGCCGGTTCAGCTGGTTCGGCTGGTACTTCATCATCCAGGCCGTCGCCCGGCTCGCGGTCGGGGTCGCGCTCGTCTTGCTCGGCTTCGGCGTCACCGGCGCGTTCGTGGGCGCAATGTGCGCCCTCGTCGCGGGCCTGCTCCTCTCGCTCGTACCGCTCGCCCCGCTGTTCCGCGCCGCACGTGGCGCGGTCCACGGGGTCGAGCTCGGCCGCGCCGAGACGCGCTTCTTCCTCCTCGCGTCGGTGATCATGCTCGCGTACGCCGCGCTCACGAACCTGGATGCGATCGTCGCGCGCGCGATCCTGCCTCCAGCCGACGCCGGTGCGTATGCCGGCACGATCACGATGGCGAAGGTCGTGTTGTTCGCGCCGATCGCGGTCGGCTTCATCCTCCTCGAGCGGACTGCGCGCTCGCACGCCCGGGGTGAGGACACCGACCGCGCGCTGTTCGTCGCGCTCGCCTTCGTGCTCCTCACGAGCGGTCTCGTGACCCTCGCCTTTCTCATCGCGCCGGACGCGTTGACCCGCATCGTCGTGGGGGATCAGTACCCGACCACGGCGCGCCTCATCGGTCCGTACGCGATCGCCTCTCTGCTGAACGCGCTCCTATCGCTGTGGATCGCCCACTTCATCGGCCGGGGTGAGATGCGCTTCGGTCTGCTCCTCGCGCTCGGGGTGGTCGCCGAGATCGTGCTCATCACGCTGTTCGCCCGGGACGCCGCGACGCTGGTCCGGGTCGTGCTCACCGTCGCCGCTGTCACACAGACCGCGGCCGTGCTCACGTATCTCCGGGAGCGGCGCCATCGTTAGTCGCACTGCCGATGCCCACGGCGACCCGGTCCTCGTGCGCGCGGGGCTCATCCTCGCCGCGACGGGGATCGTCTCCGCCGCGACGGTCCGGCACGCGATCTACGAGGGCGGGGACGTCGTCTTCGCCTACGGCTTCATGCTGTACCTCGCGGTCATCCTCATGGCCGTCCCACGCCGACCGCACCGCTTCACGCCGGTCCTCGCGTTCCTCGCCTTCGCTGCCATGTATCTCACCGCGAGCGACGTGTCGGCGAACGCCGCCGGACTCGCGCTCTATGTCATCGCGGCGGGCCTCGCGTTCCTCATGACCGCCCCCGCGTTCCGCGCGCTCACCGTTGCGGCGTTCGCGAGCTGGACGCCAGCGTTGCGCTTCTTCGGCCCCGATCCGTTCGTCGGCGACTACCCGGCGACGAACGCGATCGCCGGGGTGCTCGCGCTCTTCTTCCTCGTCCTGATGATCCTGGCCCGCGACCGCGTGGACGATGACGAGCGGGTCCGCCGCATCGGCCTTGGGCTCCTCGCAGTCGCGTGCTTCGCGCGCATCAGTGAGCGGCACTATGTCGTCTCATCGGGTGCGGCGATCGCGCCGGACGACCTGTGGGCGCTCGTCGTCGTGGCGGTGCTCCCGGTCCTCGCGGTCGTCCACATCCGCCGCCCGGTGCGTGACGCCCTCGCGACCGGGGTGGCGCTCGGCGCCTACGTGCTCGTCGCGCTCGCCCTCATCCTCGGTAAGGGTTATCACGTCGATAGCGTCGCCGTGGTGCACAGCGCGGCTGAGGTCGTCGTGGCGGGTGGCGATCCGTACCGTGACCTCGACCTCATCCAGGCGCTCCGGCGTTTCGGGCTCGACCCGGCGCTCGCGACGCACTTCGAGGACGGCTCGGACGTGCACACGTACAACTACCCGGCACTCTCGTTCCTCGTACCGGCGCCGTTCGTCGCGGCGGGACTGCGTGACATCCGCTTCCTCTACCTCGGTGAGATCGTCCTCTGCGTCCTGCTGCTCATACGCGCGGTCCGAGTTCCGTGGCGGCCCCTCGTGACGGCGGCAATCGTGGGGAACGGGGTCATCATGCGGCAGAACATCCTCGCCGGCGTCGATCCGCTCTGGGCCGTGCTTACCGTGCTCGCGTTCATCTTTGTCGGGCGGCGCCGGCTCTCGCCGATCCTCATCGGCCTCGCCTGTGCGGCACGGCAGCCAGCGTGGTTCTTCGTGCCGTTCTACCTCGTCGCGGTGTGGAAGCGCGAGGGCCGGCCGGAGGCGCTCCGCCGCGCGGCGATCGCCGCGTTCGCCGGGCTCCTGCCGAATGTCCCGTTCATCCTCATGTCGCCGGGCACATACGTGGCTGGGGTCCTGACGCCGCTGCTCGGTCCGCTCGAGCCGTACGGGGTGGGGCTCATCCGCTTCGCGATCGACGGCGAGCTCCCATTCCTGCCGCGCGCCGCGTACGGGCTGCTCTCGGCGGTCGCGATGCTCGTGCTGCTCCGGCTCCTCTGGCGCTTCTGGCGGAGGCTCCCGAACGGCGCGCTCGTGTTCCCGAGCCTCATCCTCTGGTTCGCCTGGCGCTCGCTACAGAACTATTTCAGTTTTGCGGGGGTGCTGGCGATGAGCGCCGACGAGTCCATCCTCGTGGGCGATCCGGACGCGCCGGGTCCGGTGGCTGCGCTGCCCGACCGGACGCCGTAGCGAGGAGCAGCAGCGGACCGAACAGGAGCGGCACCACGCCCGACAGGGATTGCGAGTCGGTGCCGCCGATGTTGAGCGCGACGAAGAAGACGAACCACGGGACCACCGCCGCGGTGATCCACGTGGCGGCGATCTGGAGCGGCCCGCGGCCCACGGCGACCGCTAGGACGATCATGAGGATGAGCGGCGACTGGTCGTAGTGGAAGTCGACCGGCGCGACCGCAAGGGACAGCGCGCACGCGCCAGCGACGGCCCCGGCGAGCCGCAGCTCCGTTGGGAGCCGCCGGACCGCGACGGCTGTGGCGGCTGCCGCCAGGGCGATGAGCGTGAGCGATGCCGGGAGCCACGCTGCGCCCAAGATATGCATGGCGAAGCCCCACGTTGTCGAGTACCACGAGAGGTACGTCGTGACACGTTCATTGGCGCCGTACGAGAAGGACGCGAGCGACTCCGGGTACCGCAGTGTCGTGACGATCGCCACGGCCGCGAGCAGCGACCCGACGACCGCGACCGTCCGCCATGCGGTCCACCGGACGAGGACCCAGAGCACCACGGGGACGAGCAGTCCGAATAGCTGGGGCTTCGTGAAGAGGAGGAGGGCGCCCGCGCTGAGCAGCGCGGTGCGGCGTCGCAGCAGGCCGAGATACACGAGCACGACGCCGAGGAGCAGGAAGCTGCCGAATTGGCCGTACCGGTCGGCGATGACGAGCGGCTGGAACAGCGCCGCGAGCGGGATCGCCGGCTCCGCCGCGGTCCGCCAGGGTTCCGGGAGCGAGCGGACGAACAGGATGGTCGCGGCGATGCCGATCACAAGGTACGACAGGTAGAGGACCCACGGTCCGGCCGGGTAGGGGAGCCAGCCGAAGGGGACGAACAGGAATGCCGTCCACGCCGGGTACACCCACACCGGCCGATTCGCGTCCACGAACGGCGCGAGGTGGCCGCTCGTGTACACGCGTTGCGCCTCCACCCAAGCGGACATCGCGTACGGCGACCCGCCCTGGCCGACGATCTCGCCCGCCTTCCAGAAGACGAGGTGATCGGTCAGCCCGAACGGCGGTGGGATCAGCATCGGCAGATCGGCCAGGAGAACGAGGAGGAGCGCGACGAACGTCACCTTGCGCATCGTCTGCTCAATCCGACCGGGCGCTGGCGCGCGTGCCGACGATCACGAGCGTCCAGGCGAGCGCAGGATGGGTCCGCGAGAGCGCGAGCCACGCGCGGCGCACCGGTCGCGCACCGGCCCATGCCGGGAGGCATCCACCGAGCCCTTCGACCCGGTACGTCCAGCCCGGCCGAGCGGCGAACGCGGCCTGCAACGAGCCGATCGAGTACCGGAGCACGTGCGTCCGGTCGAGATACCGGTACGGGCCGCGCGGGTTCGGCAGGGTGATGACGATCCGCCCGGCGCTGATCCGCTCGAGCTCGTCGATGACACGCAACGACCGCAGGTGTTCGACGATCTCCGAGGCCCAGACGAGGTCGAACGTCCGGTCGGCGAAGGGGAGCCGCTCGATCGACGCCTGCACGATCGAGACGCCCGGCGCGCCGCCGACGCGCTCGCGCAGCTGCGCGACGCGCGTCGCGTCGATGTCAAGCGCGACGACCTGCGTGGCTTGCGCGCGCCACGGCAGGACGTACTGCCCGTCCGCCGCGCCGGCGTCGAGCACGCGCCCGGCGGCACCGAGCGACGCGAGGAGCTGCTCCTTCTCCCAGACGACCGTGTACGGGCGCCGGTCGGTGACCCCGCGCATCGCTATCGCTTCCGCGCCACCACGAGGATGCTGTTCGATCGCGAAAGAAGGCGCCAGGGAAGCTCCGACAGGACGAGCGGCGGTCCAACGAACCGGCGCGTCGCCGTCGCGGCCGTGAGGAACGCGTTCCCGACGCCCGCCGGCGCGCGGTCGGCGAGGACCGCGGCCAGCATCACCCCCTGGTCGTACGCGAGCGTGGCGAAGGCGTTCAATTCGTGGACCGCGCGGACCTCCGCGCCGTTCGCCGCGAACGCGGCGCGCAGATCGTCCTGATCGACGAACCGGATCGGGTCGTGATCGGCGTACGAGTGGATGTCCACGCCGAGCCGGTCCAGACACCAGTTCCATGTCCCCTTCCATCGGGCGCTCACCGCGCTCGTCACGATGGCACCGCCGGGCTTCGTCACGCGGACGAGTTCGGCCACGACGTCGGCCCACGGAACGACATGCTCGAGCGTCTCGAACGACAGCGTCGCCGCGAATGTGCCGCTCGGGAACGGCAGGTGCCGCCCGTCCGCCGCGACCGGACGCACCTCGACTCCCCGCTCGCGCGCCTGCGCGAGACCGCGCATCGCGACGTCCACGCAGACCCCGCGCGTGCCGCGGAGCGCGTGGACGCGATCGGCGATCACGCCATCCGCGCCGCCGACGTCCAGGACCCAGTCCTCCGGCGCGAGCGGCAGCGCGCGGAGGACGGACAGCCAGGCGGCGTCGCGGATCCGGAACGCCCGCGCGAGCGGGTCGCCCCGAAGCGCGTCGCTGAACGGCGAGCGCGGGGGCTGCGCGTCGAAGAACGTGGTCCGCGGCTCAGCCTGCGGCTTCACGGAGCGCCCCTTCGAGGATGTCGGTGTGCCGGTCGAACGAGAAGTGCTCTCGGACGCGGCGCCAGCCGCCGAGCCCGAGCCGGGTCCGGGTCTCGGGGTCGCGCACGAGCTCGAGCACCGCGGCGGCGAAGCCCGCGTGGTCGTCGAGCGGGATGAGCCGCCCGGAGCGGCCATCCTCCACGATCCCCGAGGGCCCGGCGTTATCCCACGCGACGACCGGCGTGCCCTGACCCATCGCCTCCACGAGGCCGAGGCCGAAGTCCTCCTCCGGCGACGGGTACACATATGCGGCCGCGGAACGGTACAGCTGGAGGAGGTCCGCCTCGCTCACCAGCCCGAGGAACCGGACGCTGTCCTCGAGGCCGTTCGCGCGCAGCTGCGCTTGCAGCTGCTCCGTGTACACCGTCGGCTGGCCGGTGATGACGAGGAGTGCCGTCGGGAACTCCTCGCGGACCCTTCGGATGACCGGGAACATCCACTCGAAGCGCTTCTGGGGGTAATGCCGGTTCGTGAGGAGCACGAGCGGACCGCGGAGCGTGATCCCGCGGACGGTGGCAGTCGCGTCCTGTCTCCGCGCGAGATCCGTCGGCGGCGTTGCCGCGGGCGCCGCCGCGCCAGGGCAGTCGCGCCACTCTCGACCGTAGTAGCTGCGCAGGACCCGAGTCATGTACGCGCCGTCGCCGAGCCGGATGGCCGCATCGCGCACGCTCGCCCGGTCGAGCACGCTGAGCACCGGGCGGCCGATGAGCGTCGCACCCGAGAGCAGGAAGAAGTCGCGCTTCACGATCACCGCGCCCGGGTCGCGGTCGACGGCGCGCGGCTCGAGCAGCCGGTTCGGCTGGTTCAGGTACACGACATAGCGGCGGCCGTGGGCCTTCGCGGCGCGCCGCGCGAGCCAGGCACCTGGCTGGTTCGCCCCGAGGTACACATCCGCGTCGATGCCGCGCACGAGCCGCCCGGCGAACGCCGACGCTGCGAGCAGGGTCAACCCGTCGCCCACCCCGCCGACGTTCGGCAGCCGCCGCATGAGCGCCTGCGGGCGGACCTCCGCCATGAGCTCGGGAAAGCATGCGGCGGAGTAAACGATCGGCGCGTACACGCGCACGTCATGGCCGCGGCGCGTGAGCGCGCGCGCCTGCTCGAGGACGAGCTTTTCGCCGCCGCCGGCGTAGAAGAAGCCGAGATGGAAGATGGCGATGCGCACGGCAGTAAGTGTCTCGTATCCGCGAGCGCCGGCCGGGGCGCTATTCGTCAGGCCGCAGTGGTACGTGCGTTCCGACCGCGGCGCAGGTTCGCGAGGGCGTGCTCCGCGTCGACGATCCCGCCATGCCCCGAGCCGATGATCGCGTTCCGCACGAGCCGGGCGCGTGTGGCAGCGGTGCCTGTCGCGCCGAGCGCTTCCAGCAGCAGCGCGCAGATGCCGGCGACGTGCGGCGTCGCCATCGATGTCCCGCTCATCCGCACGTATCGCGGCGGCACGGCGCAGGGGTCGCTCGCGAGCACTGAGGCGCGAGCGCTCGCGATGCCGGTCCCATAGGCGCACGCCACACCGCGGGTCACGCCGCCGCCGATCGCGAGGACGTCGGGCTTGCGATACCGGACGCCGGGGACGGGTCCGCGCGAGCTGTAGAAGGCGAGCGCGCCGGTCTTATCGGCTGCGCCGACGGTTAACGCACCGCGTGCGTCGCCCGGCGAGCTGATCGTCGAGGCACCGGGTCCGCCATTACCCGCGGCGACGCACACGATGATGCCGTCCGCCGTCAGCGCGTCGACCTCGCGTGCGAGCGGCGACGTCGTCGATCCGGGATGCGCAGGACCGCCGATGGAGAGATTCATCACCTGCACACTCTGCTGGCTCGCCCACGACATCGCCGCGAGCACCGCGTCCTCCGTGCCGCCGGCCGCCGAGAGCGCCTTGGCAACGACGAGCGTGACGCCGGGTGCGACGCCCCGGTACACCGTGCCCGCGCCCGCGGCGATCCCCGCCACGTGCGTGCCATGGCCGACGTCGTCTCCCTCGCCGGCACCGCTGAAATCGGCGCTCACCGCGATCCGTCCCTTGAGGTCCGGATGGCCGGCGTCGATCCCGGTGTCGACGATCGCGATCCGCACGCCGGACCCGCTCAGTCCGCCGTCCCAGAGCGGTGGAACGTGCAGCAACGGCACGCTCTCGTGGAGCAGAAGGCCGATCGGCAACGGCGGACGGGCGGGAATGCCGATCGCACGGAGGGCCTCGGCGAGCTCGGCTTGCCGACCGGCCGCTACGTCAACGACGACGACCCGGGCGCGGCGGTGCGTCTGGCGAACGGTCGCGCCGAAACGGGCAAGGAGCTCGGGCGGGATCCCCGCGTCCGTGGCCTTCGCCGCGGCGAGCTCCGGATCGCCAGTGGGGAGGGCCGACGCCGCGACCGGCCTCGGCGAATCGAGGACGAGGCGCGTCGCGATCGCCCGGGCGTCGGCCGTGGGGTTCCCAAGCATGTCAACGATATATTGACTACCGCTGTCAAGAGGCTCCCGGGCTACCCTGTGGAGCGATGCCGATCGCTAGCGACCTCCTCGAGATCCTGGCCTGTCCGGTCGACCACGCGCCCGTCACCGACGCGACGACGCACCTGGTGTGCACGGCCTGCGGGCGCCGCTACCCGATCCGCGACGGCATCCCCGTGATGCTCGCCGATGAAGCGGAGCGCGCCGCGCTCTAGCTGATCCGGTCTCTCGGCACGGTGATCCGCACCGTCGTGCCGCCACCCGGCTTGCTCGCGATCTTGCACACCCCACCGAGCAAGCCGATGCGCTCGCGCATCCCGAGGAGCCCGAAGTGCCCCGGCTTGGCTGCGGCCTCGCCCCACTGCTCGCTTGCGAAGCCCTGCCCATCGTCGGCAACGACGACCTCGACGTACGCCTCGTCCTGCTGGACCTTCACGATCACTTTGCGGGCGCCGGCGTGGCGCTTCGCGTTGAGGAGCGCCTCGACCGACGCGCGGTACAGCGCCGCTTCGGCGTCGGGCCGGAACGGCCCGACCTCACCGATCTCCTCTTCGA